>CAYVNK010000021.1:0-12463 GCA_964452885.1 uncultured Gammaproteobacteria bacterium
AAAAGCCTCTTTAGATTTTCAGACGGAAGTAGTCACCAGAAATTATCAGTAGATTTGACATAAGGGTTAATTTTCTTTAAACTTTTACTAGGATGAAATTAATTCTGCCCTCTAAAAAAAATAACGAACAAGGTCAGATTCTCTTAATACTGTTGTTGGTTATTTCTGTAATTTTGGTGATCGGACTTTCCGTCGTTTCCCGCTCGGTTACCGATATTAAAATTTCTCAGCAATCGCAGGAATCGGCCAGGGCGCTTTTGGTGGCCCAAACGGGCTTGGAAAAAGCCATTAAAGCCAGTTCAAACATTGGTAGTATAGACAATAAAGTTTACGTTTCTGGCATTGGCTATTCGGTGGCAAAAAAGACTTTAGGTAAAAATCAAGAATATGTTTTTCCTAATTCGATTTCTGCTAACGAACCGGTCACCCTCTGGTTGGTTAACCACAATACTGATGGTTCACTGGAGATTCCCATTAATCCTCTGGTTACTTCTCTTAAATTTGGTTGGAATGACTCCCAAACTGCCCTGGAGGCAACCTTGATTTATAAAAGCGGGGGTAATTTTTTAAACGAGCGTTTTGTTTTTGATCGTAATTCAAGCCGAACGAACTTTAGTGGTACCATTGAGGACAACTGTACAATTAGTGGCATCACTTTTGCCAATTGCTCAGGAAATTTATCACCTCTTCCTGGCATTCCTTATCTGGTTCAATTGCGTCTTCTTTTTAATGACCAAAAACAAAAAATTGGGGTTAAGTCAGATCAAGTCTTGCCGGAGCAAGGGAGTTGTTATGTTTCCACCGCTACAGTTCAGGAATCAGGAGTCACCCGCAGTTTACAGCAATGCCAATTATGGCCAACTGTGCCTTCTATATTTAATTATCAATTATTTTCTGGAAGTAATTTAGAATGATTAATCATTTTGGTTTAGATATCGGTTCCGATTCGATTAAAATCGTCCAAGTGGCCAATGAAGGCAATACTTTCCGGCTGATTACGGCCGGGATGATTAAAACCCCGGGAAACGGTATCTCTGATGCGGAAAGAGATTTAGTGGCAGTAGCCGAGGCAATTAAAAAGCTGAAAACCGAAATTAAAGTCGGGACTAATCGGGTCGTAACTTCACTTCCGGAAAGAAGCGTCTTTTCGCAAATAATTGAACTGCCAAAAATGTCTGAAGAAGAATTAAGACAAGCGATTCCCTGGGAAGCGGAAAATCTTATCCCCCAGCCTTTGTCGGAGGTTAGTTTAGATTGGGAGGTTATTCCCGACGAGATATCAGCAAAATTAAACAAAGTCAAGATTTTATTGGTGGCGGCGCCAACCGCTTTGGTCAATAAATACTTGCAGGTTTTAAAACTGGCCGATTTGGAAGCGGTGGCTTTGGAAACGGAGATTATCACTACACTTCGTGTTCTTAAACTGGTTTTTAGCCAAGGAGACTTTGTTTTATTGAACCTCGGCTCAAAAACGGTCGATATCATATTGATAAACCGCGGTAATCTTTTTTCCGGCCGCCAATTGCCGATGGCCGGGGAAGCGATTACCCGCGCTTTGACCAGCGCTCTCGGGTTTGATTTTGCCACGGCGGAAGAATACAAAAAGAGTTACGGTTATTCGGGACAGGCGGAAAATAAAGTAGCGGCGGCAATTGAGCCGATTCTGACCGTAGTTACCGAGGAAGTCAAAAAAGCAATTCATTTTTACACGGAAAAACTGAATGAGTCGCCGAAGTTGGCGGTCTTGACCGGAGGAACTTCTTTACTGCCGGGAATCGCGGAATATTTCACCAAGACATTGGGAATTGAAGTTCAAATTGTGGACCCCTTTACTCTGATTAAGGTTGACGAGAGCAACAAAGCGCTTTTAAAGAAAATTGCTCCGGTCTTTACGGTTGCTTTAGGTTCCGCCATGAGAGAAGGGTAAACCTAAATGAAGAAAAGTTTTAATTTAATTGATAAAGAAGCCAAACAGGCAGTTCTTCTTCTTAAATTAAAGAGAAAAGTTAAGCTTTTTGCTTTCTCTTTGGTGGGAGTTTTTATCGTCGTTCTAATTTTGGTAATGGGAGTACTTCTCCTGACCAAAAATTCAATTCAGGCAAGCCAAAGAAAAAAAATTTTGATCGAAAACGAGATTAAGTCTTTAGCGAACATCGAGACCTTGGCGGCAGTAACGGCGGGGAGAATTAAAATGATTAACACTATTTTGCAGGAGAGAAAAAGTTATTCTCCCTTAATTGCCGATATTGAGTCGATTTCTGTAACCGGCTTTAGAATTGACGGGTTGGATATTTTAGCTGACGGAACGATAAAAATTAGCGGTACTTGTGACAGCTTGGAATCGTTGACAAACTTTAATAATCAGGTTGAAGAGCTGAGTAGACTGAAAAAATACTCTCAAATTGTTTATCCCAGTGTTGGACGAAATAAAGATGGAAAATACAATCTTTCTCTTGAGTTAAAACCATGAATAAATTAGAAAGTGTTTTTCGGGACTTTGCCGTACCGATCATTGCGGGGGTTCTGGTGGTGATGCTGACTTTGTTTTTTCTGATTCCCAAAATAAGGGAAGTTTTTTCGCTGCGGCGGGAACTGACCGCGCAAAATAATCAAATCAGCAAACTTTCCCGGAAGTTGGCCGATTTGAAGTCTTTGTCGGAAGCGGATTTACAAACTTCAGCCAATTTGGTCTTGGGAGTCTTACCGGTTAATCAGGATCCCTTCAAAACTTTGGCCGTGGCGGAAAAAATATTTCTCGATAGCAGAATTTTTTTAGAGTCTTTTAAGTTTTTAAATTCGGTTGCCAGCCCCTCCGGCGAAAATGCCGAGGAAATTTCTCCGCTGGGGATTTCTTTTTCCTTTTCCGCCAACTTTAATAATTTTAAAGAAATGATTAAAAAAACAGAAAATATTTTACCGCTTTTAAAAATTGACGGAGTAAAATTCGGCTCGGTTGAAGCCAGTGAGAGTGCTTCTATGCCTTATTTGTCCGGAAAGATAAGTTTTATTTCCTTTTCCGCCCCCCTACCCAAAGATATTGGCAAAATTGACAAGGAGATTCCGAAAATTTCCTCGAAAGACAAAGATTTTATCGATAAACTGAAGGGATATCTTACTTTTTCGGAAGAGCCTATGAAAGACGTCAATCTTTCTTTGCCGGCCGGCAAAGATAACCCCTTCTCTTTTTAAGACGCTTTTGCTTCAACGCGGATCAAAAAGCGCGACAGATTTTTTCCGCCCTTTAAACGGCACAAAGCGCGGATGGCGTTGATAACCCTTCCGCCCTTGCCGATAATTTTTCCCACTTCTTTACCTGGGGCAATAATCGTAAGGACAGTAAGTTCCCCCTCCGGCTTTTCAAGAATTTCCACCGTTTTTGAATCATCAACAATTGCCGCGACAATTTTTTCTAAGAAGTCTTTCATTGTTTCATTAATTTACGGAGGCCGGTTGAAACCATCGCTCCCTTTTTAACCCAAGCCGAGAATTTTTCTTTATCCAAATTTAAAACGACTGGACTAACGTGTGGATTGTAGGTGCCTAAGATTTCCAAAAACTTCCCGTCTCTTTTAGAGCGAGTGGTGCAAGCGACGATTCGATAAAATGGCCGATTCTTTTTACCGACCACTGATAATCTGACAGTTACTGACATAGTAAGGTATTTTAATCGATTTTTAAGAGAATCTCAAGCGCTTTTTTGGCGGCTTCTTCTTCAGCTTCCTGTTTGGAGCGGCTTTGGCCTTGAGCCAGGAGTTTATTTTCTAAAAAAACACCCATGGTAAAAGTGCGCTGATGGTCGGGGCCTGAGCTTTCGATCAGTTTATAAACCGGCGAAAAATGACCTTTGGCCTGAATCAGTTCCTGGAGTAAACTTTTGTGATCCTTAAGGCACTCCGTGCTGGTTATTTCCCCGATAAGGGAGGTAAACTCTTTTTCCAAAAAATCGGCAACCTGATTGATACCCTGGTCCAAAAAAATTGCCCCTATTAGAGCCTCAAAAGTATTAGCCAGTAAAACCGGATTTTCCCTTCCCCCGCTCTGTTCTTCCCCCTTGCTCATTTTTAAAAATTTTCCTAAATCCAGTATCCTGGCTAAGCCAGTCAGGGTTTCCGTTCTGACCAGATGGGTTCTGACGAAAGTCAACTGGCCTTCGGGAAAATCGGGAAACTTTTTGTAAATCTGTTGGGAAACCCAAAAAGCCAAAATGGCATCGCCCAAGAACTCCAGTCTTTCGTTGGACGATAAACCCTTTATTTTAGCTTCGTTCAAGTATGAACGATGAGTTAAGGTCTGAAACAAAAGTTCTTTATTTTTAAAAATCACTCCCGTTTTTTTCTCAAAGTCCTCAATTTCAATTGGTGTCAGCATTGTCTTCTCCTTTTTCTTTTTTCAAAACTGTCCCTAAAACTCCATTTACAAAAGAAGGGGAATTTTCCGAGCCGAATTCTTTAGCCAGTTCCACGGCTTCGTCAATAATTACTTTGGGAGGCTCCGATTTTTGTATTGAAAGCTCATAAATGGCTAAACGGAGAATTGCCAAATCAATTTTATTAATGCGCTCGAGCGGCCATTCGGGTGCCGCCTTTAAAATTTCCGAATCAATTTGAGATAGATTTTTAATTACCAAATTAGTGAGTTTGCTACGGGGCTGTTCTTTTTCGAAGGTGTAGGCAAACAAATCCCTAACGGTTTCTCTTCTTCTCTGATGGCGGGGATCACTTGACGTTTTCAACTTTGTTTTTTGTTTTTAGATTTTTTATTTTTAATAGTTAAGACCAGTTTGCCTTTGTAGAAGCCGCATTTTGGGCAGGCAGTGTGGTTTTGCTTAAGCTCACCGCAATGGTCACATTTAACCATGGCAAGAGTGGGAGAAACAAAAGAAGCTCTCCTTTTTCCTTGTCTTCTGGTTGACCAGCGTCTTTTTGGTAAGGGTGTCATTTATTTAATTAATTATTAATAGCCTCTATTTTATACTTTTGGAGGCGGTTTTTCAAGGGAGAATTTGCGGTAAGCGCGGAAAGGTCGGTTGCCAGAAGCGCTTCAGCTTGCCGGCGGGTTTTCTGGATTAAGTCAAGGTTTGAGAAAGAAGCCATCCGTAAATCGGGCAGGCCATGCTGGCGGGTGCCGTAAATTTCTCCCGGTCCGCGCAGTTTCAAATCAATTTCGGAGAGTTCCATGCCGATATTGGTTTTTTCAAGAGCCTTAAGGCGTTCTACCACCAAGGGAGTTTCGTTTTCCGTAAAGAGAAAACAATATGATTGTCGGTTACTGCGGCCGACTCTGCCTCGTAATTGGTGCAATTGGGCCAAGCCGAAGCGGTCAGCCGCCTCGATTACCATAATGGTAGCGTTGGGAACATCGATGCCGACTTCGACGACCGGGGTAGCCACCAAAATATCCAGTTCTCCCGCTTTGAATTTACTTAAAACTTTCTCTTTTTCTTTGGATTTTATCCGGCCGTGTAAAAGCCCCAGTCTTAAATCGGGAAAGACGACTTTGGAGAGGGTTTCAAATTCTCTAGTGGCGGCTCTGACAGTAGACAAAGTTTCCGACTCTTCAATTAAAGGACAAACGATGAAGGCCTGTTCAGGCGTGTCTTTGATTCTTTCTTTAATCCATCCGTAAGCCTTTGTCCGTTTTTCTTTGGGGACGACCCAGGTTTTTACCCTAAGACGGCCCTCCGGCATTTCGTCAATTACGGAAAGGTCCAAATCGCCGAATAAAGTTAAGGCAATGGTGCGGGGAATCGGGGTGGCGGTCATCGTCAGAAAATGAGGGTTTAGACCTTTCTGGTAGAGCATAAGCCTTTGTTCGACGCCAAAGCGGTGTTGTTCGTCTACAATCACCAAGCCAACATTTTTGGAAGAAAAGTCTTGGTATAAAAGGGCATGAGTACCAACAACAATGCCATTTTTTATATTTTGCTTACAACTTCCGGTTACTAACTCAATCGGTACTCCTAAGGGTTCCAAAAGGGTCTTTAGGGTGGCATAGTGTTGATTGGCTAATATTTCAGTTGGCGCCATAAATAAAGTTTGCTTCCCGTTTAAAAAAGCGACATAGGCGGCGGCGGCGGCCACCACGGTTTTTCCCGAGCCGACGTCCCCCTGTAAAAGCCGGTTGGCAGGAATCGGTTTTTCCAGGTCAGTCAAAATTTCCCGTAGACACCTTTTTTGGGCGTTGGTTAAGGAAAACGGCAAAGAACCGGTAAACTGTAAAAGTTTTTCCTGGTCGACAAAAAAAGGCTCCCTTAAAACTTTTTCCTGCCACTCTTTTTTTCGTAATAGACCGGCCAGCTGAATCAAAAAAAGTTCGTCAAAAGCCAGGCGATTGACTGCCTTTTCTGCGGTAGGTTTATTTTCGGGGAAATGAATTTGTAAAATTGCCTCTTTCTCGGAAATCAAGCCTTCTTTTTTAAGAATTTCTTCCGGTAAAAATTCTTCAATTTTTTCTCCCAAATCTTCCAGGGCTATTTTTATTCTTGAGCGCAGCCACTTGGAAGAAACACCGTAAATTTCGTTATAAACCGGCACTAACCTACCGGTGTGAATATTGGCCAAATAAGACAACAAAAAAATTTGCGGTGAAGGCTTAATCATTTCGAATTCGGGTGAGACCAAAACTTTTAAGTGACCAAACCAATCAGCCTTGCCGGAAAAATTATATTTTTCCCCCGTTTTTATCGTTTTGCTCAAGTAAGGCTGATTAAACCAGATGGCTTCAATTTTGCCGGACGAGTCAACGATTTCTGCCTTTTGGATCTTTTTGCCGGTTTTGGTATAAGAATTGGAAATTTTTTCCACAATTCCCCGAACAGTAATTATCTCCCCTGCTTGGACAGAACCAATTTGAGAAATAACGGAAAAATCGTCATAACGGAAAGGAAAATGAAAAAGAAGGTCCTCAATGGTAGCAATCCTCAATTTTTCCAGTCTTTTGGCATAAATCGGGCCAACCATGGGCAATCGGGAAATCGGATCTTTTAAATTCATAGTCGTTATTCAAATTATACTCTAGATACTCTAACGGGAGAGTGAGGTTAAAAAAGGAGTAAAGGAAAAGATAATCAAAGCGAGTGAGGCAATAATCACAATTATGGTCCACAGTTTCTGTTGTTTTTTCGAAAGCATCATTTTTGATTTACACGGATTTTGACAAAACGGGTTTTACCGATTTTAATAATTACTTCTTTATTCGCCGGAACTTCAAAGTTATGATTAACAACATTTTCTTCCCCGACGTCTACCCCACCTTGTTCGATTACTCTTTTGGCTTCACTTTTGCTTTTAACCAAATTAAGTTCCACTAAAACATCTTCAAGTTTAATATTTTTGATAATTTTCGTTTCCAAATTCGGCACTGCGTTTTTCTGGTAAATGTTTTCAAATTCTGTTTGGGCTTTTTTGGCGCTTTTTTCTCCCCACAAAAGTTTCACTATTTCAAAAGCCAGTCTTTTTTTCTCGGCCATTGGTTTTTCTTTAATTTTTTCTTCAATTCCTGCTAAATCCACTTCGGTTAAAAGTTCAAAACCCAAAGCAATCACCTCATCCGGAAATGACATAATACCGCCGTAAAATTTTTCCGGAGTCAAATCCAAAAATAAAGCGTTTCCGGTAGTTTTGCCAACTTTATCGCCTTTGGTGTCTACAAGCAGTTTGGTGGTCATGACAAATTTGTCCTTGCCTTTTAAGGCATTCATTAACGTTCTTCCCGCTAAGGCATTAAAGGTCTGATCTTTTCCGGCCAATTCCAAATCAACATCCATAAACACGCAGTCATAGGCTTGCGCAACCGGATATAAAAGTTCATGAAGATAAACCGGCCTTCCCTCGTTGATCCTTTTTTGAAACATATCCCTCTCCAGCATTTGTTGGGTAGTGAATTTGGAAGCAATTTCAATTAAATCCTTAAAAGAAACTTTATCCAGCCATTCGGAATTGTAAAGAAGCTTGGCTGGATTAGGACCTTCAAAATCGATGATATTTTTAATTTGGTCTTTCCAGTTTTCGGAATTATGCCGGGTTTCCTCTCTGGTTAAGGGTTTCCTGACAGATAATTTGTCTGGGTCACCAATCATGGCGGTGAAATCACCAATAAGAAAGATTATTTCATGACCGAGCTTTTGAAATTGCCGCAACTTCATCACGCCAGCGAAATTACCTAAATGCAAAGAAGGCATTGAAGGATCAAACCCTTGGTAAAGCTTTAGTTTTTTTCCGTTTCGTAAAATTTTTTCCAATTCCTCTTTAGTAGGATAAATATTTTCTACTCCCCTGGTTAAAAGATTGGTTATTTCATTCATATTCTTATTTTATCATAACAGCTATTCAGATATTTTTCTTAGGGTAGATTCCTGTAGGATGTTCAATGTATCGAAAAACGTTATTTTTTTGGATTTAGGATTAAGCAGTTGCAGATTGGACTTTTTGCCTTACCGGGATTTTGACTGAGCTTCTGATTTCATTCTGTTTTCATACAATCTTTAAAATGTTAATAAACTTTCAGTGCCAAGGTTAGGATTCGAACCTAAGTAGGTCTTTCGACCGACTGTTTTACAGACAGTTGCGTTTGACCGCTCCGCCACCTTGGCCCTTTCAACAAAAACCCGTCCATTCCACCAAATTTCCACCCTTATTGTTAAAGCTAATCCACTTTTAAAATTGTAAATTAAAGTATTTTGAGTATAACAGATTTTGAGTATAACAGATAGAGTTAAGATTTAAAAACAATATCTAAAATGCTATATTTAATATATGGCTGATTTGCAGTGGGTGGTGATGTGGAAAAGAAGATGGCAGGATTTGCGTGGTCAAATAAGGTCTCTACCGACTTCTATTAATCGTGTCTATAAATCTAGACCGGATAAAGCCCAAGTTTTTACCAAAATCGCCTTCTTGTTTTTTCTTTTGGTGTTTGTCGGTTCCCTTTTATCCGGAATTTTTTTGGTGGTTATTGCCAAAGACCTGCCCCGTCCGGATCAAATCGTCCGCAAGGAAGGCTTTGCCACTAAAATTTACGACCGCAACGGAAAACTGATTTATGATGTATTTGCAAATCAAAAAAGAACGTCCGTCCAGCTTTTTGAAGTGCCCCAATATTTAAAAGATGCCACGGTTTCGATTGAGGATAAGGATTTTTATAAACACAAGGGCTTTGACCCCAAGGGCTACCTGCGCTCGGTTTATTATCTTTTTATCCGCCACCGGCTTCAGGGCGGTTCGACTTTAACCCAGCAGTTGGTCAAGAATGTTTTACTGACTTCGGAGAGAACCGTTATCAGAAAGTTAAAAGAGTTTATTTTGTCTCTAGAGATTGAAGCAAAGTATTCCAAAGACCAGATTTTACAAATGTATCTTAACGAGGCGCCTTACGGCGGGACAATTTGGGGAGTTGGGGAAGCTTCGGTTACCTATTTTGGTAAAAGTATCTCCGAACTGAATTTGACCGAGTCCGCTTTTTTGGCCGGATTACCGCAAAGCCCGTCTCGTTACTCTCCCCTACAAACTTCCGATAAAGCCTATATCGGTCGGACCAAAGATGTTTTGCGCCGGATGAAAGAAGACGGTAAAATTTCCGATCAGGAAGAAAAAGATGCCTTAGCAGATTTAAAAACTCTTCATTTCTCCACTCAAAACGGCGCTTTAAAAGCCCCTCATTTTGTAATGTATGTCAAAAAGCTTTTAGAAGATAAATATGGTGAAAAAACAGTGGAACTTGGCGGTTTGCGGGTGACGACAACTTTAGATTTAGATCTTCAAGAGAAAGTACAAAATATTGTCAGTACGGAAATTGCTAAAGTTGAAAATTTACACATTACTAATGGTGCCGCCATTGTCGAAAATCCCCAAACCGGAGAGATTTTGGCAATGGTGGGCAGTAAAAATTACGATGACCCCAATTATGACGGAAAATTTAATGTGGTCACCTCCAAAAATCGTCAGCCTGGTTCTTCGATCAAGCCGGTGACTTATGTTACCGCCTTAAAAAAAGGATACACTGCCTCGACCATGCTTTTAGACACTTCAACCAAATTTCCCGGCGGGGACAAGCCTGATTACGTGCCGGTTAATTATGACGGTAAGGAGCACGGTCCGCTCCAACTGCGCTATGCTCTAGGCAACTCGATTAACATTGTGGCGGTTAAGGTACTTTCCTTGGTGGGTTTAAAAGAGATGCTTACCACGGCTTATGATCTGGGATTTTCCACCCTTGAGCCAACGACCGAAAATATGAAGCGTTTAGGTCTTTCGGTCACCTTAGGCGGCGGTGAAGTCAGTTTATTGGACATGGCGACGGCTTACTCGGCTTTTGCCAATACCGGCTTGAAAGTAAATCCTGTTTCCATTTTAAAAATTACCGATAAAGACGGAAATACTTTGGAAGAGTTCCGTCCGATTCCCGGAAAAAGAGTGCTTTCCGAAGGCGAAGCCTTTATTATTTCTAATATTTTGTCAGATAATGAAGCAAGGAAATTGACCTTCGGGCCTTCCAGTCTTTTGAATTTTTCCGACCGAGCCGTAGCGGTCAAAACCGGGACCACCAATGATAAAAGAGATAATTGGACTATTGGTTGGACTCCACAGGTAATTACTGGTGTTTGGGTAGGCAATAACGATAATACCCCAATGAAAAGTGTGGCCTCCGGCGTTTCCGGCGCCTCACCAATTTGGCGAAAAATAATGACTGAATATTTGAAAGGACGGTCGGTGGAAAATTTTACTACCCCGGCGGAAATTGTCACCGCGGAGGTGGATACTGTTTCCGGGTACCGCTCTCACGACGGCTTTCCGCAAAGAACAGAATATTTTATTAAAGGCACCGAACCGACTGAAAATGATCCAATTCATTTAAATTTGAAAATTTGTAAAAGTCAGGGGAAATTGGCCACGCCGGTAGATATTGCCAGGGGCGATTTTGATTCAAAAGAATTTTTTGTTTTTAAAGAAAATGATCCTTTCGCCGCGAAGGATGAGGAAAACCGCTGGCAGACAGGGATTGATGCTTGGGTGGCTAGGGAGCCCGATAGCCGTTATCATCCGCCGACCGATTATTGCAGTACCACCGACCAGGTTTTTGTGCAGTTTGACCGCCCCGGTGATCAAACCCAGCAGGGCAGTAAGTTTTCAGTTAAAGTTAATCCAATTTCGGCCAACGATATTGTTAAGGTTGACCTTTATATTAATGGAGAACTTAAATATTCTCTTAGCCCGCCGTATGAAGTTGATTTAACTTTAGGAGACGGCAAATATACTTTAAAAGCAGAAGTTCAAGATAGTCGGGGTAATTCCGGTAGTTCGGAAATTAAAATTGGGGTAAATATACCTTGGGATTGGAGTCCAACCCCCACGCCGGCACCGACGGCCATCCCAACAATTACCCCAATTCCCACTTTAGTTCCTTCCGTTTCCCCTATTCCGATATAGTTTGACACACTTTGTCCAATTGATTTTTTAGAAAAAGTTGTTAGAATACAGCCAATAGTATGGCAGTCGAGAAAATAGAGTCTCTTTTATCGGTGCCGGAAGGAATGCCGAAAGTAAACCCTTCGGAACCGATGGTTATTTTTTTGGTCCAAAACGGGACTGGTGAAAAGAGAGAAATTACCGTCACCTTATCGGGTTGGCGGTCAACTGCCCGTTTGACAATAGAGGAGTTGAGAATGATAAAACAAGACCGAGAACGGGTTAAAGAAAGAAGTAGAAAAAAAACTACCGGTACCGGTAAACCATATTCTTCGACTGAAAAAAGACAAATTCGGTCAAAAATAGAGAAGGACAGAGAGGAGATTGAGTTGGCAATGAAAACAAACTACCAAAAAAGGACAGCTTTAATCAGACAAAGCACTTGGCTTTTAGTTAGTCCGCCATGGAGCCCTCTTAAAGTGCGAATTAACGGTGAGAGCAGCAGCGAGCTGATAACTGGAGAACCATTAAACGAGGATGAAGCGGCTTGGCGGATGTTTGTTTTGCAGGAAGGGAAAGTTCTGGCTTCTCATCCGTATATTAAAAAGGTAAAAAGTTTTTTTGTTCTCCGCCGGGAGGTGTCCTTTTCCAGTAAAGATAAAGCTAAAGAAGCGGCGGCAAAACTGGAAGAATTTAGGCGCCAAATTTCCCCGTCTGTTCCCGACGAATTGGTACCGGTTTTTAGAAAAATAAGCGAGCTTAATTTTAGTCGGCCCCTTTTATCTGAGCTTGAAACCTTGCGGAGAGAAGGTTGATAATTTTTTCTCTAATTCCTTTTATTTCTTTGTTACTGAGATTTTCCTTGTCGCTTTGATAAATTATTCTGAAAGTTTTGGTATTTTCAAAAGAATCCAAGAGCTCCACAGTTTTAATCAATGAATCTTCCTCTTTTATAGTTTCAATTACGGGGCCGATAAAAGTTTTGGGCGGCAATTCAAAAGACAAGTCCTCGATTATCGGTGGGTATTTTGGCAGAGGTGTATATTTTTTTCCGCTGCCGA
>CAYVNK010000022.1:0-2222 GCA_964452885.1 uncultured Gammaproteobacteria bacterium
GTTTTGCTGACCCGCTGTTTAGCAATACCCTTGATGGGTTTTGGTATCCGGGAAAGTCTATCACCAAAACACTTAATCTAAAAAACTCCGATTCGGAAACAAGGGAAATGGCAATTAGGGGAACAAGAACTTCAGATTTTAGTATTTTGGAAAATGTAATGCAGATCAGTATTGTTGGAGGAACGACAGTAATTTGGAGTGGGTCGGTGACCGATTTTTATGGTCAAGATAAAATTGGAATGGGAATTTTTGCTCCCGGAGCGGATCTTGATTACGATTTTACGGTTTCTATGTCTTTCGCAGCTGATGATAATTATCAAAATAAAGAAACGGTTTTTGATTTGACTTTGGGTTTTTGGGTAGAACCAGTTTCTACTCCAACACCAACCCCAACATCAGCTCCCGGAGGTGGTGGAGGTGGAACGGTTTTGGGGGCGAGTGTTTCGGCTCCAGTATGTTCTGATATCGCGCCCGCTTCCGCGCCTGTTTTAACCAGTGCTGTTGCCGGAACTAATAGTGTTACCTTATTTTGGAATGAAGCCAATGGACCCTTAACATATTATTTAATTGCTTTTGGAACTCAATCAGGGGTGCCTTTATATGGCAATCCTAATATTGGAGGTGCGGGGACGACTTCTTATACTGTAACCAATTTATCAGCCGGACAGCTTTACTATTTTAAAGTGCGTGCCGGAAATGGTTGTATGCCTGGTCCTTTTTCTAGTGAACTTTCCTCGGTGCCATTGGGAACAACTTTAGCTGTTGGAGTACCTCCGGGTTTTCAAGAGGGAGTTTTGGGAGTAGAAACGGGTAAAGAAGGCGCTCCGGGCGAGTTGGGGGGAGGAACTGCTACCGGTTCTGGTGAGGTTGAAGGGGAAGCTATTGGTAAATTTTCCAAACTGCCTTTAATTTTGGGTGGTCTTGTTTTAATCCTAATCTTAATAGTGGTCATTTCTTTTTTCAGAAGGAAAAAATAATTTCTTTGAGTCTTCTTTACTTTTCACTCCTGGCAGTGCTTTAATATATCCATGTCTGCCATTTGGAATTTTTTCTTTCCCCATCAGACCAATAATCAAAAAGCCCAAATTATCAAAGCCTCGTCTCTTTTTATTCTGACCTTTCTTTTTCTGTTTTTACAGATAAGTCTTAGTTTTTTTGTTTTGGCCAAGCCCTCGGTCCTGGGCTTTTCTTCCAATATTACTCCTGAAAGAATTATTGAACTGACCAATCTGGAAAGAGGAAAGTTAGGGCTGACGGACTTGAAACCCAATCAGTTGCTGTCGGAAGCCGCTAGGCAAAAAGCGGCCGATATGTTTGCTTTTAACTATTGGGCTCATGTTTCACCTTCGGGCCGAACGCCTTGGACTTTTTTTACGGATGTGGGTTATAAATATCAATACGCTGGGGAAAACTTGGCCCGCGATTTCCGTGACCCCGATTCAGTGATTCGCGCTTGGATGAATTCGCCTTCTCATCGGGAAAATGTGGTTAATGAAAAATATCAGGAAATTGGGGTAGCGGTGGTGGACGGTACATTGCAAGGAGTGGAAACAACTCTTGTGGTCCAGCTTTTCGGAACGCCATACGGAGCGGTGGAATCTAAACCGGTCGAAAAAGCCGCGCCTAAGCCCGCAGAAAAGCCGGTAGCGGCTCAGCCGGTGGAAACTTTAGGTGAGAAAAGACAGTCAGTCTTAACCAGCCCGCTTGATCTGACCAAAGCCTTAATCATTTTTGTGGTGGGCATTTTAATCGGCGCTTTTGCCATTGATATTTTGATGGTTTCCCACCGCGATACGCCGAGAATTTCCAGTAATAGTTTAGCGCAAATGATGTTTTTGCTTTTTGTTTTAGTTGCCGGACTTTTAATTAAAGGAGGAGCGATTCTTTAAATTAACGGATTAACGGATTAACGGATTAACGAATTAATAAATTAATAAATAATCCGTTAATAGATAATAGATAATAAACTATGAAGATTTTATTTGAAAACATTAAAAAACATTTAGTTCACTATTTAGTCCTGTTATTTTTATTGGTTTCCGGCGGACTCTCCTTTTTTTATTTTCAGCGTTTTCCCCAGGCGCAAATTGTTTCTGCCTTTCTAACCGCCTCTTTTTATGTTTTATGGGGAGTGATTCACCACTATCTTGAAGGAGACCTTCACTTGCGGGTAGTGGTAGAGTATATGGCCGTGGCTATTTTAGGTTTCTTGGTTCTTTTCA
>CAYVNK010000022.1:2322-11461 GCA_964452885.1 uncultured Gammaproteobacteria bacterium
GCTTTGTCGTTGGCCGAAGATTTTGCCGCCGGCGGGTCGATTGCCGTTATTTTAGGTGACAATACCACTGATGCCGATATTAAGTCGGCAGTAAAAAACTTTTCTGGAGGAGCGACTGTGTTTTTAAAAAAAGTTGGCGATCCCCAAAGATTCGGGGTAGCCGTTTTTGACAAAAAGGATAAGAAAAAGTTAGTTGAAATTGAAGAAAAACCCAAGCGACCCAAGTCAAACTTGGCCGTGACCGGGCTTTACCTTTATGATAATAAAGTTTTTGATATTATCCGGACCTGCAAACCTTCAAAAAGGGGAGAATTGGAGATAACGGATGTTAATAATGTTTATCTGGGCCAGGGAAAATTAAACTGGTTTGAACTTAAAGGTTTTTGGTCGGACGCAGGAACATTCGAAAGCTTGTTTAGGTCTAATGCCCATTGGGCAAAAAAGAAGGGGCGAGGAGTATAATTTTATTATGGGTTTTGTACGACATCCTAAAAATCCCATCTTGCTTCCCGATAAGTATCATACCTGGGAGGATATGGCGGTTTTTAACCCCGGGGCAACTTTTTTCCGGGGAAAATTTCATCTACTTTATCGGGCGATTGGCGAATATGTGAACTATGTCTCGTCGATTGGCCATGCTATAAGCGAAGACGGGATCAATTTTACCAGAGACCCTGAGCCGGTAATTGTTCCGGAAAAAGATTATGAGCAATATGGGATTGAGGATTTACGGATTAATCCGCTCGAAGGAAGTTTTTATTTAACCCATACGATTTTGGGATGTCCGGCTAACAAAGGAGGAGAGCCGCATCGGGTGGGTTTGATAAAAACCAACGACTTTATAAAGTTTGAGAGATTGGGAGTAATTACGCCAAAGGAGATTTGCAGTCGCAACGGCGTCTTGTTTCCGGAAAAAATTAATGACCGTTATGTTTTGCTGCATCGACCATTGTATTCCGCTGGCAGTCAGAGGAACGGGCGAACGATTGCTCCAGAGATTTGGATTTCTTTTTCTCATGATCTTCTTTTATGGAAAGACACTCAACCATTGTTGAAACCGCAATACTGGTGGGAGAATTATAAGATTGGCAGCGGTCCGCCGCCAATTAAAACAAACAAAGGCTGGTTGCTCATCTATCACGGAGTAGATCAGGAGCGAGTCTATCGGGTAGGCGCAGTACTTTTGGATTTGGCAGATCCCAGAAAAGTTATCTTCAGAACAAAGGAACCGATTTTAGAACCAAAAGAAGAATATGAACTTTTTGGCGACGTGCCCAACGTTGTTTTCCCAACCGGACTGGTGGAAAAAGACGGTTTGCTCTATCTTTATTATGGGGCGGCCGATAAAACTGTTTGTTTGGCAACTGCTTCTCTCGAGAAGCTATTATCTAGTTTGAAGTAGTCTTTTTCTTCTCAAGAATTTGGTGGTAAACCTTTTCGTATTCGTCCACCATTTTTTCTACGGTGAAATGTTTTTCTACCCTTTCTCGACAATCTTTTCTTGAAATTTGATCAATTTTCTTTATGGCTACTTCGGCTTCTTCAAGTGTGTTTACCACAAAACCGGTTTTCTGATCTTCGATTACTTCAGGGATTGAGCCTAAGTTCATGCCGATTACAGGCGTTCCACAGGCCATTGCCTCGATTAAAGTCAGTCCGAATCCTTCAGGGTAGGTGTTGAGATGAAGAAATCCTAAAGCGTTTTTAAGAAGATCTTTTTTCACTTCATCAGAAACAGTTCCCAGATATTCAATTTTGGGGTCTAGAAAAGGTTTTATTTCATTATCAAAATATTTTTGATCTTGGATTAAGCCGGCAATTTTAAATCTAAGTCCGAGTTTTTTGATTAGTTTTACTGCCAAATGAATACCCTTTTCGGGGGAGATTCTGCCAATGAAGCACCAATAACTTTCTGGTCTATCGTTAAACTGATATTCATTTAACGGTATGCCATGATAAACATTACCGATGTAATTTAAGTCTGGGGCATGTTTTCTGTCAGCCATGCTGATGGAGACGAAGTAGGTATTGGAATATCTTTGGTAGATTTCTCTTACCTGAGGTGAGGAGAAGCCGTGAATGGTGGTAACAACCGGAGTTTTTACTAGTTTTGAAAAAACAAGAGGATAAGCATCATAATGATTGTGGATAATATCGTAGTTTTCTGCCTCTTCGAAAACCCTAGCTGAATGAAGATATTGATATACTTTCGGTTCCAAATCGTGATCTTCGGAAATTGGCCGGGGACAAATCCATTTAAGTTGTCCTTGAGTGATTGAGTCACCGGTTGCGTATAAAGTAACCTGATGACCTCTTTTTACCATGCCCTCGGTTACCCAGCTGGCAATGAGCTCCCATGGTCCGTAATCTCGTGGTGGGGTACGCCAATGAATGGAAGAAAGAATAGCGATTTTCATAACTGAACTTTTTTAAAAGAGTGGTATGCGATTAAATAACTTAGGATTGATTCCGCGCCTTGGTTTGGGTTGACACCGGCAGTATCAATTCCATCTTTAACCCCGCCGGTTTCTTTGTCAACTAAAGAAACATCAAGAATATTTTCTCCATGATACCAAGCAAGGGCTTTTTTGGCAAAGTGGTAATACTGTTTTTCCCGAGTAACTTCGAATGCCAAACAGCACGCCTCCACCGTGCTACCTGCCTCTACAGGCTGTTGACCATATAAAACCCTTTTGCCATCCTTGGTAAACCAACTTTTATTTCCCGGAAAAGAGAAATAGTCTTTTTGCCTATCAAAAGTTGTCTCTAGAAGAAAGTCCAGTGTTTCTAAAGCAACTTTTAGATATGGTTTTTTCCCAAGAATTTTATAAGCATAAATTAGAGCTGAAGGAAGGCGGCCATTATCGTAAGAGAGTATCTCTTCAAACCAATGCCAGTTACTGTCGGAGAAGCTTTGTTTTTTTTGAATAAGAAAATCTGCCAAGTTTTTCGTTTTTTCTTTGATTTCGGAAAAATTTTTGGCAGTTTTTTGACGATGGTAAAAAGCAGCGATCAGATTGGCGAGGGTCCTTTGACTTAAGGTCAAGTCTATCAAGCCTGACATTTGTTGGAAAGTTAAATCAGCGGTTTTTCTACGTTTCTCGTCTATATCTTCATTGGCTATCTCGGCTAAAGCATACATTGCCCGGCCGAAATGTTCCCCTAACGGATTTGAGCAATTTTTCCACTGAAGATCGGGTTTAAGGTCATTAAAAAATCCATTATCTTTTTTCGCTAATATTAAGAACTTTAAATAAGTGTCAATTAATTTTTCTCGATTAGAGATACACTTACCCCACCTCAGACAAACTTGTAGAGCTCTGGCGTTGTCATCGGTAGTATAGCCATGATTCTTGTCTGGAATGGCGAAGAAAGAGTGTTCGAGAATTCCTGTTTTGTCGGTTAGTCTATAAAGGTGGTCAAATTTAAGAGCAGGGAGCGAAAATCGTCCGGTGCTAGCTTTCTCCATTTTTGTTTTTTATTACGGCTTTAAATAAACTTAGATACTGCATGGCCACATTTGCCCAGGTCATCAGTCTGCCATAATCATAAGCGTTTTTTTCAATAGTCTTTTTCTTTTCCGGATTTCCCCAAAGTTCAATTACCGATGAAGCAATGGCATTGGGGTCTTTGAAAGGAATAAGAATACCCCGATTATTCGCCAATGTTTCTTTGGCATAAACATAAGGAGTAGAAATACAACATTTTCCGGCGCCGATGGCATAAGCTAAAGCGCCAGAAGAGGATTGTTGTGGATCAAGATAAGGGGTAATATAAAAATCAAGAGTTTTTAACCAATCTATTAATTGTTCTAGTGTAATATACTGATTGACGAATCGGACATTTTTGCTGATTCTGAGTTTTCTGGCCAGTTTTTTTAAAGAATTGCGGTATAATTCGCCGTGTTCTTTAAGATAAACTGGGTGGGTCTGTCCGATGATCAAATAAAGAACCTCTGGATATTTTTTGGCAATAATAGAAACTGCTTCCAGGGCGTATTCAAGTCCTCTTCCCGGGGTAATCAAGTTAATATTTCCCAGAACCAATCGGTTGGAAAGTCTTCTTTTTCTTTTAAAAGGAGCACTGGGTCCAAGGGGTAAATCGGGAGTTCCGTGTGGAATCGTCACTATTTTTTCACCCGGGATCAAGTATTCATTGACTAATTTTTTGCTGATGTTTTCCGTCATAACGATTACAGCCGCTGCTTTATCAACCAGTCTTTTAAGAATAATGGCTGGTTCGCTGTTAGGATCGTCAAGTACGGTGTGAAGGGTGATTATCAAGGGTTTTTTAATTGTTTCAGAGAAAGGAATGATGTACTCCCCATAGTGCCCTCCAAATAACCCGAATTCGTGTTCAAGAACAACCACGTCGGTACACGACTTATTAATATAGTCGGCGGCGCGGAGGTAAGAGTCTAAATCGTCTTGAACAATTTTGAATTTGACTTCCCATGGGTAAGCGGTTATCTCTTCTGGTCTGACTACTGCCATAATCTCTGCCAAGACGTGGGGATTAAGAAGATTAATTGCATTGGTGAGATCTTTGGTAAAAGTGGCGATCCCGCACCTGCGCGGGATATATGAAGAAACATAAATTGACCTGATCTCTTTTGTTTTTTCAGTTAGGATTTTCTCTAAATCGGCCATGGTAAATTATTATACCACTATGCCGTTTTTTCTTCGAGGTATCGGATTAACTTGGAAGCTATCACCATTGGGCTAAAATTTTCGGTTACAAAAACTTTGGCCTTTTTCCCCATTTTTTTCCGAAGGTTCGAATCAGTAAGCATTTTTTGGAGTACCGTGGTTAATTCATCAGTATCAGCGCGAGGTTGATTGTCAACTAATTTTGGAGAAACAAGAAATCCGGTAAGCCCGTCTTTAACAATTTCCTGAGTTGAGGTGGCTTTCATGGAGATTACGGGTTTTTCGCAAAATTGGGCTTCAACTAAAGGTAAACCAAATCCTTCACTTCTTGAAGGGGCAACATAAATGTCGCAAAAATTCATTAAATTTCTCATGAAGTCGGCGGAGAACTCACCCACAATATATCTGATCCGGTTTGAAATTCCCAACTTTTTGGCCAACTTAACTTCTTCTGCTGAATGAAGAAAACTTCCTTCAGATGGCCAAGTTTTGATAAGATAAAGCCAGGGCACTTCAGGTTTAATTTTGCCGAGAGCAGCGATTACTTCCTGCGCTCCTTTATTGGTTGCATCACCTCCTGTAGTGAAAAGAATAGGAACTTCTTGGTGGCGAGCTTTAACCAAATCAAAGAAAAAAGGCAGATTTAAGTTTTGATGGGAGATAGAAATTAGCGCCAAGAAAGAAACCAATTGAGCTTCGCTAATTTTTTTCCAGAAATTTGGGTCAACTGCCTCAGGAAGGACTTTGATAATTTCTGGTTTGAGGCCGTCCTTAATAAAAATTTTTTGGCAATGTGAGCTGGGAGTGAGGATAAGGCTTAGTTGGTTGTATTCTGGAATAAATTTTTCCACTCTATCATCTGAAACAATCCAAGGAACGACCTTCAGACCAATTTTTTGGGGTTTATCGACAAAGTCTTCGTATGAATGCCAGGAACCAACCCCTAAAACTAACTCTGGTTTAAATTCAAGAATTTCTTTGGCAGGGAATTCTTCTGAGCAAATTATGATTTTATTTGCAACCCCGATTTGTGACAATCCCGAAGAAAGGGAGGTTGCTTGGTTAACAAAACTGTAGCCCTGTCTTTGGACTAAAAGAAGAATTTTATTAACCTTCATTAAATTAAGATTTTTTAATAGTTTTTAACTCCTCAATTTTATCATTTTTGTCAGCAATTGTCTTGATTTGCTATAGCAAGTTCAAACATTACTTGTCAAAATATCAGTTTTAAAAAACTGATATTTTGAATTGAGTTAGTTGTATAATGAAGGTCGATGAAACTTCTCGTTACTGGTGGTGCAGGATTTATCGGCTCAAACTTTATTCGGTACTGGTTGAAAAAATATCCTTCCGATCAAATATCTAATTTAGATAAGCTCACTTACGCCGGTAATCTTTCTTCTTTAAAAGATATCGAAGGAAAGCCCAACTATAAATTTGTTAAAGGTGATATTTGCAACGGAAAATTGGTGGCGGAATTGATGGAAGGAATCGATTTGGTTGCTCATTTTGCGGCTGAGAGTCATGTGGACCGCTCAATAACCGGTCCGCAGATTTTTCTTAAAACCAATGTTTTAGGAACCCAAGTCCTTCTGGATGCGGCGGTTAAATATGGAATTAAGAGGTTTGCACATGTTTCAACCGATGAAGTGTTTGGTGCCCTGCCTGATAATGGTAAAGAAAAATTCAGTGAAGATTGGCCATTTAGGCCGAATTCTCCTTATGCAGCTTCAAAAGCGGGAGCAGACTCCTTAGTTAGGTCTTATTTTAAAACTTACGGTCTGCCGGTTAGTATTACCAATTGTTCTAATAACTTCGGACCATACCAATTTCCGGAAAAACTGATTCCTTTAATGATTACCAATTTGATGGAAGGTAAAAAAGTGCCGGTTTATGGTGACGGCATGCAGGTGCGGGATTGGCTTTATGTTGACGATCATTGCCGGGCGATTGACTTGATAGTTCATAACGAAAAAACGATTGGGGAAACTTTTTGTGTTGGCGGTTTAACCAAAGACATTCCCAATATTGAAGTAATCCGAAAAACTTTAAAAATTATGGGAATGGATGAGTCAATGATTGAATATGTTACCGACCGGCCCGGCCATGACCGGCGGTATAGTGTTGATTGGACAAAGATTAAAAAAACCCTTGGGTGGAAACCACAATACGATTTTGACACATGGCTGGAAAAAACAATTTCTTGGTACAAAAAGAACACCAATTGGTGGAAACCTCTTAAAGATAAACAGCAAAAATACTTTAAGAAACAGTATGGTAAAAAAAATTAATTCAATCACCCCTGAAGAAATTTCCATCAAAGGGGTTGGAGTTTTAAAGAGAAATATTTTTGCCGACAACAGAGGCTTTCTGATAGAAACTTTTGCCAATTCAAAAGAATCGGAGCCGAGTGTCTATGCGTATTCTTCTTTGGTTCAGCCGGGTTGTGCCAAAGATATGGATAAATTCCATTATCACCAAAAACAAAGTGACCGTTTTACGATAGTATTGGGGAAAATGTGGGTTTTACTTTTTGATCTGAGGAAAAATTCTCCCACTTATAATAAATTGGAGGTGGTTTTATTGGAAGGCGGAAATGGGGAATACAAAGAAAAAATTACCATTCCTGCTTATACACTTACCATTCCACCGGGAGTTTATCACGGGATAAAAAACCCGGGCTTAAAGCCGGCAATTTTGGTCAATCATCCGACTTACGAATATAATCCCGAAGATGAAGGGAGAACTCCTTTTTTGGAAATACCTGTTCCTGGCCTGAACAACAGTAATTTTTCTTGGGATTTAGTTAAATGAAGAAAAAAATTCTTGGAACTGGACTTATTGGTTTGGTGGGGTCAAGGATTGTTGAGTTGCTGGAAAATCAATTTGATTTTGAGGATTTGGCCTTTGATCAAGGATTTGACATTACCAAAAGAGAAACAATCGAGGAAAAAATTGCTTTTTCTTCCGCCGGAACCTTAATTCACTTAGCCGCTTTTACCGATGTTAATGCCGCCTGGAAAGAAAAAGGAGACAAAGATGGGAATTGTTATAAAATTAATGTTTTGGGAACAAAAAATATTGCCGATCTTTGTCAAAAATATAGTAAACAGTTAATTCATTTTTCCACCGATTTTATTTTTAGCGGAAAAAAAGATGGCTTTTATACCGAGGAAGATATTCCTAGTCCGATTGAATGGTATGGAGAAACAAAATATTTGGCAGAGGGAGAGGTTAAAAATTCCGGTAATAAATTTTGTATTGTTAGAATTGCTTTCCCTTTCAGAGCTGAATTTCCAACCAAACCCGATCTGGTGAGAAAAATTGTTGAAGGCTTAAAAAATAAGACATTATATCCGCAATTCTCCGACCAAATTATTACCCCGACTTTTATTGATGATATTGCTTTTGGTATCGGAAAAATCATTGAGAAAAAAGCAGAGGGAATTTTTCATTTAACCGGTTCGAGTTGTATTTCTCCTTTTGAATTGGCGCAAAAAATCGCCGAAGTTTTTGGACTGGACAAAAGTTTAGTGAAAAAGGGAAGTTTAGTGGATTATATGACCAATAATCCGGGAGTTCGTCCTTACCAAAAAAATGCGAGTTTATCTAATAAAAAAGCAGAAGAAAATTTGGGAATAAAAATGAGAACAATAGATGAAGCGCTTCTCGAGGTCAAAAAACAACTTAATCTTTAATTAAATCCGGCCTATTTTTTTTGGTAATTTCCAGGGCTTTTTCGTTCCGCCATTTTTCTATTTCCCCGTGATCGCCTGAAAGAAGAACAGAAGGGACTTTCAAACCGCGGAAATCCTCCGGATGGGTGTATTGTGGGTATTCGAGTAGGGATTTAGATTGAGAGGGATTTAGGGATTTAGAAAAGGATTCAAAATTGGTGGCATCGGGTTTTTCGAGAACGCCGGGAATTAATCTGACAATAGAATCAACTATTGCCATAGACGGGATTTCGCCGCCGGTTAAAACATAGTCGCCGATGGAAATTTCTTCATCAATAAATTCCCTTACTCTTTCGTCCACTCCCTCGTAGTGACCGCAAATGAGTATGAGGTGGTCAAATTTTGAATATTCCAGTGCCATTTCCTGTTTCCACACTTTTCCTCTAGGTGAAAGCAAAATAACTTTTAAATTTTGACTTGCACTTTTACCTTTTAACTTTTGCCTTTTAACTTCTTCTATTGCTTTGACAATCGGAGCCGCCATCATCACCATCCCTACTCCACCGCCATAAGGCCGGTCATCAACCGTGCCTCTTTTGTCGTCGGTCCACCGGCGCAGATTATAAATAGTGATTTGTACCAATGATTTATCTTGAGCTCGCCGGAGGATACTTTCGTCGAATGGACCCTTAAACATTGCTGGGAAGAGTGTCAGAATATCAATTTCCATCAGCTTCAATTTTAACACATTGTGTTGATATGATATAGTAGTTCTACTATGAATTTAACCATTATTGGTGCTGGCTATGTTGG
>CAYVNK010000023.1:0-11201 GCA_964452885.1 uncultured Gammaproteobacteria bacterium
AAATAATTGATAATAGAAAAATGAAAGTTGTAAACTTTAATTATGGAAAAAAACAGGCTTTCCGTCATCATTTTTTTTCTTGGTTTGGTTTTAGTCGGGTTAGGTGTTTTGGGTTATAAAATTTTTAATTTTTCTTCCGGGCCAAAGGTGGAAATTTTAGGAGAGACGACAGAAAAAACTACCTCTATAATAATAAAAGCGGAGATTGCCGGAGAGGTAATTAAACCGGGGGTTTATGATTTAAAAGAGGGGAGCCGGATTAACGAGTTGCTGACCATTGCCGGCGGACTTTCGGCTAAGGCTGATCGGGATTGGGTGGCCAAGAATATTAACTTAGCGCAGAAATTGACGGATGGAGGGAAGATTTATATTCCAAAGATATCTCAAATTTCAAATATCAAAGATCAAAACCAAATATCAAATCTCAAAACTAACAATTTAATAAATATCAATAGCGCTTCGGAGGCGGAATTGGATACTCTTTGGGGAGTGGGACCGGCAACTGCCAAGAATATTATTGCCGGACGTCCTTATCAGAAAATTGAAGAGCTTTTGGAAAAGAAAATTGTCAAAAGTAATGTTTGGGAGAAAATTAAAGACCAAGTGACAACTTATTAATTTTCAATTTGAAATCAATTTTCAATTTTAAAATTTTTAAAAGCGTAATCGTCATTGTTGCTTTTACGGTTTTATTAGCACTACGGGCCTTATTTCTTCCCAAGCTTAACATAAAAGAGGGACAACAGGTCAGGATAACGGGGGTCTTGACCAATGAACCGCAGGTTTCCGGCAACCGCCAAAGCTTTAATTTGGGACAAATTGAAATTTGGACAGAAAAGTTTCCCGAATATCACTATGGTGACCAGTTGGCAATAACCGGCAGAATAAAATTAACATACTTACTGATTAATCCCAAAATTGAAGTTCTAAATGGTGGCTCAGGTTTAGGCAGTCAAGTTTTAAGAATCAGAAACGATTTGCGCCTGCTTTATCAAAAATTTTTTCCCAGTCCTTTTGACGGACTCCTGTCAGGAATTGTTTTAGGAGACAAAAGTTTAATTCCTTTTGATACTTGGCAGAAACTGAAAGCCACCGGAACTTTACACATCATGGTCGCTTCAGGAATGAATATTGCCATGTTTTCCGGAACGATACTCTCATTTTTTTGCTTGTTCTTCCGGCGGAAAATTGCTATTCTATTTTTATTTATCATGATATGGTTTTATGCGTTTATGACGGGTCTCCAGCCGCCGATTATTAGGGCGGCAATTATGGCCAGTTTAATTTATTTTGCCCAAATGGTTGGTCGGGAAACGGAAGCCGGTCGGGTTCTTTGGCTGACCGGTGGCTTTATGCTTTTAATCAACCCGCTTTGGCTTTTTGACATCGGCTTTCAGCTTTCATTTTTGGCGACTGCGGGGTTGGTTTATTTACAGCCAAAATTATCAAAGTCAAAATTTTTTCTTTTTAAATTCGAAAGTTTTTCTTCTTCCATTGCCAGCCAGTTGGCGACCTTGCCGATCTTAGTGACCGCCTTTGGCCAATTAAATTTACTCTCGCCAATAATCAATCTTTTAATTCTTTGGACAATTCCTTTTATTCTGCAGGGAGGGATTTTAGTAGGCATCGCGGGCTTGTTGTGGCAGAACCTGGGCGGTTTAATTGCTTATCTTATTTATCCTTTGCTCTTTTATTTGAATTTAGTGATTAATATCAGCGCCAAAATTAATTTTACTCAAATGTTAATGCCTAAAATCAGTTGGATGTTTGCTGTTTTTTATTATTTTTTATTAGGAATAGTCAGTCTGAAGCGATTAAAGAATTAATTTTTCTCTTTAGCCAGTTTATTGAATTTACTGATTTTGTGGTAAATGAAAAATGCTAAACCGGCAAAAACCAAAATAGAGATTGCCAAATCAAATTTTTTGAAATAAACTTGAATGACTTTCCAATTTTGTCCAAAAGTCATACCCAGCCAGACCAAAAGCAGCGACCAGATAATTGCTCCCAAAAAGGTATAAATCAAAAAAGGCAGATATTTAATTTTTAAAATTCCTGAAGGCAGTGAGATATAAGTTCTGATAACTGGGAAAAGCTGGCTAAAAAATACGGTTTTATTGCCATAGCGGGAGAACCATTTTTCTGTTCGGTTTAAATCTTTATTGGAAATTAAAAGGAACTTACCGTATTTTTTGACCAAAGGATAACCGCCCTTTAAACCTAAAAAATACATAATAGTGGAACCAAAAGCGTTGCCCAGTCCACCCATAAGAATGGCCAGAAAAAAATTAAAACGGCCGGTGAAGACTAAAAAACCGGCAAAAGGCAAAATTACCTCCGAAGGCAAGGGGATGCAAGCCCCCTCGATGGTCATACAAATGAAGACACCAAAATATCTCAGTCCAGAAATTATCCAAATAACCCAAGCAGTCAGACTTTGTAAGAGGTGTGCCATTAAGATGAATTATACAGATTAATAATTTGGAATATCAACATGCAAATTGGAGTATGTTGGGTATAATGCCCTTAGAACAATGAGAGCTAAACCACTATTACTAATTTTAAGTTTGTTCAGTGCTTTGATTTGGCTCACTGTCTTTTCTTTTCCCGACAACAAACTGCATTTGATCTTTTGTGATGTTGGTCAAGGAGATGCCACTTTAATTACCAAAGGTTTTAATCAGATTCTTATTGACGGCGGGCCAAATGATAAAGTGCTTTCCTGTCTGGCGCAAAATATGCCTTTTTTTGACCGGACCATTGAAGTAGTTGCCCTGACTCATCCGGAAGCGGATCACTTAACTGGTCTGCTTTCGGTCTTGGACAAATACAAAGTCGATAATTTTTTCTCCGGTCCCGAAGTCAATAACTCGGCCATTGCCATTGCTTTGGTAGAAAAGTTAAAAGTTAAAGAGAAAAATGAAGGCTTAAGGCTAAAAAGTCTTTTTACCGGGGAAAAAATAGTCCTCGGTGATATTTCTTTAGAAACTTTGTGGCCGGAAAAAAATTGGGCAAGACAAAAATTAAGCAATATCGCTGCAAATAAGAATTTAACCTTCATTAGCAATCAAGTCTTGGGAATGCAAGTTGGGAACTTAAAATTAAATCAATTTTCTTTAGTTTTTTTACTAAATTACCAAAAGATCAATGTTCTTTTGATGGGGGATGCCGACTCGTCGGTTGAAAATGATGTTACATTGCCTAGTAGTCTGATATCTCTGGATATACTTAAATTTCCTCATCATGGTTCTAAGACGGGGATAACCGAAGATTTTTTGGCAAAGATAAAACCGAAAGAAGCAGTGATTTCCGTCGGCAAAAATTCCTACGGGCATCCCACCACGGAAGCTTTGGATTTATTGAAAAAATACAACGTCAGAATAAGAAGAACGGATTTGGAGGGAGATATTAGGTATAAATTTTAACGCAAATATCAAATATCAAAGATTAAAACCAAACTAAAAACTTAAAAATATATAAGAAATCTTTAAATTTTGATATAGGATTTGATTTTTGATCTTTGAACTTTGAGCTAAAGAGATAGTCTCGGTTCTCTATCTAAACCCTCAATGTCTTTAACAAACTCTTTTCTCTCAAATTTGTAAGAAGCAGCCACCCCGATCATGGCGGCGTTATCGGTAGTTAGGTTTTTATTAGGGGGAAAGAAAACCGGTAAATTATTTTTCCTGGCCAAGGCTCGTAATAGAGTTCTTAAATACTTATTGGCCATAACTCCGCCGCCGCAAAGCAAGATCTTTGGTTGATATATTTCTATAGCTTTCTTTGTCTTTCGTAGCAATTGTTCGAAGGCCGCTTCCTGAAAAGAGGCAGCTAAGTTGGCTAAATTACGGCCGAATTCTTTCTCGCTTAGGCTTTTAACCAAATACAAAAATTGAGTTTTCAAACCGGAATAGGAAAAATTTAAATTATTTTTTTCTTTTAAAGGGGGGCTAAATTTGAAATTTGACCTTGCCTGCCGGCAGGCAGGAATTTGAAATTTGAAATTTTGAACGACTTTTTGCGAAAGTCGTTCAATTATCGGACCACCAGGATAACCTAATTTTAAAATTTTGGCCGCTTTATCCAAAGCTTCACCACAGGCATCGTCTAAAGTTGCTCCCAAAACTTCATATTGGCCGTGATTTTTCATTAGCACCAACTCGGTGTGACCGCCGGAGACCAACAAACAGAGCCCCGGAAAGGTCATTTCCTTAATATCCTCCGTAGCTTTAGTGGAGGATGGGTGGGCGAGGCAAGAATAAATATGTCCCTCCAGGTGATTTACGGCAATAAGCGGAAGATGATAGCTGGCGGACAGTTCTTTTGCTTTTTTTATGCCTACTTCTAAAGCAATTGCCAAACCTGGACCGTAAGTAACAGCCACGGCGGCCAAATCTTCGGTTGTCCGCCCGGCACGCTTAAGTGTCTCCACAACCACAAAATTAATCCTCTCTTGGTGTGCTCTTTTGGCCAGGGCAGGATAAACACCGCCGTATTTTTGGTGAATCTTAATTTGCGAAGAAATGACATTGGATAAAACTCGCCGGCCGCTGGTGACTGCGGCCGAGGTTTCGTCGCAAGAGGTATCAATGGCTAAAATCAAGTTTTTCATCAGGCTTGATTTTAACAGAAAAGTGGGGGAGAATCTAATTGTGGAAGATTGTATTTTTTGCAAAATCGCCAAAGGGGAAATTCCTTCTCAGAAAATTTGGGAGGACGAAAACTTTCTAGCCTTCTTGGATATTAATCCAAAATCTAAAGGTCATACTTTGGTGATTCCCAAAAAGCATTTCCGGTGGGTTTGGGAAGTTAAACCTTTTGGCGAATATTTTGAGAAGGTTAGGGAAGTGGTAAAAATTTTAGAGGAAAAATATCAGCCAAAATTTGTTGAAATGTCAGTTATCGGGACAGATGTTGAGCATGCACATGTTCATTTAATTCCTCGCTATTAATCTTTTCCCCATTTAATAATTCTTTTCTTTTTAGTCACATATTTTAGCTTAACGTAAACAATTTCCGCAGTATTTTTCAATGCGGAAATCATTTCCGCAGGCAGTCTTTCGGGCCACTCAATCGCGTAGATATTTCCGCGATTTAGGCTCTTAAAGAAGTCAAGCTTGAAGAGTTCTTCTTTAGCCTCAATCCGGTAAAAATCAGCGTGAACAAAGAGTCTTTTGTTATACTTTGAAGTGTTTTGATGATTGCTTTCTATATCAAAGTTATTCTCGTTAAGTGGTGTTTCTAACCGGTATTCGTTTAAGATATTGAAGGTGGGTGAGGTGATTTCTTCGGTGATTCCCAGAGCATTGCCTAACCCTTTAGCAAAAATTGTTTTACCGACGCCCAGGTCTCCTTCCAGCAGAAACATAATTGGTCTGCTAAGAGTTTTTTTAATAAATTTTGTTGCCAAAAATCGCGCTAATTTTTTTGTTTGTTTTTCCGAATTACTAATGAATGTGTTTGGGGTTTTGGGTAAAAGGTCGCCGAGTCGTAAGGTCTTTAGTTGTCCAGTAGTGGTATCAATTACCGTAGAGGGTTTGTTCTTGGGTAGTATATTTCCATCAACAACCAAATTTAAGTAACTTTTTTTAATTTTCGACAAGGTTTTTATGAGCGCGGAAATCGAGTGAACGGGATCTTTTCCGGGAAGGTTGGCGGAAGTGGCGGTTAAGGGCTTTTTAAAGGCTTTGACCAGCGCCAAAATCAAAGGGTAATCGGGAATTCTTATCCCCAAAGTGCCGTTTTCGGCTTCCAGTCTTGAATCTGTCTGGTGCCTGCTTTTAGCGACCACCGTAAAAGGTCCGGGGAGTAAATTATTGACCACATTTACACCATTTTGATTAAGACTTACATAGTCGTTCACCATCGCCTTGTCGGCCGCAAAAATCGAAATTGCCTTCCCTATTGGCCGGTCTTTAAAAGCGAGTAGTTTAGTAACGGCGAGTAGATTAGTAGCATCGGCAAGTAGACCGTAAACCGTATCGCTAGGGAAGACCACTAAACCACCGGACCTTAAAATCTCTAAGGTTTGATCTAAAACTGCTTGTCGATTATTGTTGGTTAGTCTAATTATTTCCATCGTGGTTATTTTACCATTTTTAGCCTTGAGAAAAAAATGATATACTTACTTTATGCAAAAACCAACCATTACTTATTCTGATTTTGCTAAGCTGGATTTAAGAGTGGGGACTATTGTGGAATGCTTGGCGGTGGAGAAAAGTGAGAAACTTTTAAATTTAACCGTTGATTTAGGCGCTGAACTTGGAGAAAGAACTATTCTTTCAGGAATAAAGAAATATTTCGAACCGGAAAAGCTTGTCGGTACCCAAGTTTTAATTTTGGCTAATTTAGAATCTAAAAAAATGATGGGCTTAGAAAGCCAAGGGATGATACTAATGGGAGTTGAGGAAGCCAAAGAACAAGATGGGCAAGAGGGATTAAAAGGACAAGAAGAGAAAATAACATTACTAATACCACAAAACAAGGTTCCCGAAGGAACTGAGGTAGAGTAAAGCTATTTTTGAGAATTTTTTCGGTATTCCAGTCTTTTTTTAAGTAAATTTTCGTTGTATCCACCTTCTTTTTGATGCTTTTCCTCAACAGCGCGGATTTGCTGATCAAGAAGGTAAGTAGAACGGATATTAAGATCGATTAAATAGTTTACGATAGTTTCTATTTCTTCCCTGGTCCATCTAATTCCTATTGTCCTTCTTGCTCCTAGTGCTTCTAGAACCGAAGAACAAGAAGGAGAAGGAGGATAAGAAGAATCAGACGGGTCAAAAACTTCAATTTTTTGACGGAGTATGGAGAGCCGGGGATCGTTTTTATTCCAACGAGCAAGATGCTCTAATCTTAAAATATCTTCAAAATCTTCTCCTAATTTTCCGCTAGAAGCACGAGCAACATCATAAAGTTTTAATTTAGAAGAAATGCTTCTTTCTTCAGATCCTTCGACAATATTTTGCTTTTTAGAACGGGAAGCCTGTTTAAGTTGGTCTCTTTGTCGTCCATCTTCAATTTTACTGTAATAAATAGGCACAAATTCCCAAGTAAGACAAAATTGAATTAAAGTTAGTTTGTAAGATAATAATTGTTTGTAACCTTCCATATTTTCTTATCCCTCTAGTTCTTCTTGTTCCTATTATTCTTCTTAATTCCAGTATAGTATACTTAATTTATGTTCTCGCAAGAAATTAAAGAAGAATTAATAAAAGTTTTTAGTAAGCTCAATATCTCTTTAAAAGCAGAGGATTTTAACTTAGAACATCCAACTGATTTGTCTCATGGTGATTATTCAACCAGTGTGGCGCTTCAAATCAAATCTCAAAGATCAAATATCAAAGATCTGGAAAATCCACGGCAATTAGCCGAAGAAATTGTCAAAACCTGGCAGGAAATGGGGTTACCGGATTTTGTCGAAAAAGTTGAAGTGGCTGGTGCAGGATTCATCAATATATGGGCCAATTTTGAGTCTCTTGGCAATGAACTTTCTAAAGTGCTAATCAAGAAAGATGAGTATGGAAAAGGGGAGTCGATGGTGGGGAAAAAGATTATGGTGGAGTTTGCTCACCCCAATACTCACAAAGAATTGCATATTGGTCATATGAGAACCTTGATAACCGGAGAGGCTTTATCAAGGATTTTTGCCGCCGCCGGGGCGGAAGTCTTCCGGGCTAATTATCAGGGAGATATTGGACCTCATGTCGCCAAATCAATTTGGGGAACTCTGAAGATGCTGAAAGACAGGGGATTGAAAATAAGTGAGGCAGAGGGATGGAATTTGGCCGAAAAAGCACACTTACTTGGGGAAGGCTATGTGTTGGGGGTAAAAGAATACGAAAATTCAAAAGAAGAAATTGATGAATTAAATAAAAAAATTTACGATAAAGAACCTTCAATAAAAGAAATTTACGAAACAACCAGGCGATGGAGTTTGAACTATTACGATAGCTTTTATACCAGATTTTCAACCAAATTTGATTCCCTTTTCTTTGAAAGTGAAACCGCCAGTGCCGGAAAAAAATTGGTAGAAGATAATGTCGCAGGCCTGCCTGCCGGTAGGCAGGTTTTCGAAGAGAGCGAAGGAGCGGTTATTTTTGACGGGGAAAAATACGGTCTGCATAAACGGGTTTTCATCACTTCGGACGGCAACCCGACTTACGAAGCCAAAGAAATGGGGTTGGCTTACGCTCAAGAAGAAGCGTTTCCTTTTGATCTGAATGTCCATGTAGTTGCCAACGAACAAAGCGGTTATTTCCAGGTAGCCATTAAAGCCTTAGAAACTTTAGACTCCAAATTTGTTGGCCGGGAATTTCATTTACCCATGGGGATGGTTAATTTAGTGGGCAAAAAAATGTCTTCCCGAACCGGAGAAATTATGCGGGTAGATGAATTGCTGGAAGAAGTTAAGAATTTACTCCGGCCGTTGATTCAATCCGAGGGATTGTCAAAAGAAGAAATGGAAAAAATTGCCGAAGTGGGTACTATCGCCGCGGTTAAATATTCAGTTTTAAAAGTCGACTCTAAAAAGAATGTGGTTTTTGATCCGGAAAAATCGGTTTCCCTGCAGGGGGATTCGGGGCCGTATCTCGAGTATACCTACGCCAGGACCCAAAGTGTCCTGGCAAAGTCAAAAATCAAAAGTCAAAAATCAAAACTGGAAGTCGATGGTAAAAGTTTTAGCACCGAGGAACAACTACTTTTGCGAACGCTTTATAAGTTTCCGGAAGTAGTGGGGGAAGCGGCGAAAACTTACTCTCCTAATTTAATTTGCAACTTTCTTTTTGATTTGGCGCAGAAGTTTAATCTTTTTTATGACAAAGAAAGGATTTTGGGCAGCGAAAACGAGAGTTTCCGGTTAAAACTGACGGCGGCAGTCGGTCAGGTGCTGAAAAACGGCCTTACCCTTTTGGGAATTGAGGCTTTACCCCGCCTGTAATAAAACACTACAAAACCAAGTGTCCCCCATAAACACAGACAATTTTATCAAAAGGATATTCTTCTTCTTTTAGCCTTTTGAGCAAATTGAAAAAGTGCTCTAGGCCAGGATATAGACTGCTTTCGACTACCACCACATAAGGATCTTTTTTGGACTCAATCAGTCTGACCAGGGTTTCTTCGGCAGAGCGGGGGGAACTGCCTTTTCCCAAAACCAAAGCGTGGCTTTCCCGGTAACGGTTTTCAATTTTGGCGATTCCTTCTTTGCTTAAAACCGGGGGGCAGGGGAGAAAGCCCTCGATGCGGGGGCTGAAAAGGCTGGAGATTTGTCCCAATAAACTCTCCTCCGTACAACGGCGAGTGGTAATCACCAACTGGTTATTAACCATCCGGCCAAGGCGGTCGAGTGCCATCAAATTGCGCCAGGGGGTATGGTCGCGGACGGTTTGGCGGAAACTCTCCGGCGATATTTTTCCGCCGGCTTTTATCTGTTTAAGCAAATCAACGGCCGTGGCCCAGTTTCTGGTTAAAACTTCGTCGATATCGGTAACGGTGATAACCGGCGAAGAGAGAATTTCGTCGGACCGGCCACTGGCATTGGCTTCTTCCCAGGGGGTTAAAGAAGAAAACCCCGTTTCTTTGGAACCGAATCTAAAAAGCGCGGTTTTCGTAAAAACATCCGCCAGCTCTCCTTTTTTGACGGTATTTTCCGGAAGGTTTAATTCTTTTAATAAACGGTGTTTTAAACGTTCCGCCGCCCACCAGGTCGGGTTACGGACAGTCCGTTCATGCCAAGTTTCGATTCCCATAATTGACAATTTCTAACAGAAAAACCGGTTTTAGTCAAATCTTCGGTAATTGAACTAACTTTTTCCCCGGGGAAAAAACAAAAAATTGCCATTGCCGGAAAAAACAACAGATTTTGCTTATAAATCGGCCAAACTCACTGGGTAAAACTTTTGTTCCAAGCGGGCTTTTTAGAAAAGCCGGGGGATGGCAATTGGCTCTTTTTCGTGGTAAAATCCCCTTTATAACCGCTTTGCCCAAACTCCGCACTTTAGTGCGAGAGATGAAGGCAAAGCAAGGTTTCAAGCTTCACCGGAAGTTAATATTAAAGCGGTTGAAAGCTTGTTGGAAAAAACCCCGCCTTTGGCGGGGAAGCTTATGAACTCTAACTACTCCCGCACTGTTTTAACCAATGGTTTAAGGGTGCTCACCATTCCCATGGAGGGTCTTTCTTCGGCGACGGTCCTGGTTTTGATCGGCGCCGGTAGCCGTTATGAAGAGGCGGACAAAGCCGGCCTTTCGCACTTTGTCGAGCATATGATTTTCAAGGGGACCAAAAAAAGACCGACCGCTTTTGACATTTCTTCTTTGGTGGATTCGGTCGGGGGAGAAAATAACGCCTTCACCGGTAAGGACCAAACCGGCTTTTACATCAAGATTCAAAAGGACCGGCTCGCGCTGGCTTTTGATATCTTAAGTGATACTTTGAGAGATTCCCTTTACTTGGAAGAGGAGATTGAACGGGAGAAGGGGCCTATTATCGAAGAAATTAACATGTATGAAGACAATCCGCTTTACAAAATTGACGATGTCTTTTACGAACTTATATTTGACGGTAATCCCTTGGGCTGGTCAACCGCAGGTGAGAAAAAGACGGTTAAATCAATTAAAAGAGATGACTTTTTAAACTATGTCAAGCGTTTTTATCAGGGGAGCGATATGGTTTTGGCGGTCGCCGGCAATGTCAATGCTGAAGAAGTCGAGAAACTGGCGGAAGAATATTTTTCCAGCTTTGATAAAGGTCAAAAAGAAAAATTCATCAAGTTTGAGGAGAACCAAACAAAACCGCAGATAAAAATTGCCTATAAAAAAACCGACCAAGCGCATATCTATTTCGGCTTCCCCGCTTTTTCCTTTTTTGACCCGGATCGCTACGCCCTAGAAGTGCTTTCGGCGATTTTGGGCGGGGGAATGAGTTCTAGATTGTTTATTCAAGTTAGGGAGCGTAGGGGACTGGCTTATTATGTCCGGGCGGACAACGATACTTACCACGAAACCGGGCTTTTTGCCGCCAGGGCCGGTTTGAATTTGGAGAAAGTAGAAGAGGCGGTCAAAGTTATATTGGATGAATTTTACAAGACCAAAAACGGCGATATTACTGAAAAAGAACTCTCCAAATCAAAGGAATTTCTTAAGGGCCGGACTATGTTGGGATTGGAAAGCAGCCGCCGGGTGGCCGAATGGTATGCGGAAAAGGA
>CAYVNK010000024.1:0-10522 GCA_964452885.1 uncultured Gammaproteobacteria bacterium
GCGGATTTAAGGCATCAGTATCAATATCAACCAAAAAGCTTTGGGAAAGATCCAGACCCGGCAGATTTAGCAGTGACAAATCTTTAACTCCGAAAGTAATCACCAAATCCGCTCCTGCGCCTGCATAAGAAAACTTGACATTCTCCTGACTCAGAGCCGGAGCGCCCGTTTTAGGCTGAATGACCACGTTCGGCTGGCCGGTGTCGTCATTATAACTGACTTTTTCAATTTGGTCCGCCGAATAATTAAGAGAAATGACCAAATCCGTTCCGTAAATCCTTTCTGAAATTTTTTCAACCCCGACTAAGTGATTAAACTCGACCATCATTGGTGACGAACAAACAACAGAAACATTTCTATTACTACCATATAGGGAAAGTGATAAGGCTAAAGAAGCGGCAACTTGATCAAAACTGGGTTTTGGCGGCAAAATTATTAAAGTTTTGCCGGCGGTTTCAATTCTTTGCTTTAGCTCGGGAAACGGATAATTTTTATTCATTTATGGCCTTTAGTTATTATTTCTCTAGGCGGTAGGATAATATCACATCACCCTTTTCAAAATCAACTTTTTCTTTTAAAACCAGGCCAAACTCCATACCGGCAGAGACTTCGTTAATATCTTGTTTTTGCTCTCTCATGGAGACTATCTTCCCCTCACCAACAACTTCCTCGCCTCTTTTAAACATTACCTGTTCCTTTTTATTGATTTTTCCTTCTAGTACTTTGGCGCCGGCAATTTTTTCGCCTTTCATTTCAAAAACCGCGAGTATTTCCGCCTTGCCTAAAATTTTCCGGTCGATGGTCGGGGCAATAATTTTTAAAACCCTGCCTTCCAGATCTTTTAAAAGGTCATAGATAATCCGGTAATTTTTAATCTTCACCCCTTCGGTTTCCGCCAATTCCTCCACACTACCGCTGATTGACAGATTAAAAGTATAAATCTCCGCTTTCAGATTTTTGGCCGAAAGAACATCTGATTCATTTATTTCGCCGATTCCTTGCCTGACCACTTCAATTTCAGAAGGTAAACAGCTTAAAATCGCTTCCAAAGAACCGGCAACATCGGTTTTCAAGATTATTTTTAATTTGCTTTCTTCTTTGGGATTGACTAAAGAGGCGGCAAAAGCGGCCCCCGCTTCCTCTGTTTTATCACTTCCGCCGGTGATTACTAAAGCACCTACCTGGGGAACATGACAAAAACCTAAAACCAAGGCCGGATCTCCCGGCAAAGCTTTTTCTATTGATTCCCCCAAATCATTTTTAAGCATTCTTACTTTAGCGGTTACTCCGTCAGCAGAAATTTCCATACCTTTCTTTAAAGTGCCGTTTTCCACCATCAAACTAGCGATTGACCCGCAAAATTTGTCCGCTTTAGACTCGATAATTTCCGCTTTAAATTCGCCTTCGGGATCGGCTTTTAAGCCTTCCATTTCCGCGGTCAGTAAAATCATTTCCAAAAGTTGATCTACTCCTTCGCCGGTTTTGGCGGAAAGGGGCACGGCCACCACTTTGCCGCCGTATCCTTCCACCAATACTTCGTCTTCCGCCAGTTGCGTTTTTACTTTATCGACCGCCGCTTCCGGTAAATCGATTTTGTTAATGGCGACAATAAAAGGAACCTTCGCTTCTTTAATAATTTTTATGGATTCTTTGGTCTGCGGCATTACCCCGTCGTTGGCCGCTACTACCAAAACCACAATATCGGCCACTTTGGCACCCCGGCGGCGCATCTGGGAAAAAGCGGCGTGTCCGGGAGTATCAATGAAGGTGATTTTTTCACCCTTGTGCTCAATCTGATAAGCGGCGGTGGCCTGGGTAATTTCCCCCACTTCCTTGGCCGCCAGCTTACTTTTCCGGATAAAATCGAGCAAAGTGGTCTTACCGTGATCGACATGGCCCATGATAGCCACGACTGGTGGCTTTTTTTGAAGACTCATAATTTCTTACTCCTTTTTTGCTTTTTTTGCTTTGGCCTTTTTTTCTTCTTCCTTCGAGACAGGGGCAACTTCTTTCCCTTCAATATCGATGTGGTAGCCAGTGAGCTTAATGGCCAAACGGACATTTTGCCCCCCCCTGCCGATGGCTAAAGAAAGCTGGTCTTCCGGCGCCGTCACTATCGCCGTCTTCTTCTTTTCGTCCAGCTCAACTTCTAAATTTTCTGCGGGTGAAAGAGCCGAAAGAATAAACTTTTTGGGGTCATCATTGTACTGGATAATATCGATTTTTTCGCCGTTAAGTTCGTTAATCACTGCCTGAACCCGCACCCCTTTTTGGCCGACACAGGAACCCACCGGGTCGACTCCAGGCTGTTTGGAGAAAACCGCAATTTTGGTTCTGAAACCGGCTTCGCGGGCAATCGCTCTGACTTCCACCGCATTGGAAGCAACTTCCGGCACTTCTCTTTTGAAAAGTCCGGCCACTAGGCCTTCGTGGGACCGGGAAGCAATAATTTGTTTACCTTTCATGGTTTCCCGGATCCCTTCCAAATAAAAAGTCATTCGCAGATTTAAGCGGTAACTCTCGGAGTGATTTTGTTCGGTCGGCGGCATCACTGCCTCACCTTTACCCAAATCCACCAAAATATTGTCGCCTTCAAAACGCAAAATCATTCCCCCAACCAAAGAGCCGATTTTCTTTTCGTATTCTTCCAAGATGGAGTTTTTTTCCGCTTCTCTGATTTTTTGGACAATAATGTTTCTGGCTTGCTGCGCGGCAATTCTGCCAAAACCCGCCGGAGTAATTTCTTCTCTTTCCCCGACTTTATTGCCTTCTTCGTCAATTTTAGTCGCAAAAACCCGTGATTCGCCTGAACTTGGGTCAATTTCCACTTCAAAATCATAGCCTTCTTTTTCACCGTAATCCTTTTTATAGGCGGTAATAATCGCCAGCTTAATTGACTCCAAAACTTGTGAAGGATCAATTCCCCGCTCGGAGGCCACTTGGGCCAAAGCGGCGGCAAATTCGGTCCTGGGTATATTTATATTAGCCATAAAGTATTAAAAAAGGCGAGTTCCCTCGCCCCCCGCTATTTTTCAAAAAAATAAAAATGTGTTAACTGCCAATCACCAAAAGTTATTTTAGCATTAAAACTGCTCCCGGTCAATACTGGTCCCCACCCTTCGAGAAAGGGTTAAACCTTCTGCAAGTAATCTTCATACGAAGATATTAACAAATCATCTTTATTTTTTAAAAAGAGAGCGCGGACAAAAAGCTTGGCCGCCTGTAAATTGGTAAAAAGCGGAATTCCGAAATCAACGGTGCTTCTCCTGATTTGAAAATCGTCATTGATTAATTTCTCAGAAACATAATCGGGATCGGTAATGTTGATCACTAAGTCAATTTTTCTTTTTGCCAAAAAGGTAGCAATATTCGGTTCTGTTTTTTCATGAACTTTGTAAAGTCTTTCCGAGGGGATCTGGTTCTGGCCTAAAAATTCTCCAGTCTTATGGGTAGCATATATTTTTAACCCCAAATTAAAAAGGATCCTCACTTCTTCCAAGAAATGAATTTTATTTTCTTCACCTCCAAGACTGACCAAAACATTTCTTTCCGGCAAGATAACGCCTGTTGCCAAAATCGATTTTAAATATGCTTCTTCAATATCAGTGCCTAAGCAAGCAACCTCTCCGGTAGAAGCCATTTCTACTCTTAAAACCGGATCTATTCCCCGAAGTCTTGAAAAAGAAAATTGGGGAACTTTTACGCCAACATATGGCAAGTCTAAAATTTGATTTTTGGGTTTTACTTTTTTACCCAAAATTGCCAACGTTGCATATTCGATAAAATTGACATCACACATCTTGGAAATAAAAGGAAAAGTCCTTGAAGCTCTTAAGTTGCACTCAATAACTTTAATTTGATTGTCTTTCGCTAAAAATTGAATATTGGCCGGTCCGGTTATTTTTAATGCCTTGGCAATTTCTCTGCAGGCGTTTTTGATTCTTCTAATCGTTTCAATATAAAGTTTTTGCGGCGGAAAAACGATGCCGGCATCCCCTGAATGCACCCCGGCATTTTCCACATGTTCTGAAATCGCGCAAAGCAGAATTTTACCGTTTTTAGCCACTAAATCCGCCTCAATTTCCTTAGCGTTTTGAATAAATTTGCTAATGACTATCTTTGAACACGTAACGTCAAGATTTCCAAGATAAGAAGAAAGTTCATTTTCATTGTAAGCGACAATCATTGATTTTCCCGAAAGAACATAGGAAGGTCTGGCAATAACCGGAAATCCTATTTCTTTGGCAAAAGCCAAAGCGCTTTTAGCCTCGGAAAGTTTTTGCCAAAAGGGTTGATCGATTTTCAAATTTGAAAGTAAATTCGAAAATTTTTTCCTGTCTTCAGCGATGTCAATATTTTTCGACTTTGTTCCTAAGATTTTTACTTTTTCTTTAGCTAAACTAAGGGCTAAATTATTGGGAATTTGTCCGCCAACGGAAACTATCACCCCAAACGGCTTTTCTTTTTGATAAATGTCGAGTATTCTCTCCTGGCTTAACTCTTCAAAATATAATTTATCAGTAATATCATAATCGGTAGAAACGGTTTCTGGATTGCAATTAATTAAAATTGTTTGCTTGCCTGCCTTCCTAAGCGTATTCACTGTGTTTACCGCACACCAGTCAAATTCCACCGATGAGCCGATACAATAAGGACCGGAAGCCAAAACCATAATCGGTTTTTTGTTGCCGAAAGATAAATCGTCTTTGTCCCCTTGATAAGTAGTGTATAAATAGTTTGTTTCCGCTGGATATTCTGCGGCTAAAGTATCAATCTGTTTAACCACCGGAGCAATTTTCTCTATTTTTCGTAATTTTAAAATTGAATTTCTGGAACTTTTGGAAATTTTCGAAAGGTCCTGGTCGGAAAAACCTAAAATTTTCCCTTTTTTCAAATTTTCCGCAGTTAATTTTTTATTACTGATTTCTTTATAAAAAGAAGAAATTTTGGTCATTTCAAAAATAAACCAGGGATCGATTTTGGTTAAATTGGAAATTTTCTTCGGACTTATCCCTTTCAGTAAGGCCTCACCTATTTGAAAAATTCTTTTCGAGTTAGGTTTAACCATTAATTTCTCTAACTTCCTCTGACTCAAAGAGGTATTTCTTATTAATCCTTCCGCTCCCTGATTTAACATCCGAATCGCTTTTTGCAAAGTCTCAGCAAAATTTCTGCCGATCGCCATGACTTCACCAACACTTTGCATTTCTGTGCCAATAGTTTGAAAGGGGAGTCCGAATTTTTCAAAATCCCATCTAGGAATTTTAATCGCCAGATAATCAAGCGCCGGTTCAAAAAAAGCGGAAGTTTTTTTGGTGATAGAATTTTTGAGCTGATCAAGGTTATAACCCAAAGATAATTTGGCGGCAATAAAAGCCAAAGGATAACCAGTTACCTTTGAAGCCAAGGCGGAAGAACGTGATAATCTGGCATTAACCTCAATAATCCGATAGTCTCCATTTCTAGGATTTAATGCGTATTGGATATTACATTCTCCTATTATGCCAAAATGTCTGATGGTTTTTATCGCCAGTTCGCGCAGGCGAAAATATTCTTCGTTAGATAAAGTCTGCGAAGGAGCAACGACAATGCTTTCACCGGTGTGAATGCCCATGGGATCGAGATTTTCCATATTACAAATCGTAACGCAGTTATCGGCACAATCGCGAACGACTTCATATTCAATTTCTTTCCATCCATATAGGCATTCCTCAATTAATACTTCCGAGGACAGAGCCAGCGCTCTTTTCGCAATTTCTTTAAGCTGGAATGGGTTTTGGGCGATATTCGATCCCTGGCCGCCCAAAGAAAAGCCCGCTCGGCAAATAACCGGAAAGCCAATTTCTTTACCCGCCAATAGAGCCTCTTCCAAATTGCCCGCAGATTCACTTTTGGGAATATTTAAATTTAAATCTCTTAAATTCTGAGCGAAAAGCGCCCGGCTTTCAGTCTTTTCTATTGCCGAAACTGGGGTCCCTAAAACTTTAATCCCATATTTGTCAAAAATTTTTTCTGCCGCCAAAGAAAGACCGCAATTCAAAGCCGTTTGTCCGCCAAAACCAAGTAAAATTCCATCAGGTTTTTCTTTAGCGATTACTTTCTCGACAAAAAACAGAGTCACCGGAAGAAAATAAATTCTATCGGCAAACCCTTTTGAAGTTTGGATCGTGGCAATATTGGGATTGACTAAAACAGTTTTTATGCCTTCTTCTTTTAAAGCTTTGATCGCTTGAGAACCGGAATAATCAAATTCTCCCGCCTGGCCGATTTTTAAAGCACCGGAGCCTAAGATCAAAACTTTTTTTGGAAAGTCTTTCATAATTTTTTAACAAATTCATCAAAAATCCATTCCGTATCTGTTGGTCCGGGATTTCCTTCCGGATGAAATTGAACACCCATCGTTAAACCATCGTCTGAAATCACTCCCTCACAGGTTTCATCATTCAAATTTAAAAACCACTCCTTAAATCCCAAAGGAAGAGTTTTGGGATTGACCGCAAACCCGTGATTTTGTGAAGTAATAAAACATTTTCCGGTTTTTAAATCCCTTACCGGCTGATTTAAAGACCGGTGGCCAAATTTTAACTTGTAAGTATCGGCGCCAGCCCCCAAAGATAAAATTTGATTACCAAAACAAATTCCTAAAACAGGAAGGTGTTTTTGAATTGCTTTTTTCGCAGTTAAAATTGTCTCTTTAACCACCTTTGGATCGCCAGGACCATTAGAAATAACCAGCCCAGCAAAAGGCTTATCGTTAAACGGATCAAAATTCCAGGGAATAATATTTACATTTAAATTTCTCTTAAGTAAATTTTTCAAAATCGCGTCTTTGTAACCGCAATCCAAAAGACAAACAGTTTTTCTATTTTTTTTGAAGAAAGTTTTTGGTTCATTAACGCTTACCCTGGCAACAATATTTTCAGAATTCGGATCATAAAAATTAATTTGATCTTCTCCAATTACAATTTTTCCCAGCATTGTTCCTTTGAGCCTTAAATGCTGGGTTAAAACGCGCGTGTCAATCCCTTCAATCGCAGGGACATTGCTTTCTTTCAACCACTGGCTTAAAGTTTTAGTACATTGGAAATGACTGGGGTTATCGCAATTGACCGCCACTACCAAACCGGTTAATTGAAGTTTATTTGACTGAAAATTAATTGCCTTTGAAATTCCGTAATTACCAATTAAAGGATAAGTCATTACTAAAATTTGGCCAAAATAAGAGGGGTCAGTAAATGCTTCGGGATACCCGGTCATAGCGGTTGAAAAAACCACTTCACCGGCCGCAGAAACTTCCGCACCAAAGGAATTTCCTTTTAAAACCGTTCCCTCCTCTAGTATAAGTTTTGCTTCCATAAAAACAAAAAAATCCCCCTATTGGGGGGAGTTGCCAGAGCGACAAAGCCAGGAATTTTTCATTGCTTGGAAAAGCATAATTGAAAAGGCAAGGGCTTGTCAACAAGGATTATTTAATTCTCTTCAAATTCTTCCAAAATTTCTGTTAATTATTCCCACTCTGTTGTCCCTGGTGGTTTTGAAGTTAAATCATATGCCACCCTGGATATACCCGAAACTTCAGAAAGAATCCGGGAAACCATTCTCATTAAAACTTCTTCGGAAATGTCTTTCCCGGGGATTGCCGGAACCCCAGTCATAAAATCATTGGTAATGAAGGTTCGAATACCGATGGATCTCTGTCCGTGTTTACCGAAACCCATTGGAAAAGAAATTACCGGAACTTGACTTAACCTCTCAATTAAACCACTACTCTGTAAAATTTGATTTACTATTGTGTCAGCCTTTCTCAACTGCTCAATCACGTCTTTAGTTAAATGTGTCGGAGTTATTTCGTTAAACGAACCAACAGTCCTTTCACCAAATAAATACACTATTCTGTTTACCCGATGAATCCCTTTGGGAATTTCTCTTGCCAACCGAAAAAGTTTCCCCCAGTCTTTCTTTCCGGTTAATCCAACTAAATAACTATAACTTCTTTCGTCGCCTTGAACTCCAACTGTTCGAATAGGAAGTAAGTAAGGCACAATCTCCGAAGAGGCGAAAGCCGATAATTTTCTTTCTGTTTCTTCAAAATCCTTATCGATAAATGGTCTGTCAGCACAAATAACTCTTATTGCCAAACCCGGACCGGGAAACGGTTGTCTCCAAACGATACTATCCGGCAAACCCAAAGACTTCCCCAACTCTCTTACTTCGTCTTTGTGATAATCTCTTAAGGGTTCTATTATTCTTCCTTGTGTCCGCAGAGCCCTAACCAAAGCAGTATCGTTGTGGTGAGTTTTAATTACATCTGCATTGCTACTAGCAATCCTGGAGGCACTTTCAATCAAATCAGGCCTTAGTGTTCCTTGAGCAAGCAAAACATCCTTAGAGTCAAGTCCAAATTTTAACATAACCCCTTCTGCAACCTTCATAAAAGTGTCGCCAATTATTTTCCTTTTTAATTCCGGATCAGTAATTTCACTAAGTTTTGGAGTAGTCCTTCCGTCAACAACCGTAACTGCATTATAAAAATCAGCAGAGGCATCGACGACGGTTAGTTTTAAACCAAGTGCTTCCAAGGCGGCTTGTACCTCTAAACTTTCGTTTAACCTCATAAAACCATTATCGACATGAACAGCGAGAACTCTTTCTGGGCCCAAAGCTTCGTTTAACAATGTTGCACAAACAGTCGAATCGACCCCACCAGAAACTAAGGTTAAGACTTTTTTATCACCCGCGATTTCTCTAATGTAAGAAATCGCTTTGGTTTGACGACTTTCCATTGTAAAGTCACCCAAAAATCCAGCGATTTCAAATAAAAAACTACTTAAAATATCCCTGCCGTGTTTTGTTAAATCTACTTCCGGATGAAATTGAACACCAAATAGATTTCTTTCGGGATTTTCTATGGCTGCAGTGATTCCGTTTGAATCGGCAATTGCCCTAAAACCAGGGGCAAGTTGACCAATACTGTCTCCATGACTCATCAATACTTCCTGGCTCGCTTCTAATCCTTTAAACAATACTGAATTGGAGTCAACAACAACATCGCAAGGACCATCTTCTCTTCGCTTTTTTCTTTCAACTATTCCTCCCATTTGTTGATTAATGAGTTGCATCCCGTAACATATTCCAAGTATTGGTTTTCCTAAGAAAAATATTTCCGGATCGAATTTGGGAGCAGTTTCGGAATAAACACTCTGTGGGCCTCCAGAAATAATAATTGCTTTATATTTTCTCAAGTCTTTTGCCGGCGTGTTCATGGGCAAAATTTCTGATTCAACACGAAGCCCTCTTACTCGACGATCAATTACCTTACCATATTGGGCTCCAGCATCTAAAATTGCCAATTTCTCTCCGAAGAGTTTCAAGAATTCTTTATTTTCTCCTTCCGGTTGAGCCATTTGTTTGCCTAAATTTTAAGAGGATTATACACCTTTGCGAAGTTCAATAATTATCTTCCTTAGTTTTCTTCCAATTCTTCCAGAATTTCTTTTTGCCGGCGGGAGAGCTTTTCCGGAACAGCAACTTGTAGACGGACATATTCATCACCAACTCCATTGCCACGGGGATTTTTTATTCCCTTACCGCGCAGGCGGACCATGGTTCCCGGCTGAGTTCCCGGCCGGATTCTTAAACCTAAATTTCCGTCAATAGTCGGTATATCTACAATTGCTCCCAAAGCCGCTTGCCGGAAACTGATTTCCTTTTCCGCATAAACATCTAAGCCTTCCCGACGGAAAGTTTTATCCGGCAAAACATCAACCGTCACATAAAAATCGCCGAAATTGACCACCGTACCGTCATCAACCCCAGCCGGAATTTTAATTTTCCTTCTTTTTCCCTCCAGAGAAACCTCTTTTTCGACTCCCTTGGCCGCCTCCATAAATTCTAAAGAAATTCCATAACGCGGTTTTCTCCTGGTTCGACTACCTCCTCCAAAAGGGGAAGCACCGCCAAAAAACTGGGAAAAAATCTCAAAAGGGTCGGAAAAGCCGCCGAAGTCAAAACCCAAATCCGGACCTTCTTCGCCGCCATAAGTGGTGTAAGTATATTGGAAAGGTCCCTCTTGATAATTTTGCTGCCGACCGGAAAAAGGACCTTGAGCTCCGCCAAAACCACCGCCCGGTTCAAACGCCGCATGACCAAATTGATCATAAGCCGCTCTTTTATCTTTATTGGATAAAATTTCGTAAGCTTCATTAATCTCTTTAAAACGGCCCTCCGCTTCTTTGGCTTTATTGCAGTCCGGATGCCAGGCTAAAGCCTGTTTGCGGTAAGCGGATTTCAATTCCGCCTCCGTAGCATTTTTGGCAACCCCTAAAATTTCGTAATAATCTCTTTTGCTGGTCATAATTACAAAAAATGACTAATTAATCTAAGTCCTAATTAACCTAATTAATGTTCAATTCCCAAATTATCTTGACATTTAAAAATTAGGATTTATTTAGAAATTAGAAATTAGTCATTAGAAATTTTAACTAACAACCTCTCCTTCTTCGACTTTTTCCTCTTTTTTCGG
>CAYVNK010000025.1:0-10448 GCA_964452885.1 uncultured Gammaproteobacteria bacterium
GTCGGGGCAGCTGGATTTGAACCAGCGGCCTCGCGGTCCCGAACCGCGCGCGCTACCCCTGCGCCATGCCCCGAAAGTCAAAACAAGACGTACCGAACCAAGCGCCTGCCTGCCGGCAGGCAGGTTCTACCGATGAACTACACTCCGCACGTCTCATTTTACCAAATTAGGGGTTGAGAAAAAAGGCCGAGAGGTGTATATTTCTGGGAATGGTAGAAAGATTAGCTAACGGGAAGCCGGTTATCCTGGAGAAAACGGCCGAAGAAATCAAAGAGGATTTCGTTTCCGGTTTGACGGCAATTCTGGAAGACAAAGAACTGGTCGAAAAGTGGTATAACTTACTTCACTTGACCGCCGATAAACTTGGCAAGACAACTCTGATTTTTTCGGGAGGGGAAGTCGTGGCAATGATTTCCCGCCGAGAGAAGAACGAGGAGATCTTGGTCGCCTTTAAAAAAGTAACCGGACCGATTAAAAAAATCATTTTCCGTGTGGAATAATTAGTTCTTTAAAATAAGTATAAAATTAAAAAGTGAACAAAAAATATCTTTTCATTTTTACCATTGTTATAGTAATTTTCGCAGCATTTTTTCTTCTGACCAAAAAGCCTCAGCAAAAAAACACGGATATTTTGATTAATGGTAAAAAACTGCAGGTAGAATTAATGCAAACCGAAGAGGAAAAAACAAAGGGCCTTTCCGACCGCAAAAATTTGTGTTCAAACTGCGGTCTTTTGTTTGTTTACAATCAGGAGGGTTTTTATTCATTTTGGATGAGAAAGATGTATTTTGATATTGATATCTTGTGGATAAACAAGGATAGGGTAGTAGACATTACTTATGATGCCAAAAAGCCGGAAGTAGACGAATTTGAATCCCCAAGAACCATTTATCAAAACAAAGTCCCGGCGGATAAGGTTTTGGAAGTAAACGCGGGTTGGGTAGAGAAAAATGGCATAAAAGTGGGAGAAACGATTGTTTTCAAATAACTTCTTGATCGGGTTATTTCCTTGACAGGAGTTGAACCCTGTCAAAATTACAAATTGTAATTGTCATTGCAAACGAAGCCAAGCTCAGCTCGGCGAAGTGAAGCAATCTCGAGATCGCCACGCTCATTTCATTCGCTCGCGATGACAAACAAATTGACAATTCTTTTGAAATTTACAAGAGGGAATAGTTGGAGGTGTGAAGCTGTTACGCCCTAAGGGTGTGAACCTAGATCAGTTTTTGCCATTATCCGGGATTATAAGCCAGAATTAAAATATAATTTGTCAACTTTTTAGGTGAAACTTGGGGTGGCTTGAGGTAGAATAGATAATAACTTAAGACTGAATACTGAAAACTGAAAACTGAAAACATATTAAGTCTTTTGTTTTAAGTATTAAGTTTTATTGCCTCCATAGCTCAACGGATACCCGCCTGCCTTGCCGGTGTAGCTCAACGGATAGAGCAGACCCGTCCTAGTTGACATTTACCCTTCATTGTGTGACCATTGATTGATGTCTAAAAGAATCCCCTTGGAAGTAATAAGAAAAGTTCAATCTTTAAGAGAAAAAGGTTGGAGTTTTAATGAAATTAAAAAAGAAACCCGCCTTTGCTCCGGCTCGGTTTATCGTTACGCCTCACAAACTGAAATATTACAAGAATACCAACAAATTTGGAAAAGCAAACAGGGTGGAAGTATTTTAAGAAAGAGAAAAGCAGAGGAAGATGCAAACAATAAAGCCAGCGTGGCAATAAACACTCTTTCTGATAAGGAAAGACTGATATTTTTATCTGCTCTTTATTGGGGAGAAGGAGGGAAGGGGGACTTTAATTTGACAAATACAGATTCTGAATTGATGAAAGTATTTGTTAAAGGTCTTAAAGAAATATTCGGATTAAAAACAGACGATTTTAGAGTAAGTATTCGAACCTATGAAGATTTAGATAAAGATAAATGCTTAATTTTTTGGTCAAAAATTACAGGCGTGCCCAAAGAAAAATTTGTCAATGTTGATGTTTTAAAAGGTAAAAAGGAAGGAAAATTGCCTTATGGAATGTGTCGGTTGAGGATCAGGAGAGGTGGAAATATGTTAAAATATCTGACAGCCTTGAGGAAGCAAGTAACAAAGCTATTTTAAAATTTAGCCTCCATAGCTCAACGGATAGAGCAGCTGCCTCCTAAGTGGCAGATGCAGGTTCAATTCCTGCTGGAGGCACATTATCTTAAAGAAACCGAAAAAAGATTGGGAACTTTTTCTTCACCGGGATTAAGTTTAGCTAAAATAATCAGTCTATTTCCACCCGAAGAAGCGACCACAAAGGATTTTTCAAAAGGTCCGGAATAAATAGTGGTAACATTAGTCCCATCATATTCACAAACAATTACTTTATCGTCTTCGGTCCAAAAAAGATGCCTGGAGGTGGAAAACCAGATAGGTGCCGTTGTTTTTGAATTTAATAGTGCTTGATAAATCGGGGTAGGGGTAGGCGATTTTACTTTTTTAACGGGTGAAGGAGTGGGCGAAGATATTTTAAATGGAATAAGAAAATTTCGGTCCTCTTTAGTGTCATAAACATAAAAATTTCCCGGTTCAATTTTACGGCTTTGTTTTTGGGTAGAAGCGCCTAAAACAGGAGAAAGTAAATTTTCCGGTATTTCAGCGGAAGCAGTGGCAATATAGGCGATTTTAGTACTATCAGGACTAAATTCAATGTCTTTGGCATTTTGGCTAAGAATTTTCTGAAAGGGAGTGGGCAGACGGCGTAATTTTATCTGTTCTCTGGTTTTGTCCTCTTCTTGCCAGCCGGAAATAAGATTCGGTAAAGTAAAGGCAATGTTTACTGAACTTGATTCTAAGTTAAATTGTCCAGCGTCCAGAAGAACTTTTTCTCCACTGTTAAAGATAGCTAAAACCTGTCGGGAATCTGGCGACCAAAAAAGTTCTGCGTTGCCAAAATCATGCACTTTGGCAATACTTTTGGCAATTTGCCGCGGCTCTTTATTTAAAGGAAAAAAAGAATCGGTTAAATCCATCATCCAGACTCCGGGGAGATTTGCCAAGGTTGCCGAAGCAGTACTGGTTTTAGTTTCTGGAATAGGAACAATATAAACAATTCGGCTGCTGTCTGGGGAAATTTTCGGCTGTAAGGCACCGTTGAAAGTCAGCGGCTTAAGATCGGGTACTTCCGGGAATAAAAAAGCGTTGGTTTCGGTAATTAATTCTTTTTTCAATGATAACTTCTTTTGCCAAGGCAGGAATCCGGCCTTTTTGATTTCTATTTGGTATTCGTTCGGAGGGAGAGCCAAATTACTGTTGGTGGCTTCTTTGAGTTTGCCGTTAACATAAACTTCTGCCCCGACCGGATTGGAAATTGCTACCAAAAGACCGGTTGGCCGCAGGGTCTTATTGACCAGATCGATCCGATAGCCCTGAGTGAATTTAATCGCCAAAAAAGTGGCCGATAAAACAAAAACAATAATAGCAAAAAAGAAAAGCAATCGGTATTTTGCAGGATTCATGGGTAGATTATATCTTTTTTAAAGGCTTGAGGCAACAAAAAAGGAAAAGACAACTAAATGGTCATTGTCAAGAGTCTGCATGTTTGTATAATTAAGTTAAGAGTTTATTTTTTAACTCTATCATAATATCTCTCTTGCCACTCAAAAATATTCATGATGACTAAACAGATTGCCATTGACCTGGGAACGGCCAATACCGTGGTTTGGCTGGTGGGTAAAGGCATTGTCTTAAATGAGCCGACGGTGGTGGCGATTTCTGTTGATGATAACCGGGTTTTGGCGATCGGCAACAAAGCCAAACAGATGTTGGGCCGGACACCAGGCAATATTGCCGCTCTTAAGCCTCTGCGTGACGGGGTGATTGCCGACTATGAGGTGACGGAAGCAATGTTGCGCTACTTTGTTCAAAAAGTTTGCGGCCGGATATGGATTTTTAAACCGGAAGTAATGATTTGTACTCCGGCCGGTGTGACCCAAGTAGAAAGACGAGCGGTTTTAGACGCGACGCTTTCTGCCGGCGCCCGGGTGGCTTATTTAATTGATGAACCCTTGGCGGCGGCTATTGGCGCCAATATTCCCATTGCCAATCCTTCCGGTAGTATGGTCTTGGACATGGGCGGAGGCGCTTCGGAGTCGGCGGTGATTTCCCTAGGCGGCGTCGTCGTTCATAAAAGTGTGCGGGTGGCCGGCAATAAAATCGATGAGTCAATTATTTCTTATCTGCGGCGCAAACACAATATCATTATCGGTGAGCAGACAGCTGAAGAAACCAAGATCAAAATCGGTTCGGCCACTCCACTTGCCAAAGAAGAAGTTTTGGAAATTAAAGGCCGTGACTCGCTTTTGGGTTTGCCGAAAATCATTGCGGTTTCCTCGACCGAAGTCACGGAGGCAATCAGACCTACCTTAAATATGATTATTACTATGGTGAAAGAGGTTTTGGAAGAAACAGCGCCGGAATTGGCCTCGGACATTATTGACAAGGGCATCGTGATGACCGGCGGTACCAGTTTACTCAAGAACTACGATCAACTCTTGACCCAAGAATTGGGGGTTTCCTGTCATGTGGCCGAAGACCCGCTTTTCTGTGTCGTTAAAGGAACAGGGATTGCTTTAGAAAATATCGACCTGTACAAGCGGTCAATAATCCGTAAGTAATTTTTCACAAAATAAATATACTATTGTGTAATAAATTTGACCGGAAATAAAACCTATAAAACAGAAGTAAGAAGACTTATAGAACGAACATTAAAAAATTAAAGAATTTTAAGGAAAATTGTAAAAATTGAACAGAAAATGCCAGAGTAAAAAAACTTTTCAGAAAAAATATTTTGCCAAGTTTATGTTAATGGTCATATTAGCTTATAATAAAGAGCTGGGGGAGACGGCGATTTTTGATTAATTTTTTACAATTATTTAATCAAAAAAACCCCAAAAAATGATCAAAAAAATAAAAAGTAATAAAAAATTTGTATTTGGACTTTTCGCTAAGTGATTTTTTTAGGGGAAATGTCCTATATGTAGTGTAACTAGTAATTAAAATGCCTCTAAACAGCGCCACAATTTTAAAGATACCCTTTTCTGGCAGTCGCCGGGAGGAAGTGCTGGAGAAAATTTTGGCTTTTGAGGCTGATTTGTGGCCAAAAAAGCCCTTAATTATTTTTACGCCTAATCCGGAATTTTTAGTTGAAGCCTCAAAAAATTTAGAATTTAAAGAGATTTTACAAAGGTCGGAAATCAATCTTCCCGACGGAGTGGGTTTAATACTGGCGGCTAAAGTTTTAGGCAAACAAATTGGTTCTCGGTTTTCTGGCGCGGATTTGACCGAAGAACTTTTAACTGTTGCTAACGAAAAAAAATGGACTATCGGGATAGTGGCGGCAAGAAGAGGAGTTCGGAGTGAAGCTAGTGAGCTGATTAAAAGATTGCAGATAAAATATCCAAACACTACCTTTGTTAACTTAGATGATCCCAATTACCAATTTCTAATTTCTAATTTCAAAACAAATCCAAATGACCAAAATTCTAAATTCAATATTCAATATTCAAAATTCAATGTAATTTTTGCCTGTCAGGGAATGGTTAAGCAGGAAACTTGGATAATGAACAATAAAGACAGAATAAAAGCCAGGGTTTTTATCGGTGTCGGTGGTTCTTTAGACTTTATCACCGGTTTTACCAGGCGTGCGCCAGGGATAATGAGGGTCATAGGGCTTGAATGGCTCTGGCGGGGATTACAGCACCCCAGGCATTTTAAAAGAATTTGGAAGGCAGTGTTTGAATTCGGCCTCCTGGTTTTAAAAGAAAAGTTCTCTTAAGGGTTTTCTTTGGGTTGAATTCCTAAGAGCCAGAAGACCGCTTCTTTTTTATATCTTCTATCGCCGCGGGAATTAATTCTAATGGCCGGTAATTTACCGCGTTTGCCCCAGCGTTTGATGGTTAAAGGAGAGACACGCAGAATTTCTGCGACTTCACGAACAGTTAAAAGATCCGGAAGGGAATCAAGGTTGAGTTTTTTCTCAGACATATTTCCTTTCTAGACGGTAGATGGTTGATAGTAGAAGATAGATTTAGAAGATAGAAGTTAGAAGATAGATTTCTATTTTCAATTTTCTAACTTCAAGTTCTAATTTCTACTTTCTTTTCTCTACTGTCAAAAAATATTAATTAATCAAAGAGTATCACAATAATTTAAATCTTGTCAATGGGTATTAAAGGTATATAAAGTGTTAGTAATACTAATTTACTTATTTATATACTTTGATGTTGTCAAACAAAAATCCCGCGTTGGGCGGGATTTTTTGGTCAATTAAAATCTTTGGTCTACTTTAATTCAACAGCGGCCCCAGCGGCTTCCAATTTTTTCTTCGCTTCTTCAGCGGTGCTCTTGTTAACCGCATTTAAGACTTCCTTGGGAGCGGCTTCAACCAAATCTTTGGCTTCTTTTAAGCCCAAAGTTTGGTTTATCTCTCTGACAGCCTTAATGACCGAAATTTTGTTAGCGCCGGCGCTGGTTAAAACAACATTAAAAGTGGTTTGCTCTTCTGCAGGAGCAACTGGAGCAGCGCTATCCGCACCTGAGGCAGCAACCGCTACTGGAGCAGCACTGACGCCGAATTTTTCTTCTAATGCTTTGACTAAATCAGCTAATTCCAAAACAGAAAGTTTTTCAATTTCGGAAATCAAATTTTCAACTTTTGCCATAAATGTTCACCTCCTTTTGAGAATTATCAATTACAAATTATAAATTATAAATCAAGATCAAATTATTAAATTCTTTAAAAATTGAAAATTTTAGAATTGAAAATTGATTTAAAATTTAAAATTGTAAATTTAAAATTAATTCTACTTCTGGGTCTTGACAGCGTTCAATACTAAAACTAACTTTTGGATATTCCAGTTTAAAGCGTAAACCAATTTTTGCGGTTGACCGATTAATATCCCGACTAATTTGGCTTGTAATTCTTTCTTTCCCGGTAAGGCGGCAAAACGGGTCAATTCTTCGCCGGAGAGAATTTTTCCGGCCATAAAACCAATTTTTAAAGGCAGTAAAGAAAGGCCCTTACCAAATTCCACTAAAGCCTTTAAAGGAGTAATTTCGTCAGCGTTGGAAAATAAAGCCAGAGTTGGGCCGGTGGTATATTCACCTTTTTTAACCGGGTATGAATTTTCCTTTAAAGCCCGGTAAAGCAGGTTATTCTTGGTTACCTGCAGTTCTCCGCCAGCCTGACGGACTTTCTCCCGTAACTGATTGATTTGATTGACTTTAATGCCGCGGTAATCAATCAGCGCCACGGTCTTAGCGGCTTTAATTTTGGCGTTTAAGTTTTCAACTTCAAAAATTTTATCCTGTTTTTTCATTTTGATATTCAGATTTACACTGATAATAACAAAAATCCCGCCTAAAGCGGGTTAAACAATTGTACCCTCGGCAAGATATTAATCCGACTTTAACGGAACTTGCTGTCTTTAGGAAACTTAGGCAATTATATAAAAAGATAAAAAGAAAAGCAAGGGGAAAATTGATTTTATTCCAGATTAACCTTAATACTGGGACTCATTGAGGACTTGAGCACTACCTTTTTAATATTTTTAGGATTAACTGCCTTAATTAAAGCTTCGAAATTGGCCTGTAATTCTTCCGTCGGTTGATTGACTTTGCCGATAACCGTGTGAATTAAAGGAAAGTCCTTTTCCGTTTGAAAGTGTAAGGCGCTGGCAGAAAAATTTTTTAAAGCTTTTTCCGGTTCGGCTACCAAAGTACCGTTTTTAGGGTTCGGCATTAAACCTTTGGGTCCCAAAACTTTGGCTAAGGGTAAAATTTTGGCCATCTCGGCGGGGGAGGCGAGTAAAACATCAAAGTTTACCTTGCCGGCTTTGATTTCTTCGATCAAGCCGTCATTAAAAATCACCACCCGGCGGGCTTTTCCGGAAAAATAGGGTAAATTTACCTCTCCGCTTAAGCCTTTTTCGCTAACCGTAAAATGAGCTTCAACCAAGCCGATAAATTTGCCAAAAGAAACTTTTTTAAGCAGTTCTAAAGCTTCTTTTAAAGAATAAGTTTTGTTTGCGTCAATTTGTTTTTTGACGGCTTGGTATTTTTTGCCCCGGACTCTTGGTCCTTTGACCTTTTTTTTCTCCGCTTCTTCGCTTGGGGCAGTCTGCTGTAATTCTTTTTCGATCTTTGCTTCGTCAATAATTGGGCCCGAGGACATATCCGCAAATTTTTCCCCTTTTCCCGAGGATTTTATTTTTATTGCTTCTTCTTTTTGAGCTTCTTTGATTTTTTTGGTCATATATTTTTAAATTCAAAATTCAAAAGGTAAAATTCAAAATTTAAATTTAAAAATAAAAAGTTTAATACTTTTGACTTTTGACTTGTATTTTTGATTTTTGATTTTTGATTTAATAACTTATTCTGTCTTAATTCCCATGCTTCTGGCAGTACCGGCGACGGTTTTCTTGGCTGCTTCTAAATCATTGGTGTTTAAGTCCAAAAGCTTTTCAGTAGCAATTTTTTCCACTTGAGCTTTGGTTAAAGAGGCGACAATTTCCCGGCCGGCCTTACCGGAAGCGGCCTGCAAGCCCAATTCCTTCTTAATCATGGCCGCCACCGGAGGCAGTTTGGTGATAAAGGAAAAAGTCCGGTCTTCATATACCGTAATCACCGCGGGAATAATGTTTCCTTTTAAAGAAGTGGTTTTTTCATTATAGGCACGGATAAAATCCATAATTGGCAGTCCGTGCTGGCCCAAAGCCGGTCCCACCGGTGGGGCGGGGGTAGCTTCTCCTGCGGGCAGATTCAGTTTAATGATAGTTTTGACTTTTTTAATTGCCATATTTTTAGCCTTTAGTTAATTAGCGTCAAGCGTTTAGTTATAATTTTTTTATCTGTAAAAAGTCCAATTCTACCGGTGTTTCTCGGCCGAAAATTGAAACTAAAACTTTAACTTTGCCTCTTTCTTCGTCAATACTATCAACTGAGCCCAAAAATTCCGAGAACGGGCCGTCAACAATCTTAACCGCTTCCCCGGTAGTGAACTTGGCCCGGTATTTGGGCGCTTCCATTCTCATGAATTTTTGAATAGTGCCGACTTCTTCATCAGAAATCGGAGTAGGGGTATTACCCACACCGACAAAACCAGTAACCCCTTGAGTGGTTCTGACCGCTAACCAGGAATTATCGTCTAAAATCATTCTTACTAATATGTAACCGGGAAAAATCTTTTCTGTCACATTATGCTTTTTTCCGGAATGGATTTGGATTTGCTCTTGAGTGGGGATTAAAATCTCCAAAATCCGGTCCGCTAATTTCATGGTTTCTACTCTTTGAGAAAGATTAGCCATTACCCGGCCTTCGTGGCCGGAATAAGTATGAACCACAAACCATTTGGCCCGCGGATCTTCGGATGGGGTAATGATCAAATGATTTTGAAACGGTTTTTTTTGCTCCACCGTTTCTTCGAGTTCCTTAACCGTTTTTAGTTTTTTATCTTTTTTGGCCATTTATACTCAACATTCTCCCTAAATTAAAATAATTATAAATTCTAGTTAATTTAGTTTATTTCTTTAAGATAAATTCAATGCTTTTAGTAAAAATAAAATCTAAGCCGCCTAAAAAAGCCCCGACAATCAAAGAAATAATGATCACGATCGCGGTTAAGCGGATGACTTCATTTTTTGAGGGCCAGGTGACTTTTAAAAGTTCTGCTTTTACTTCGCCAAAAAACTTTACCGGATTTAACTGCGGCATAAAAAGCATTTTAACATAAGGGAAAATAAATTAAAAGAGGAAGAGTTGGGTAGTTAAACGAGAGATTGAGAGAGGGTGGAGAAAATAAAGGGGGCTTCGAGAACGAAAAAAATCAAAAAAATCTTGGAAAAAGAAGCCCCCCAGCCTTGAGCTATTGATGACGCAGTGCAGAAATTTGTTGCCCAATTTGATTGAGTCGGCCCTCGAGACAGTTGATTAAACATTGGTTGGTCCAGTCAGAACTTGAATCTTGTGCGACATCATCGGGAGAGGCAACTTCCCGGTTTGAGAAGTTCTCTTTTAGTTTGTCGATGAACTGACGCACATGTGTTTCTTCTGTCTGAAGAGCGAGTACCCGATCATCCAGTAATGAAACCATCATAAACTCCTTTTTATACCGATCGAAAGATTCCACCAGATCGTATTCGCGAAAAATCCTCCTTTCCTGCAGGAAACTAACTAACCAAACGGGTTAGTTGCGTAAAACGACTTATCTCTAAAGACGAAATGTTTTTATTTTCGTCTTATTAAATTTAAGGATGACAGGCTAAGAAAAGAAAAGATAGGAGTTTAACCTAATAACAAAAATGGTGGGTTTTTGCTATAAGGATCTTTCTTTGTTTTAGCCTGTCTAGTTGGCTTTCTAGGAATCGAACCTAAATTCAGACCACCAATAAGCCACTTCCAAACA
>CAYVNK010000026.1:0-10188 GCA_964452885.1 uncultured Gammaproteobacteria bacterium
CCCATTAAATACAAAAATCAATTACAAAATCAGAGAATGTGTTCTTGAAAAATGGGGTACTTGACATTTAAATTGTAAAAAAGGAGAAAGGGCAAAGAGGAAAATTGATCCCCAGATAAAAATCTGGATTTGGGAAGAAAGAGAAGAAAATAAAAATTGTTGTGGTCAAAAGATTAGAAAATATCTTTTTGATGAACACAAAATAAGTCTTTCAGTTAAGACAATTTACAAAGTACTAAGCGAGAAATATAAGCTCAGGAGCAAATGGAAGAAAAATCAGATAAGAGGGCCTGTTCCACATGCCACCAAACCTCGTGAAGTAATCCAGATGGACTCTGTGGACTTTGGAGATATATTTGCTTTCACCGGCATAGACATTTTTAGTAAAGAAGCTGAGGTTGCTCTTTACCCAAGCCTAACTGCAGCTGATGGACTGAGATTCCTAAATTATTCATTTGAGGACAGATTTAAACATACCAATTTACTTCAGACTGATGGTGGGCCTGAATTTAAGGCTGAGTTTAGTCAAAATGTATTTAAGTATGCAGACAGACTGAGGCGTGCCAGACCATACAAGAAAAATGAACAGAGTTTCATTGAAAGTTTTAACAGAACTTTAAGAAAAGAGTGTTTTGGGTGGAGTAAATATAAAGAAAAAGACATACCAACATTAGAAACTGAGTTGTACAATTACTTAAATTATTACCATATGAAGAGAGCACATCTTGGACTTAACCTTAAAACACCCAATCAGTTCTTAAAAGATTACCTAGTGGCGGATATTTAAGTAAACATACCGGTTAGAAGTAAGAAGAAAATTATCGGAAAGTCTCGCTCAAAACGAATAATAAAGTGAAGTATCTCTTTTTATACTGTCCAAAATGTCTTATTTAGCCTTAAATATGATACACTTGGAATAATTGCCTATGGGACTAAACGGTACCAGACCCGTATGCTCAGCCAGTAAGAAGAAGAAAGAGGTCGGGAGGTAGCGCTTGCTCTCCGCCAGCTGGCGGAGAGTTAATCAAATGAAGTTCGACCACGTCAAACGTGGGTCGTTCCATTTTTTGTAAACAGTCAGCCAAGATTGCCATTAAGATTTTAAAATTCCACGGGTGTGAAGCTATCCGAGTTATCCGACCTTCAAGGTGTGAAATTATTTTAGTGAAGCAATATATTTCGCTATTTTTTCGTAATATCTGGCCCAAACAGGAATTCTTTCTTCATACGGATACTCGGCAAAAGTCCGGGTTTCACCTTTAAATTTTAAAAATTTATCCCAAGGTTGAATAAACACTTGATCTCCTTTAAGACTTTCACTAACTTCAATATCATATCTTTCAACAAAAGTAACCGGTTCTTTGCCAGGTTCTCCAAAAGAAATCGCGCATTCAAAATAGCCACTTCTGTCTTTAAAAGGTTTTAAAATCTCCAATAACTTTTCTGGTGGTACAGTTTTTTCGAGATATGAAGTGAAAGGTCCGGGAAAGCCTAAAGCATTAAAATACAGTGAGGCGTCTTCTCTGACGATAGGTATTTTCAATTCATTGGAAGCTTGAATAACGGTGAATTCGGCAATTTCCTTACTGGTAACAGCTTGAATTTCAGGAAACTCTTTGCCAATGAATTCATATTCTATTCCGTATTTTGGAAAGACAAAATCAACAACTTTTATTTTACCTTTGTTTCTGGTGATTACTCCGACTTTCATTATTAGAAATTTTTCTTAATTTTAAATTTTCAGACGGGAAAGGGTTTCCTTTTTGCCTAAAATTTCCGCCGACTGGGTAATTGGGGGAGTAAAACGGGAGCCGGTCAAGGCAATTCTTAATGACATATAAAAATCCTCTGTTTTCCATTTTTTTTCTTCAATCAATTTGGTTAATGATTCCTGAATTTTTTCATTAGTCCAGTTTGACAAATTACCTAAAACTTCACTTGCCGCTTTCAAATGCTCTTCATAAAGCAAATCTTTAAATAAAGCTTTATCCACTGAAGGCTTTTTGAAGAAAAATCCGGCTAAAGCAGAAAAGTCCGAAAGTTTAACGATTCTGTCTTTAATAATGGGAATTATTTTCCCAATTTTATCTTCAGGATATCTCCCTTCGTAGAATTTATTAATTAAGGTCTTAAGCTTTTCGTCTTTAGTTTTCCTTATATAATAACCGTTGAACCAGTCCAACTTTACCCGGTTAAAAACGGGGTTGGCAATTTGCAACTGACCTTTTTGAAAATTATCAACAAATTCTTGCAAGCTGAAAATCTCCCGATTGTCCTTCGGCGCCCAACCGATAAGCATGACAAAATTCAAGAGCGCTTCGGGCAAATAGCCTTCCTTGAGAAAATCTTCACTACTAACGCTTCCTTTTCTTTTGGATAATTTTCCACCCTCCGGTTCTAAAATATCGGTCAAATGACAAATTTCCGGACGGGGAAAACCCAAATAGTCCATTAATAACAAATGCGCCGGAGTACTGGGAAACCAACCATGACCCCGAATAACATGACTAATTTTCATCAAAAAATCATCCACCACTGCCGCCAAGTGATAAGTGGGAAAACCATCTGATTTTAAGAGCATCACTTCGTCCACAAACCGAGTTTCCCATTTAATTTCTTTCTTGGTGATAAAATCAATAAATGAAATTTCCCCTTTATCCGGAACCCGAAGACGAACTGCCGGTTTAATACCTTTAGCAATTTTTTCCGCTGACTCTTTGGCGGTCAAATCCCGGCAGGAATCACGCAGTTTGATTTGGCCTTTATCATACTCACTTTCTCTTTCTTCAACTGTTTGCCGCTGGCAAAAACAGTAGTAAGCATTACCCTGTTTGATCAGCTGATCAGCATATTTCTGATAAATACCCAAGGCTGTTCTTTCCGACTGAATATAAGGTTCATCTGGGCCTCCCACCAAAGGTCCTTCGTCCCAATTTAAACCGAATTTTTTTAAAATTTCATAAATTTTTTCTGTTGATCCGGAAACAAAACGATTACGGTCAGTATCTTCAATTCTCAGCAAAAATTTACCCTGCCTGCCGGCAGGCAGGCCGTTTGAACTTTTTGCCATCGCATAAGAATAAAGGGCAGTTCTCAAATGCCCAAGGTGAAGATCCCCGGTCGGACTGGGAGCAAATCGCGTACGAACTTCGATCATTATAAATTAATAAATAATCCGTTAATATTAAATTCGTTAATCTAATTAAGATTGATTTTACCTCAATTTCTGAATATACTCAATTAGATATGGCCTCTTTAACACAAACCGCTTATTTATCGCGAAAAATTATTAAATTTGGTTCACTTGGCTTGGTTGCTTTCTTAATTTTGCGGGGGCTTTTCATTTCTTTTCAAACTTACTGGAAAAAAGCCCATCCGGCGCCGCCTCCCCCACCGACAGTAGCTTTTGGCAAACTGCCGGCGCTTTCTTTCCCCAGTCGGGAGGGTCTGCCAACTTTAAGTTTTAAATTAGAAACCATTTCCGGAACTTTTCCTAAACAAGCGACCCAAGCAAAAGTTTATTTTATGTCTCAACCGGCCGCTAATTTACTTGCTTGGGATAATACCAAAACTTGGGCAAAAAAGTTAGGCTTTGCCAATAATCCGGAAGCGACCGATAAATTTGCCTATCGTTTTTCCGATAGTGATTCTCCACCAACAATTTTGGATGTTAATGTTCTCACTAAAAACTTCCATCTTTACTATGATTGGAAAAACGACTTGGGAATTATTTCTCTGGGAAATCCCCCGCAGGATAGTGCCGCCATTGCTAATGCCAAAAGTTTTCTACAGGGAGCAGACGCCTTAACTGATGATCTTTCTCAAGGTACGGCTGAGACGATTTATTTAAAATATAAAAATGGAGATTTGATCAAAGCCATTTTTTATTCCGAGTCAAATTTTACTAAAGTAAACTTATTTAGAGCAAATATTGATAATCTTAAGGTTTTGCCGCCGAATCCCAAAGATGCCAATATTTCTATTTTTTTTGGTCCTTCCGACAGCCGCAATAAAGGAATTTTGGAAGTGAAATACACTCACGCGCCGGTTTCTTTTGAAAATTACGCCACTTATCCTCTAAAAAATATCAGTATTGCCTGGAAAGAATTAATGGAAGGAAAGGGTTTTATTGCTAATTTAGGCAACAATCCGCAAGGAAAGATAACTGTTAGAGACGCTTACTTAGCTTATTATGACAGTGAAGAAGCCCAAAATTTTCTGCAACCGGTTTTTGTCTTTGAAGGTGATAATGAATTTTTTGGTTATGTTCCGGCAATTAGTGATAACTGGCAGGAACAAGCTTCTGCCAAGTAAAGTTGGTAAAAATCCACTCAATTAATTTTTTTGTTTCGCCAAAACGGTCTTTACTGCCTAAAATTACGGTTAAAACTTTTTCCCCGTTTCTTTCCGTTAAGGTGATTAAACACTCTCCGGCATTTTCCGTCCAACCGGTTTTAACGCCGACCACTCCTTCAATTCTTCCGACTAACTCATTGGTATTTTTTAGAAAATGAGTATTTCTTCCGGAAACATCGGTAATCACTATTCCAGGAGTGGAAACAATCTTGGAAAAAACCGGATTTTTTATCGCTACTGCTGCTAATCTAGCCAAATCTTTAGCGGTGGAAAAATGGCCCTCTTCGTCAAAACCAACCGGGTTGGTAAAGTGAGTATTCAACAGTTTCAGGTTTTGGGCTTTTTTATTCATTGCCTCGACAAAAGCAGGCGTTCCCCCGGGAAAGTTTTGCGACAATAAAAGGGCGGCATCGTTACCGGAACCGACAAGGAGCCCGTAAAGTAAATTCTCCACTGTCATTTGTTCATTAGGCAAAATTTTTATGGTATTTCCTTCCACTTTTATCCCACTTGAACTGGCAGTTAAAACCTGGTCTAAAGAAAAATTATCCATCACGACCAGGGCCGTCATTACTTTAGTAGTGGAGGCGGGGAAATGTTTATGATCAGGGTTTTTTTCATAAAGCGTCGCCATCGAGTCTAAGTCTAAAACAATCACTGATTCGGCGGTCAACTCCGACAAAGAGCTAATCTTTCGATTAACCGGATAAGGAGCTGGGGTGGGTAAAAGTTCTTTAAAGCCAAATATTTGTTTAAAATTTATCGTCGGCCCTGGTACCGTCTTGACCACTGATTTCCCGACTAGGAAAAAGCCCCATAAAAGCAGGGCCGACAGCACCGGAAAAATCCATTTTTTGGGCAGGTTCATTTTGTCGCTATTTTTATTCCCAGTTCTTTTAATTGCTCTGGACTTGCTTCGGTGGGAGCTTCCATAATCGCTGTTTGCCCCGAAGAGGTCATTGGAAAAGCAATCACTTCCCGCAAATTAGCTTCATTTAAAAGAACCATTAAAATCCGGTCAATACCCATCGCGATTCCCCCATGAGGAGGAACGCCAAATTTAAAAGCGTCAAGTAAATGACCAAATTTTTGTTGAATTTTTTCTTTTGTATGACCCATAATTTCAAAGACCTTAGTTTGTACTTCCGGATCGGTAATTCTAATACTGCCTCCGGATATTTCAAAGCCGTTTAAGACAAAATCATATTGTAAAGATTTTAAGTCACCTAAATTTTTCTCTGCCATTAAATCGGAAACTGCCTCAGGCTTAGGAGCGGTAAAAGGGTGATGAGTGGCATCCCAACGGTTTTCTTTTTCTTTCCATTCAAAAAGAGGAAAATCAACAACAAAACAAAAAGCCAGTTCATTGGGATCATTTTTGTCTTTTCTTAAATCCGGTTTATCGGTCTGGTATTTAGTTATGGCTTCTTCATAAGAAATTCTGGGAAATTCAGAAAAAGTTAATTTCTTTTCCGTAAAATATTTTTTTACTAATTCTTTGGTCATTTTCTCAACCAAAGATAAAACTTCTTCTCTAGAAGTAAAAGACATTTCAATATCGACTTGAGAAAATTCGCCGTAAGCCCGGTCTGCCCGTGGATCTTCATCTCTAAAACACCGGGCAATTTGAAAATACTTTTCTAAGCCGGCTACCATTAAAAGCTGTTTGTATTGTTGTGGTGATTGCGGTAAGGCATAAAAATTTCCCGGCTGCAAACGGGAAGGAACCAAAAAATCTCTTGCCCCTTCAGGAGTAGTCTTGGTCAAAATCGGTGTTTCCACTTCGACAAAATCTTCCTCATTTAAATAATCTCTGATAAACTTAATGACTTTGTTTCTTATCCGAAGATTTCTCGTCATGCGGGAACGGCGAAGATCCAGATATCGGTAACGCAACCTGGTTTCTTCGTTTAATTTAAGTCCATCAGTTTCAATTTCAAAAGGAAGCTCTTCCGCTTTAGCCAAGACGTTCAGTTCTTTTGCTTCAATTTCAATTTTTCCGGTCTCAAGTTTGGGGTTAGCTAAATTTTCCGGTCTTCCTTTAACTAAACCTTTAATTTCGACTACCCATTCGGACCGTAGATCTTTGGCTTCTTCCGTACGGGCCCGCCTTGACTCGTCATCGGCGAGGCAGGTAAAAACCACCTGAACAATTCCCGTTCGATCGCGTAAATCAATGAAAATAATTTTTCCATGATCACGCCGGGTATTAACCCAACCCTTAAGAAGGACTTCTTCACCAATTTTTTTAGGAGTTTCTTTAATCAGTGTCCGTTCCATTGATCAATTATATCTTATTCCGAACGTGTTTTAAAATCTGATGCCGCGCCTGTTGAGTAACGACAAACCTCAACCATTTCTCTGAAGGCTTATTCCTTTCCTTGCGAATAATATTAACCATATCACCGGACTTAAGCTTGAAATCGAGTGCTACCATTTTTCCGTTAACTTTCGCTCCGGTGACTTCATTGCCCAAATCAGAATGAATGGCATAAGCAAAATCGATTGGCGTCGCCCCTTGAGGCAAGTCATAAACATCGCCCTTGGGAGTAAAAACAAAAATCCGATGTGCTAGGGCATCAAATTTTAAAGCCTCCAGATATTCCTTGGAATCAACTACTTCATTCTGCCAAGAAACCAGCTGTTTAACCCAAGAAAGTTTTTCATCGGGAGCAAAAATTCCTTTTTCTAACTTTTGATCGGAAGCTCCACCGGCTTTAGCATACGCGTAAAACCAATGAGCCGCGATTCCTCTTTCTGCTTCTTCGTGCATTTCAAAAGTCCGGATTTGCACTTCCAAAATCCTTTCATTAAAAGAAAAAACATTAGTATGAATTGAGCGGTAGCCATTTGGTTTTGGCTGGGCAATAAAATCACGAATTCCAATCCAAGGAACCGGTTTCCAAATTGAATGAATAATACCCAAAGCGCCATAACAGTCTTTAACTGTTTCCACTAAAACTCTCATCGCCACCAAGTCATAAATTTTCTCAATGTCATTGCCAATTTCCGGACGCTCTAACTTCCGCCAAAGGCTATAAAGATATTTTGACCGAGAGCTAATCTTGGCCTTAATTCCTTCTTCCGCTAATTCAGCGTAGATTTTCCTCGTTGCTTTTTCCAAAAATTCCTCTGCCTTAAGAAAATACGGCCGGGAATATTCAATTAACCATTTATATTTTTCGGGGTAAACATAAGGGAAAGCCAAGTCTTCCAGGTCTCCCTTCATCTCTCCCATTCCCAATCTTTCCGAAAGCGGGGCGTAAACTTCTAAAGTTTCTTGGGCATTTTTTAATTGTCTTTTCGGAGGTAAAAAATGCAATGTTTGCATGTTATGCAACCGATCGGCAAACTTTACCAAAACCACCCGCAAATCTTTGGCCATCGCCAAAATCATTTTCCGCAAATTCTCGACATAGTCTTCTTCAAAAGAGCCTCTCAGTTTTATCTGACTGATTTTAGTTACCCCATCAACAATGTTGGCGACCTCTTTTCCAAACTCGGAGGTGAGTTTTTCCTTGGTTATTCCTCCGTCTTCCATGGTATCGTGTAATAAACCGGCAGCAATAGAGGTAGAATCCATTTTATAATCCGCCAGTATTTGCGCTACAGACAGCGGATGAGTAATCACTGGGTCGCCGGAAAGCCTTTTTTGTCCGGCATAAGCCGCGGCGGCAAACTCAAAAGCCTTTTGAATTAATTTAAAATCCGCATTCGAATTATAATTTTGGATTTTGGAAACAAGACTTCTGATATTAGCCATTTTAGAGAAAATCAATATCTTTTACTTTTAACTCCACTTTTTTCTCATTATTCCATTCATTAAGAGATAGAGAATAAGCAATTCTAATTTTTTTTCCAAGACTTAACTTACTGCTTAAATAACCTTGGTTAAAAGCAACCGCGGAAATTTTTCCTACCAGCATCAGTTTAAGATGTTTTCCTTCATTGCCGACTAAACGGAAATCGGTAATCTCGGCTTCACTGGCAAAAATCGGCTCCGGATTACCCAAACCAAAAGGAGAAAGTTTTTGAATTCCTTCCCATAACTTCATCGAAACATAACTTAAGGGAATTTCTAAATCAATCTTTAGCGTCTTCTTCAACATTTCTTCGGTAATTTGTTTTTCCGCTGTCAAAATCAACCTTTTCCGTAAATCATTAATTTTGACTGTTTCCACGGTTAAGCCGGCCGCCATCGGGTGACCACCAGCATCAATCAAAATATCAGACTGCGCCCTGATGGCTTCAATAATATTGAATCCAGCGATTGACCGGGCCGAAGCTTTTGAATAAATTTCTCCGCGGGAAATAACCAAAGCCGGCCGGCAATATTCCTCTACCAATTTTCCGGCCACCAGACCGATAATTCCCTCCTCATATTGATCGCTATCGACTACCAAAAATTTTGGTAATTCTCCTTCTATTCCGGCGACCAATAATTTGGCTTGCTTAACTGTTTCTTCGGTCAAAATTTGTCTTTCTTTATTGGTAAAACCCAATTTATCCGCTAAACTTTTAGCTCTTACGTAATCTTTGGTGCACAATAGCCGCAATGACTCAAGGGCATGTTCCATTCTTCCCATCGCATTAAGACGCGGCGCAATTATATAACCCACTTCATAAGTTCCCAAATCACCGGCTTTCAAACCCGCTTCTTCCAAGATGGCTAACACCCCACAGCGTTTTGTCTCATTAAGCGCTTTTAAACCAAATTTAACCAGACTTCTGTTGATCCCGGTTAAAGGTTCCAAGTCGGCAATGGAGGCAATGGCCACCAAGTCCAAGTAATTGGCGATTAGTGATTGACGGTTAGAACCATCTTTTAAAATTTCTTTGGCCAAAAACCAGGCAATAGCCGCCGCGCAAATTTTATCGGTGTGAACTATAGCAATACATTTAGGCTTTTCTTTAGAAACTTGATGATGATCGCAAACAACGACATCAATCCCCAATTCTTTGGCATATTTTATTTTTCCTGCCGCAGTTATGCCGTGATCCACAGTTATTATTAATCCCAGTTTTGAATTTTGATTTTTGAGTTTTGCAATTGAATCACGATTCAAACCATAACCTTCATTTATCCTTTCCGGAATATAGGGCAAAACGTTTTTGGTTAAACAGTAAAGCGTCTCCCATAAAATAGCGGTGGCGCAAATCCCGTCCGCGTCATAATCGCCGTAAATAATTATTGATTCACTTTCTTTAATTGCCTTGTTAATTCTTTTAACGGCTTTTTTAATTTCTTTATCATCAATTCCCAAATCTTCGGCGGTTAATTTTTCCGGACTTTCGGGATTTAAAAATTCTTCCTGCTCCATTTTTGTCTTCAGACCACGATTATCTAAAAGGATCTTGATTATTTCCTCGCTTTTAACTGATTCCTTTTTGAAGTTACTTAATATTTTCCAGATCATAATTCAATTGTAATGTTACAATTTTAGCACAGGCTGATTAAAATTGGCAAAACCACCAAAACACCGAAACGATGAATTAAAAAAAGTTAAAGAAGGTAGTATTAATCAATTTTCTTTTTCGACAAGGTTTGAAAATCATCTTTGGTAATTGCTTTTCTGCCTGATTTTTTTTCAATTTGTCTTCTGGCGTTACCGGCAATTGTTCCACCTTCTTTGGCAACTTTTTTATTTTCATTAAAAGTTTTAGGTTCTCTTTTTTCTGATATTTCCGTAGTAGCAGTTTCCGCCAGCATATTTAAAACCAATTCCAAATTGGTCATGTTGTCACGTAAATTTTCTTTCCTTAGATTCTTGTATTGTTTAGGGTCTTGCCTAGATAAGGTGTAAATTTCTCCTTCTAAAACGAATCAGCTTT
>CAYVNK010000027.1:0-10158 GCA_964452885.1 uncultured Gammaproteobacteria bacterium
CGATTATACCTTTCATGCATTCATATGTGTACGGGATCTATCTGAACCTAAACACTTCCACCGCTAAAGGCTTAAAGGAAAGCCTCTTTTGAAGCAAAACTCCCGCCGAGAAAGAAATCGCCAAAATTAGAAAAACAATTCCGGGAATAAAAAAGGAGGGTTTAAGAAGCTTAATTTTCAAAAATTGCCAAGTCTGTCTAATTTCTCGCGAAAATTCTTCTTTATCTATCATTTCTCAACTGATTTTAATACTTTCTACCAGGTTTTCAAATAGACAAGCAACCGTTACCGGGCCAACCCCGCCCGGAACCGGCGTTAAAAAGCTGGTTTTCTCCGAGACATTTTGATCAACATCACCCACTATTCTGAATTTTCCGTCCCGAAGCAGTTTGGAAATACCGACATCAATTACTATGGCTCCTCTTTTGACCATTTCTTTCTTAACCAATCCCATAACTCCGGTGGCAGAAACTAAAATATCCGCGTTTTGAGTGAATTTAAGTAAATTTATGGTGGTTGAACGGCAAATAGTCACCGTGGCCCCAGCATCGGACAATATAACTGCCAAGGGCTTGCCGACAATAATCGAAGCACCGATGATAACCACATTTTTCCCCGCCAGCCACTTATTCTCATCTGTTAATCTTCCGGACTCCGGTAAATATTTTTTGGCTTCTTTAAGAATATCAATGACGGCTCTGACGGTGGCCGGCAAAAACCGAGGTCTTCTCCCCATAATCAAGCCCAAATTTTCCGGAGTCAGGGAGTCAACATCCTTTTTCGGATCAATTGCCGCGACAATTTTTTCTTCATCAGCTACCGGCAGTTGAATCATAATGCCATGAACCAAAGCCTCCTCGTTGGCTTTTTGAATATCGGCAACCACCTCCTCCGTAGCGCTACCGTCAAAATGGTGAATCTCAAAAATTACCCCGATTTTCCGAGCAAATTTTTCTTTTAAAGCCGCGTAAAGTTTACTTTCCGGCGAATTGTCCGCCAAAATATCAATTAGTTTTGGAGTAATTCCCCGAGACTGGAGACTGGCAACCTCTTCAGTTAGTTTAACTTCTTTTAACTGAGAATAGATTTTGCCGTCAAAAATCATTTGGAAATTCTTTAGCTAATTCTAACACTTCAGCCTCAACGTCTAACTTATCTATTAGAACATTTTTTATAAACTCGGCAATTTTTTTCATTTCCCCTTCCTTCATTCCCCTGGTGGTCACCGCCGGAGTTCCCAAACGGATTCCTGAGGGCTTGCTAGCCGGGCTTGGATCGTTAGGAATAGTGTTTTTATTAACCACTAACCTATTTTTTTCTAATATTTCGGCGGCTTCCCGACCGCCGATATTCAAATTTCTTAAATCAACTACCATTAAATGGTTGTCGGTCCCGCCGGTGACTAAGGTGAAACCAAAATCAATCAAGGTTTCCGAAAGCGTCTTGGCATTGGCAATTACTTGATGAGCATATTCTTTAAAGGGTTTACCCTGGGCCTGCCGAAGGGCGACGGCGATACCGGCAATCGTGTGCATATGTGGTCCACCTTGTAATCCCGGGAAAACCGCTTTATCAATTTTTGTTGAAAGTTCAGGATCTTTTTGTAAGCCTTTACTTGTTACCATAATCATTGCCCCCCTTGGGCCACGCAGGGATTTATGGGTCGTGGTCATCACAATATCAACAAAAGGAACCGGTGAAGGAATCGCCCCTCCGGCGATTAAGCCGGAAAGATGAGAAATGTCCGCCAGCAAATAAGCACCCACTTCTTCGGCAATTTCCGAAAACTTTTCCCAATTAAAGTTTCTTGGGAAAGAAGTTGTTCCCACTACCATTATTTTCGGCTGGTTTTCTAAGGCCAATGACCTGATTTTGGCAAAATCGAAAAAATCCGGCTTCGACTCATCTGTATCAAACTGCACCCCATTAAAAAACTTTCCCGAGAAAGAAACTTTAAACCCGTGAGTCAAATGACCGCCGTGAGATAAAGAAAGCCCCATTAGGGTATCGCCGGGATGCAAAAGTGCCAGATAAACTTCCGAGTTGGCCGGAGAACCGGAATAAGGTTGCACGTTAACATAAGGAACATTGAATAACTCCTTTGCTCTTTTTTGGCAAAGAACCTCGATTTGATCAATAAATTCCATTCCCTGATAATAACGTTTGCCAGGATATCCTTCGGCATATTTATTCATTAAAACCGAACCAACGGCTTCTCTCACTTTTTTTGAGGCATAGTTCTCGGAAGGGATCAAAGAAAGCGTTTCTCTCTGTCTCTTTTCCTCTTTGGCAATTAAATCAAAAATCGGGTCAGTGGTCATATGGTTATTTTAACATAACAGGCAGAAAAGAAGAATTACACTTTATCTTGAATATAAGGAAGGCTTTTTTTAATGCACTCTTCGACTTTAGTGAGTTCCCTACCCAAATAAGCCCAATGACTACCTTCAAAAAGCAAATCCTCACCAATAATTTGTTTTAAGACCTCTTTGGGCTTACCTTTAAAGGTTACAATCGGCCGGCCATCAACCGGAGAAGCCAAAATCACTTCCACTTCTTTACCTTCCAAAGAAATTAGAACATTCCCTCTTGGATCAGTAACAACTTCGGTCAAAAGCCCTTTTTCTTTAACTTGTTCCTGCCAAAGCTTTTTCACCCAGGTCAAATCCGCCAAATAAATATGGCCTGATTCCGATTCAATAGTAATTGTGCCAATTTTTACACCAATTGGTTTAGCCAGATACTCTTCAACCAAGCGGTAGATACCGTAAACGTTCTTCAGCCAACCTTTAGCAATATCATGACTTCTAAAAACTGCTTTAAAATTCAATTTTCCATCGCGCAGTAAGGCCGCCGCCTCAACCCAACAAGGACGGCCACTATATAAAAAACTGTGAACGTTCGGATCCCAAAGGATTAAGGTTTTATCAGTATCGCTGCCAATTTCTTTCAACCTTTTTTGCATTTCGGCAATCTGATTTTTGGCTGGTCTAAAAATCTCCAAAAGCACTTTAGTCTTTTCTTCATCGGTTATTTTTTTGTCCGCTAAAACTTTATTTGCCAACTTTAACTTCACTTCATCCTGAGGAAATTTTTCGGAAAGAAAAGCAAAAACTCCATTGATGCCTTCTTTTGAGAAAACATATTCTGCAGCTAAATCAATTTCTTTTGGCCGGGGAAAAGCAAAAAGCAACTCGCAGTATAAATATTTATCGGTCGGAGGCCGGATAAATTTCTTTACTCCGGGATAAATTTCCTGATAATAGCTATCCGGCTTAATAAAACGTTGGTAGTAAGCTTCCAGTTCTTCTGGAGTAATCTTAACTTCCGAAATTCCCGAAAGCCACTTTGGCACGGCAAATTTTTCCGTTTCCAAATTTTCAATAGTAACTCTTTCAAAAGGCAATTCCCTAATCTGTGTTCCTTCTTTGGTTTCCAAAACTGCGGTTTGGCCGTAACGGATAATTCTGTCAATTAATCGTAGCCAAGCTAAAGCAGGAGTTTTTTCCCTAATTTCATGGGCTGTCGTTTCTGAAGGATAAGTCTCAACCTCTTCTACTTTAAAATCCGGAAAAATAATTATTGATCTTCCGGGCTTTTTTGAGGCCTTTTTTAAAAATTCATCAATTTTTTCCTCTAATTTCTTAATTCTCTTTTCGTCTTTTCCTTCCCAATCGATTATTTCGACATCTTTAGTAATTTTTTGAATATTTTTAATGCCCTCTTTGCTAGCAATTTCTTCCAACAAAGATAAATCTGTTCCCATTACTTTTCCGGAGGGATCAATACCGTCTTTCCAAATTAAATTAATGACTTTTTTGGGCAGAGAGCCGGTTTCGGTTTCGTCAAAGTCCCCTCCCCGGAGGAAAATTACTTTATTTATTTGTGGATTAAGACCAAGATTGGCCAAAAGAATATTAACTCCATAAGTACTTCTTAAAGGAGCAACTAAAGCCACTTTTTCCAAAATTGCTTCCGTTAAAACCAATTCCGGATCATCCCAGCTAGTACAAATGGCAATAGAACTTTTTGGGTTCCCAACCAGCATGGTTTTAGCTTTCGCCATTCTAGGCATATAGAGATCAAGACCGTTAAATTTAAACCGGTCCTTTCTCTCGGCAGGAATTAAATTATCAAGAATATTCATATTAAATCTTAAAAGTTTTTCTTTCTTTAAATTCCTGGTCCTTGCCTTTATTCCATTGGCTGATTGGCCGCAGATAGCCGACAATCCTTGAATAAATTTCCATTTCTTCCCCGCATTTAGGGCATTTTTCTACCTTGCCCTTAAACCGGCCGTCATTTTTACAAACGGAAAAAGTCGGCGTGATAGAAAAGTAAGGTAATTTAGTCGTCTCGGCAATTTTCTTGACCAAAGTTTTGGCCAATTTCCCGTCATCCATTTCTTCCCCTAAGAAAACATGGAAAATAGTTCCCCCGGTATAACTCGACTGCAAATCATCTTGCAACCGCAAGGCTTCCCACAAATCATCGGTATAATCAACCGGCAGTTGAGTAGAATTGGTTAAATAAGGCACGTCTTTAGAACCGGAAAGTTTAATTCCCGGACATTTTTCCTTATCCAATAAAGCCAACCGATAGGAAGCGGCTTCAGCCGGTGTTGCTTCCAAGTTATACAAGTGACCGGTTTCTTTTTGGGCTTTTACTAACTCTGTTTTAATAAAATTTAAGGTTTCCAGCATAAAATCACGGCCTTTGGGATCGGCAATAGTTTTCCCCAAAAAATTCAAACATGCTTCATTCCCGCCGCAAACCCCCACCGTGGAAAAATGATTTCTAACGGTCCCTAAATAGTGTCTTGAATAAGGCATTAAGCCGTCACTCATGCTCTTCTCCACTACTTTTCTTTTTACTTCCAAACTTTCCTTGGCAATTTTAATATATTTTTTTAAGAGTTTATGAAACTTTTTTTTATCACCCTTACTCCAAAACGCTAACCGGTTTAAATTAATGGTAACGACGCCTATTGATCCGGTTGAATCCCCCTTGGCCCAAAGATTGCCCGGCTGACGGATTAACTCGTTTAAATTCATATTTAAGCGGCAGCACATGGCCCTCACGGAATTTGGTTCCAAACCGGAGCCGATATAATTTTGAAAGTAAGGCAAACCGTATTTTGCCGTTACCAAAAAAAGCAATTTTTGATTGTCGTCTTCTTTGACTAAAAAATCCTTGATTAAATTGTAAGTGGGAATCGGGAAAGTAAACGGCCGGCCGTTTTTGTCGCCCTTTAGCACCACTTCCAAAAAAGCCTTATTAATCATCTCCATTTCATTTTGGAAATCTTTATACTTCTTCTTTCTAAGCTGCCCGCCGATAATGACATTTTGTTCACCCAAGTCTTTGGGAGGTGTCCAGTCAAAAGTTAAATTGGAAAAAGGCATTTCAAAGCCCCATTTTGAAGGGAGATTAAGCGAGAAAACCATTCTTTGGATATCCTGATAAACCTGTTTATAAGTTAAGCGATCATAATAAACAAAAGGGGCAAGCAAAGTATCAAAAGAAGAAAAAGCTTGAGCACCCGCCCACTCTTGATACATCGCTTTAATATAATAGATGACATGTTGAATTGCCACCGAAAAATGATAGGCAGGTTTGGTTTCAATTTGTCCGGCCACCCCGCCAAAGCCTTCCATTAAAAGCTTTTGCAAGGACCAGCCGGCGCAATAGCCGACAAGGGAATGGGTTAAATCATGAAGGTGAATTACTCCATCATAATGCGCCTGCTTAGCTTCTTGGGAATAAATATTTTCCAAAGCATACTTGGCTAAAACCGCGCCGGCCGTATGTAAAACCAAGCCGGAAAGTGAATAATTGGAGTTGGAATTGTTCTTTGCCTTCCAGCCATCTTGACGAAGATAATCATTAACTAAGGCGGTAAAGTCTAGAGTTTTGTCTGATGAAACTTTCGGCATCATCTCACATTACCTAAAGAAAATTTTTTTGTAAAGGGGAGATGTGAAGCTAAAAACCGTAACGGGACATTGCCCCTTCTCCAATTCTGATCCGGGAAAATTCGTAAGGAAGACCCAAACATTGAGGATGAAGATTCGTAGTTAAAACTGCCCCCAGAAAATTATTTTCTTTCAAAATTTGTTCCGCTGCTTTATTGACTCCGCCATAAGGATAGGCAAAATATGAAACCGGCTGATTAATGTGGCTTTCAATAATTTGTTTGGCAAAAACAATTTGGTTATATTCATCACCTTTATTTAAAGAAGCTAAACTACGATGATTTAAGGTATGGTCCCCAATTAATACTCGACCTGAGTCAGACATTTCCTTAATCTCCCCCCAGCCGGCATAACGCTCACCCCCCGCATATTGAGAAATGACAAAAAGCGTGGCTTTAATGCCTTTTTCTTTTAAAATCGGAAAAACATAATCATAAAAATCGGTATAACCATCATCAAAAGTCAAGACCACTGACTTTGACGGCAATGTTCCGTTTTTAATTCTATCAACCATTTCGTCTAAACGAAGAAAGGTATAACCCTTACCCAAAAGGTAATCAATTTGCTGACGAAAGGTTTCCGGGATAACATTTAAATTGGTGGCCTGAATAGCCTTTGCGGCTGAAGCTTCCATCACATGGTGATACATTAAAATCGGAACATATTTACAGGGACCATATTGATTGTTCCAGGCTTCAAACACTTTTCTTCTGTTCTCCGCAATTTGCTGGGGCGTCAAAGTTGGAGTTGGCGTCGGTGGAACTGGCGTCGGAGTTAAGGTCGGGACAGCTGGCTTTAAAGTAATTCTTCTCTCTATGATATTCCCTTTTAACATTCCAATTACTATCAACAAAGTTAGCAATCCCAAAACTGCTCCAGCCAGAAAATATTTACCAAAGCGTTGGTCGTGTTTCATAGAAGTTTTTTTATTATTTTATCGGCACCGGTTTTCTCCAAGACGCATAATCACACTTGGGCCGTCCCATTAGGGACGAGCCTCGCCTGCTAAATTATTAGGCTTTCTCCAAGACGCAAAGTTGCAGGCGGGCCAATTAGCGCAACCGTAAAAGCCTTTGCCGGTTTTTGTTTTTTTGTAAACAATGTCTCCCCCGCATTTTGGACACTGTATTCCTTCCACTTTTTTGACAAAAGGCGCGCGGTAGTCACAATCGGGAAAGCGGCTGCAGGATAAAAACCTGCCAAACTTGCCAATCCGGATTACCACCGAGCCATCTTTGCACTTGGGACAACTTTCACCGGTCGCTTCCACTTGAACGGCCACCCTTTGCGCCACCCGTTTCACCCCTTCCAGTTTCTCCGCAAACGGGAGATAAAATTCGCTTAAAACCGGCACTCTTTTTTTCTCGCCATTGGCAATGGCGTCCAAATCATCTTCCATCTTGGCAGTAAACTGATAATCCAAAATATCCTTAAAATATTCCATTAAAAACTCATTAACGGCAATGCCTAAAGCCGTTGGGACAAATTGTCTTTCCTGTCTTTCCACATAGTTTCTTTCAATAATGGTGGAAATGGTTGGCGCATAGGTTGACGGCCGGCCAATACCCAATTCTTCCAAAGTTTTAATTAAGGAAGCTTCGTTGTAACGCGGAGGCGGAGTAGTGAATTTCTGTTCCGGCTTAACTTCCAAAAGTTTAATTTCATCCCCTTTATCTACCGGCGGCAGGGTTTCAATTTGATTCCCCTCTTCATCCGTTTCCTCTGTTTTACCGTAAACTTTGCGCCAGCCGTCAAATTTTTCCAAAGCGCCCTTGGTTTCCAAAAAGTAAATATTTTTTTCGCCAGCCGCCTGAACGGTCAGGGTGGTAATTTCCACCACAGACTGTTCCATCTGACAAGCAACAAATCTTTTCCAAATCAACTCATAAAGCTTATCTTCGTCTCTCCCGCTTCCTGTTTCCGTTCCAGCTTCCAATTTTGCCTTTCTATCTTCTACCTTCGTTGGCCTAATCGCCTCATGGGCTTCTTGGGCAGATTTGCTTTTGGTGACATAAACTTTAGCCTGGGGAGGCAAATAACTTCCTCCATAATTTCCCTTGATAAAATCTCTTACCGTTGTGACGGCTTCTTCGGCCAAGTTGGTGGAATCGGTCCGGTGATAAGTAATCAAGCCTTCCTCGTAAAGGCCCTGGGCCACGTTCATGGTTTTTTTCGAAGACCAACCCAAGCGGTTGGCTCCCGCCTGCTGTAAGGTGGAAGTGATAAACGGCGGGGGCGGACTGCGGCGGAAATCTTTCTTCTCCACCCCGTAAATTTCATAACCGGCTTTTTCCAGCTCGGCGGTAATTTCTTTGGCCTCAACTTCGCCTTTAATTTCAATCTTCTCTCCGTTTCTTTTGGCCAGTTTGGCCAAAAACTTGGGCGCTTCGGGCAAATTGCTCCCCACCAGCTTCTGCAGCAAGGTTTCGATTTCCCAAAATTCAATCGGAACAAATTTCTCAATTTCTTTTTCCCGCTCAACAATTAACCGGACGACTACCGATTGTACTCTGCCGGCCGACAATCCTCTTCTCACTTTCTGCCAAAGTAAAGGTGACAGCTTGTAGCCCACCAACCGGTCCAAAATCCGGCGGGAAAGCTGCGCCTCCACCAAATCCATATTGATTTTTCCGGGTGAAGCAATTGCTTTGTCAATCGCCGTCTTGGTAATTTCATGGAATGAAATCCTTGAAAGTTTTGACTTTTGATTTTTGCCTTTTAACTTCGGCTCAACTAGAGCCGCTACGTGCCAGGCAATCGCTTCCCCCTCGCGGTCAGGGTCGGTAGCAATAAAAACCTTACTGGCGCTTTTGGCTTCTTTTTTTAATTTATCGATGGTTTCTTTTTTGCCTTCAACAATGGCGTAATCCGGTTCAAAAGTCTTGACGTCCACGCTTAATTTTTTCGAAGGTAAATCCCGGATATGACCCATGGTCGCTTCGATTTTATAATCCGTCCCTCCTAAAAAACGGGTAAGAGTTTTTGCCTTGGTTGGAGATTCAACGATAATAAGATCCATATATTTATTCCTTAAATTGCTTGCCCCGTACACACGCTCCCCGCTTTAGCGGGGTAAGTCTTGTATGGGGGTGATTCTACAATTATTAAATCCATATATTTTTCCTTTTATTTCCCTTGCCCCGTACACACTCCCCTCGCTTTAGCGAGGTAAGGGTTGTACGGGGATACTTTTAAGATTTTTTCATTAATCGGTAAGAAAAAGCAATAACCAATTGAGTATACCAAACTATTTCAGCTCTTCCAAAATATCCTCAACCTTACTCACGGCCTTGGCCCCTTTTTTAATAAGTTCGGCCGTGCCTTCGGAAAGAGAGGAAGTAATTGGTCCAGGGACCGCAAAAACTTCCCTGCCCTGTTCAGCCGCAAAGGAAGCGGTAATGAGTGAGCCGCTTTTTTCCGCCGCCTCGGTTATCACCACTCCTAAAGAAAGCCCGCTGATTATTCTGTTTCTGGCCGGGAAATTTTTACCTTCCGGAAGAGTGCCTAAGGGAAGTTCGGAAATCAGCCATCCGCCGGACGAAACAATATTGTTAGCCAATTCTTGATGCTCCGGCGGATAAATTAAATCCAGTCCGCAGCCTAAAACCGCAATCGTTAAACCATGATTATTAATAGTCTCCTCATGAACAATTTTATCTACTCCCCGAGCCAAGCCGGAAACAATCACGAAGTTATTTTTAACTAAACCCCGGGTAATCATTGCCGTTACTTCCCTGCCATAAGCAGTTACTTTTCTGGTCCCGACAATAGCAATGGCCTTTTGATCATTAAGAGAAAACTTTCTTAGACCTTTTATATATAGTACCAAGGGAAAATCGGCAGTCTCTTTTAGGAGTTTCGGATAACTTTCTTCCCCAGAACAAAGTACCTCAATTCCCAAAGACTTAAGCCGAAGAAAATACGAAGCACCGTTCCAGCCTCTGCGGAAATTTATAAACCGCAAAATTAATTTTTCACCCAAATTTATTTCTCTTAAATCTTTTTCCGGGGCGTCAAACGCCCTTTTAGTAGAGCCAAAATAGTCATATAAGAGTTTAAATCTTGCCGGTCCGATTCCTTCAAAAACATTGAAGCCAATGTAAGCTTTTTTCTCTTCCAAATCCATAATTAAAGTATGACTGCCTTTTTAAAAATTACAAACTATTACAAAAAATAAAAATTA
>CAYVNK010000028.1:0-9841 GCA_964452885.1 uncultured Gammaproteobacteria bacterium
CGATTATACCTTTCATGCATTCATATGTGTACGGGATCTATCTGAACCTAAACAATTATTTATAGTTTGCAGAATAAGTGACAGTGATCAAATTGATATAACGATACTACTTTTTGATTAAATTCAACTGGTACTTTTTGACTTCCTCGAAAATTTTATCTTTCACCTTTTCCCAGGAAAAGGATTTATCCAAAACTTCAATTTTCCGGGCAAGGTTTTCGCTATCAGCATCTTTGAAATAAATCAAAGCCCGTAAAACCAGCATTTCTTGATAACCGGGATATTTTTTAAGTGTAAATTTGACAATTTCTTTAAGAGAAAATTTTTGGAGGAGATAATAAATATCAATAAAATCCCGCCTCACACCCCTTTGAACAACAGCCGCAATTTTCATCGCGCTGATATCCTCTATCGAAGCTAAATCTATCACATTTAGTCTCACCGTCGGTTTTAATAAAATATAAGGATAATAAAAAAACGACAGATCAATATTACCAACTGTTAAAATCAAAGTGTCTGCTACCGCCTGGCGCACAACTACTTCTTTAAATTCTTTATTAAAGTCCTGCAAAAGGTCTTGAGACGAAAAAGACTTTGAAATATAAAAGTCAAAATCAACCGAAGTACGATGACCAAGTTGAAGAGCCAAAGCAGTACCGCCTGCCAAATAAAAACTTTTTTCCTTTAAGAAACCAAGGTTATTTAAAATATTGACTTGTGTTTTATTTAAAACATTAAGATTCATTCTTTGAAAAATTGAGATTAAAGGTGGCCTTTTTGTAAACAAAGGGGGAAATTTTAATATTTAGAATTTTAGTCCAATAATTCAGAGAGTTTTTGAACCAAACACCTTTTTGGGGACATCGAATAATTTCCTTAATATCTTCTAAGCTATAGTTGTTAAATAACCAACGAATAGCCCTACTATCACCGGTATTTAATATCTGGGTGATAATCTCCTTTTTCACTCCTGAAACATTGTGCTGAAGTTGAGAAACGTCATATGAAGGAAGATATGGTTGTAAAAACTTCGGTAAGGTCATATGAAGTTATTTTACTGTAAATTCAAACTTATCTCAACAAAATTTTTCTTCCATAGTTGTCAAACTATACCAGATTTAGTCTAATTTATCGACTTTTTCACCAAGGATTTCCCTTTTTGAAGAAAAAATCTGCGGGCTTCTTTATGGGTATTAATTTCCGCTTTATCGACGGCTTTGGTAATTTTTTCAATTGCTTCCTGAGCCGCGTCCTGAACATCTTTTACCGCTTCGGTGGCCATCGAAGGAACATCACTCGCTACCTCCTTGACTTCCTCAACCACATCTTCCCCTTTTTCTTTTATCTCCGTACCGAAATCTTTAACGTTCTCCAAAATCGATTTGCCTTTTTTTAAGAGCTTTTTCTTTTCTTCTTCGTCCGCCGAAGCAAAATAAGCAGCAGCTGCCCCCAAAAGCCCACCGACCAAAAGACCAATTAAGAAGCCACTACCATGGTATTCTTTCTGATTTTCATCCATTATTATTTTCCTCTATTGGTTTTGACAAAGATTTTTTTCTTAAAAAGAGATTAATTAAATCTGTCCCGCTTTTAAGCCCGGTAATAAATCCGGAAATGCCGGTAATCGGTTTGGCAATCGAAGAAGTAATTAATCCGGTATCGTCAAGGATTTTATTGGTTTTTTTAACCGTTTCCCTGATTTCTTTTAAGATATGGATCACCTGAATACCGGCCAAAGTAAGTAAGGTGGTCAAAACAGAAACCACCAAAAAAAGAAGAATCTGATTTAAGTAAGGTATTTGCATCGGCAGGTTAATTTCAGTTTAAAGATTCAGGAGAAACTTGTCAATACATTTTTTAAGTATTATTCCACCTTGATTTTTCTTTCGATGACTCTTTTTTGACCTTTTCGATTGGAAGTTTCAACTACCACCACATTTTCTCCTTGTGGTAAAACTATTTCTTCGTTAAAATTGCCATTTTCCGTAATGGAAATCAACGTGCCGTTTATTTTAACAGTGGCGTCTTTATCGGTTTTGCCGGTTACCACTATTTTATCTTTATAAGTCTGGCCTTCTAGTGGTGAAGAAACTTCTAAAGGTGGAGCAGAAGAAAAACTTAAATACTGTTTAAAAAAGAAAAAACCAAAGCCTATTATTAAAATTGAAAAAAATAATATTAAGGTTAATTTTGGGGTCCAATAAAAACCTTTTTCCGAAAGCGGTTCCACCATCCCACGGGGAATAATCTGTCCTTTCTTGTTTTCCCGAAAATCACGCCTAAACACTGCCAAGACATTTTCTGGAGGAAGACCTAAGTATTGGGCATAATTTCTGATAAACCCCTTAACCACCGTGCTTTCCGGCAGGATGGTAAAATCGTTTTTTTCAATTGCTTCCAAATAACGCTTGCGGATTTTGGTTTCCTTTTCGATTTGTTCCAGAGAATAATCCAACTCCGCCCTTTTTTCAGAAAGAATCTCCCCCGCTGTCCTCATATGATTAATTTTGGATTTGTCCTGGCTTAGAAGATAAAAATTCATCCGCATTTTTAATCAGGACATCTCTCGGCTTGGCTCCGTCAGCGGGACCGATTACTCCTGACGCTTCCATTTGGTCGATGATTCTCGCTGCCCGGGTATAGCCGACGGAAAGTCTTCTTTGAAAAAGCGAAGCGGAAGCCCGACCGAATTGGCAAGTAATTCTAACGGCCTCTTCATAAAGAGGGTCCCTGCCCCCGCTGGAGTCTCTCCCGTATTCTCCGCCGGTTTCCGTCCCTTCCGTCACTTCCTCGGTGTAAACCGGACGAATTCCGGTCTGCTTAATAAATTCCACCAGGCGGGTAATATCCCCGTCGGAAACAAAAGCGCCCTGGATTCTGGTCGGTTTGGCCTGGTCCGGCGGAATATAAAGCATATCTCCCCGGCCCAGTAATTTCTCCGCTCCCGGGGTATCCAAAATAACCCGGGAATCGGTCATTGAAGAAACGGCAAAAGAAATTCTCGCCGGAAAGTTAGCCTTTATGAGTCCGGTTAAAATATCTACCGACGGGTGCTGGGTAGCAATAATTAAATGAATGCCGGTGGCCCGCGCCATTTGCGCTATACGGCAAATATTATCCTCAACTTCAGCCGGATTAACCAGAATAATATCCGCCAGCTCATCAATGATAATCACCACATAAGGCAGAGCTTGAAAGCCGGAGATTTCGTTGTATTGTTCAATGTTGTGTGCCCCGGCTTGAGCAAATTTCTTATAACGCTGATCCATTTCTCTCGTCGCCCAAGACAAAGCCTTAATCACTTCTCTGGGTTCGACAATCACCGGCGTCAGTAAATGCGGTATGCCGTTATATTCAGTAAACCCAACTCTTTTCGGATCAACTAAAATCAACCGCACTTCCGAAGGAGTCGTCCGGAAAAGAAAAGAAGCCACCCAAGAATTTAAGAGCACTGATTTTCCCGAACCAGTTTGTCCGGCAATTAAAACATGGGGCATCTTAGCAATATCAACCACCTTTGGTTGGCCGGAAACATCCAATCCTAAAGGCACTAAAAGTTTTTTCTTGGTTTCCTTCATTGGCTGACTCCCCAAAATTTGCTTTAAAACGACTACTTCCAAGGAACGATTAGGCAGCTCAATTCCCACTAAGGAGCGACCGGGAATCGGTGCTTCCACCCGAATTTGGCCGGTGGGCGCCGCTAAAGCTAAAGCCAAGTCATTAGCTAAGCTGGTAATTTTGGTAAGTTTGGTCCCTAAAGCCACTTCAATCGCGTATTGAGTGACAGCCGGACCGTCATTAACTTCGACCACCCGGGCGGAAATGCCAAAAGAGTCAAAAGTTCTTTCAATGGTTGAAGCATTAGTCTTGACATCTCCACGGTCTGCTTTCCCTCCTTGACTATCGGATAAAAGTGAAAGCGGCGGATAATGCCAAACGTCCGCTTGGGCGCCGGGGACATTAACTGCCGCCGCCGAAAGTTCTTCTTCCTCTACTTCAGCCGCAGTGACCACTTTTGCCGGCTCTCTTCCGCGATTAGTCAAGTCAGATTTAGTTAAAAGTGACTTGTTTGCAAATTTTTCCTGAATAAACTGCGGTTTACCTTTATTTTTTCCCAAAGAAAGAGCCTGGAAAGGAGCAATCATCGTCGCCATGATTTGATCAAAGGAAGTATTAAATAAAACCACAAAACCAACTAAAGTCGCTCCGATTAAAACAATATAAGTGCCGACCGGCGTAATTAAATAGGCAATTTGCTCAAAAATAATTTTGCCGACTTGTCCGGATTTGGTCACACCCATTAAGGCAACCGCCATTAGTCCTCCGCCAGCCAGGACCGCCGCCTGATTCCAGGGAACGTTAAATTTGGTCAACATCAAACCCAAAAGCAGTAAAAAGAAAATGACAAAAATTGTCCCCCAGCCAAAAATGGAAATGAGAACCGTATTTAGTTTATACAAAACCACGCCTTGGCGGGTGAAAGAAAGAATCAGAAGTAAGGCCAGACAAAAAAGCAAAATATAGCCGATCGAAAAAGCGGCTTCTTTTTTCAGTTTAATTCTAAAGCGGCGTTTCAGCCACCCACGTCTCCTGGCCATAGCTAAATTATACAAGATTTTATAGGAATAATGATAGTTCTTTTAATTTTGGAGTAAGAATGCAAATCTTGGGTTTATCGGAAAAAATATATTCCGCTACCGACATCACCTGCTGAACCGAGGTATTTTTTATTAACTTGGCATTATCTTCAATACTGACAATTTCGTTTTTAAACAAATATTGGGAATTAAAATAATCAACATAAGCCTCAAATTTTTCTAAACTAAACAAAAAATCGGAAAGTAATAAATTTTTGGCTCTTTGTAGTTCATCCCCCGTTATCCCTCCGGTAAGCAATTTCTTTATTTCCCTTAAAATCTCATTTAGGGTTTGAGGTAAATTTTCTTCTTTCATTTTTGTCTCCAAAGAAAAATCCCCAATGTCGGAAAAACAGGTCAATCCAGAATGTACTGTGTAAATTAAATGCAGTTCATTGCGTAAACGTCGATAAAGTCTGGATGAATGACCGCCAGTTAATATTTTTCTTAACAAGAAACAGAATATTTTTTCTTGGACTTGCAATCGAGAATAACCCCTAAACCCAATCGCTAATTGTGATTGTCCCAGATTTTGGTTAATAATTTTGATTTTCATTTCTTTTTCAATCTCTGCTTTAGGAAAACTAATTATTTTCCCTTGATCAAATTGAGAAAAATATTTTTCCGCCAAAACGAGAGCAGACTCTTTGGTAATTTTTCCAGCAACGGTAAGAATAAAATTCTGGGAAACATAATTCCTTTTTTTATAATTAAGTAAAATTTCCTTAGTCAATAAATCCAAATTCTTTTGGTCATCGTAAAACTTTCTTCCTAAAATCTGGTTGGGATAAAGTAAACTACCCAATTCCTGTTTTAACACCTCTTCTGGCCTATCTTTGTACATGGCTTGTTCTTCAAAGATAACCTTTCTTTCTTTTTCAATATCCTCGCCTCGAAAAAGTGAATTAAAATAAATATCTGACAAATATTCAAAACCAAATTCAGCTTTTCCCGCCAAAATTTTTACGAAATAATTAACGGTTTCTGTCCCAGTTAACCCGTTATGCTGGGCACCTTGATCATCAAGAAATTTACTAAGCTCGGAAGCACTGAGTCTTTTGATAGTTCCGTCAAAAAAAAGGTGTTCCAAAAAATGAGCTCCACCAATTTCCTTTTCCTGCTCACCTCTTCTCCCGGCTTTTCCTTTTAGAGAAATAAAAACTGAGGAAGTAGTCGGAAACGGCAAATATAAAACTTGAAGATTGTTGGCAAGAGTAGTAAAAAACATTATTTTATTCTTTTGACAATTTCTTCCAGATCCAAAAGTTCGCTTTCTTTTTTGTCCCGTTTTTTATATTCAATTTTGTCTCCACTCCTTTCACTGACAACTAAACGTACGGGAATTCCGATTAAATCCGAGTCCGCAAATTTTACCCCGGCGGAAACATCTTCGCGGTCATCATAGAGTACTTCTACTCCCGCTTTTCCCAATTTTTCATAAATTTCTTCCGCTTTTTGTTCCGAATTTAATTCAATTAAATGTACCTTAAAAGGCGCGACAGTTTCCGGCCAAATAATGCCTTTGTCATCATGATGAACTTCCACAATTGTTCCCATCAGTCTTCCTAAGCCGATGCCGTAGCAGCCCATCCAAATCGGTTTTCTGACTCCGTCCGCATCCACAAATTCCGCTTTCATTTTCTCGGAATACTTTGTTCCCAAAGCAAAAACATGACCGGCTTCAATTGAGGAAGATTCTGCCAGTTTTGTCCCGCACTTAGGGCAATTTACTTCCTTATTTACTTCTTTATTGGCCCCCCAGGAACACCTTGGGCAGTAAAAAACTTTATCTTCGCCGACTGCGGACAGAACATGAAATTCATAAGTTTCACTGCCGCCAATAGTTCCACCCGAAGCTTGGCAAATGGCCACTTTTAATCCACAGCGGAAAAAGATTTTTTTATAGGCTTCGATTACCAGATGAAAATATTCCAAAAGTTCTTTTTCTGTCCGGTCAAAACTGTAAAGATCTTTCATCATAAATTCCCTAACGCGCAAAAGTCCGCCCGTCGAACGGATTTCGTTTCGGAATTTATTCTGGATTTGGTAAAGAGCAAAGGGCAGATCCTTATAAGAGGAAACCCTTCTTCTCACCAAATCAGTCATCACTTCCTCATGAGTAGAACCCAAAGCATATTCCCGGTCATGCCGGTCCTTAAGACGGAAAAGCGGTGGGTCCATGTTGTCCCAGCGGTCGGTTTCCTGCCATAAAGCTTTTGGCTGTAAGGTCGGCAAGAAAACTTCCTGTCCGGAAATAGCGTTCATTTCTTCACGGATTATTTCTTCAATATTTTTATGAACGCCGAAACCTAAAGGTAAAAACGAATAAACACCGGCAGATAACTGATCAATAAATCCAGCTTTTAAAAGCAGTTTATGATTAATTGCTTCCGCTTCCGCCGGAACTGTTTTTAAGGTTTTCCCGAAAAGCCCGGAGTAACGCATGAATCTATTTTACCACAAGACCCCGCTTTTTTACTCTGCCGCCATGGCTTCGGCTTTGGTATGCTGTACCCGGTCGGCCGGATGATTAGGCGGAGAATATAAGGTATATAACTTCACTTGGCTGACAGCAATTACATTATGCTGAGTTCCTGCCGGAACAATAATGCCGTCCCCGGCAACAAAAGTAGCTTCTTCGCCGTTCATAATTACCTTGCCGTCTCCCGATTCGATCCGAAAAAACTGGTCAATCGCGGGATGAACTTCCATACCGATTTCTTCCCCCTGCATCAGTTTCATCAAAACGAGCTGGGTATTTTTCGCGGTAAAAATAACCTGGCGAAAATCGTCATTCGCCTCGGTGGCTGCTTCCAAATGGCCAACATATCCAATCATAGATTTTTACCCTTTTTACAAAAAATAAAATTAACTAATAATAGTATATAATTTTTTCTTTAAACTTTCCAGACTGTCGTAATCATAAACCGAAACAGGCAAGATTACTCTCTTGGTCTTTATTAATTGCTTTTTAATTTCCGTTAACTTTTTAGAGGTAACCAAATCTGTTTTGGTCAATAAAATTATTTCCGGCTTTGCCAATAATTCTTTTTCATAATCACCCAATTCTTTTCTGATTGCTTCGTAGTCACGAAGAGGATTTTCACTTTCGCAGGAAAGACAATGCAGTAAAACTTTAGTTCTTTTAATATGCTTTAAAAATTTAAAACCCAAACCTTTTCCTTCATGCGCCCCTTCTATGAGTCCCGGCAAATCGGCAATAATGAGTCCGTCAAGCACTCCCAAATTCGGCTCTAAGGTGGTAAAGTGATAAGGAGCGGTTTTAACATTAGCCTTAGTCAGTTCATTTAATAAGCTTGATTTACCCACGCTCGGGTAGCCAATTAAACCGACATCCGCAATTAGTTTAAGCTCCATAAATAAATTTCTTGCCTCTCCCGGTTTGCCTTCCTCAAATTCCATGGGGGTTTGGTGAGTTGAAGATTTAAAATGCCAATTGCCCTTTCCTCCTCTGCCTCCTTTAGCCAGTAGCGTTTTTCTGCCGGGATTCAAAATCTCCCAGGTTTCATTAGTCTGAAGATCTTTTATCGTAGTACCTATTGGAATTCTGATTTCCATGTCTTTTCCGCCCGCTCCTGTTTTTCTATTCGGACCGCCGGGCTCTCCGTTTTCCGCTTTAAATTCTTTTTGAAAACGAAAACGAGACAGGGCCGAAAGATCGGAAACGGAAACAATATAAAAATCCCCGCCATTACCGCCGTCTCCTCCATCCGGTCCGCCGCGGGGGACATATTTTTCGCGGTGAAAATGTACCTTGCCGCTACCGCCGTTTCCCGCCTTAATTTTTATTTCAACTTCATCAACCAACATTTTGTCTAAAACGGTAATAACTTTTATTTGTCTTCCCTATCTTAACGATAAAACCTTTTTCCAGCAACTTTTTTAAATCATATCTTAAGGTCCTTCCGGGAATTGCTAAAAATCTTCGTCTAATAAAATCAAAAGTCACGGTTTGGTGTTCTTTTATTATCTTCAAAATCTCCTCTCGGCGGGGAGGCAATAATAAATCGTCCGGCTCTTTTGTTAATAATTCCTTTCGAAGTTCATCTGCTTTTTCTAAAAATCCCTTTAGCATAAAAAGCAAATAACCTTCGGGTTTTTTAAATCCTTCGTCAAGATAAAAATAATATTCTTTTTTGTGCCCTTCAATATATTCTTCAAAAGGCACGACTAAGTTAAAATCAAAACTTCCTGATTTTAAAATTAAATTAATGAGTAGGCGGCCAACCCGGCCGTTTCCGTCAATAAAGGGATGAATTTTTTCAAAAACTAAATGACCGATAAATGCTTTTATTAATATAAATTTTTCCTTACTGGAGTTAAGGTATTTTAATAGCCCGTTTAATAAATCAGTAATATTCATGGCAGAAGGAAAAACTTCTATCGCCACCCCGGACTCATTAAAAATTGCTTCCGGTGTATTCCGAAAACGGCCGATATCATTAGAGAGTCCTTTCATCACCAGTTCGTGTAAAACCAATATCTGTTTTTTAGTTACTTTTTTAGCTTCAAGTTTTTCAATATATTTTATTGCGTCTAAAATATTAAAAACCTCTTTTTTTTCCTTTTCTCTTGAGGTATTCTCAATTTCCCCCAACAACAAAGGATTACCTTCAATTTTAGCCGAAAAAAGAGAACTTTTAAGTGTACTTACTCTTCTTATTTTTTCTTTCCTTTCCGGAGAAATTTCTATAGAAGAAAAGTATATTTTTAAAGCTTCTATTTTAGAAATTAATTCTAAAATTTCTGAAGTAATTTGGTATTTGGGAGGAATTTGCATATCTTTAGTTTACCAAATCTTGCCAAATATTGCCGAATTGAAATGTTATTTTTGAGAAGAAAAAGGTAACGCTTTAGGCGCTTTTACTTTTTTGGCCGTTTCAACAATTTGATTTAAATCACCGAGATATTCGCGGGGAACAAAAACGTCTTCAGTAAAAGGGTTGCAAGGACTATTAATGGTCCAGCTTCCACCTTCAGTTCTAAAAAAATCGTCCCCATTTTCCAAATTAAGTACTTTTATTCCTCCTTCTATAAAATCCACTCGGTATCGTATACTCCTAAATGAAAATACCTTTGAACCCTCATATCTTTTCTCGCCTTCTGTCATATTCCCCAATAATATAAATCAATTTTTCAAAAAGTCAATTGCTTGTGCTGGACACCTAGATGACGTACACTTT
>CAYVNK010000029.1:0-9472 GCA_964452885.1 uncultured Gammaproteobacteria bacterium
TAATTGCTATAGGCTGGCCAAATGATATGCTTAATTACCTTTAAAGTCAAGAAATCTGGTATAAGCTTCCCTTCGCTGTAAATTTTTCAGGGAAGCTTGAAACCGCCTTGCCTATATTTTTTATATTGAGGTGCGGAATCTAAGCAAAGCGGTTATAATAACCCCATGGCAAAGATTATTACCGTTCCTAACCATAAATTAAGAGAGATTTCCAAACCAGTTTTAGTTGATAAAAAGACTTTAGAGTTAATTAAAGAGCTTAAACAAACCTTGCTGGACTCTGAGGAAAAAATGATTGGGGTGGGTTTGGCCGCCGTTCAAATCGGCGTACTCAAGCAGGTTTTTTTAGCTTACTCACCCAATAGTAAAAAGCTTTTAACTTTTATCAATCCGGAAATAATTTGGTTTTCCCAAAGAATGACTGACTCTAAAAAAAGTAAATTTGAAGGCTGTCTTTCGGTTCCCGGAAGGTGGGCCATAATCAAACGATCAAAAGAAGTAAAAATTAAATATCAAACTGAGGGTGGTAAAGAGCAGGTCAGAAAATTTTCCGGGATGATGGCCATTGAAGTCCAACATGAATATGATCACCTTAAGGGTATCTTGTTCATTGACCGGGCATTAGAGCAAAAAGCCAAAATTTATGAAATGGTTAAAGACGAAGAAGACAAGGAATATTTAAGAGAGGTACAAATATGATAATTTTTTTCGGCACCAGTAAAAATTCCTTAAAATTCCTGGAGGCAATGACCAAAGACAGCTTTAAAATCGGGATGGTTATTTCCGCTCCGCCTAAACCAATCGGCCGAAAGCAGATAATAACGGAAAATCCGGTGGTTGCCTTTGCCAAAACCCATAAAATTCCCTTTCATACCGCTTTATCCTTTGTTCCCAATGATTTTAAAAAAAATAGTAATAATTTAGGTCTTATTTTTGACTATAACCGGATTCTCCCCAAAGAAGTTATTGATTTATTCTCCTTGGGAATTGTCAATATTCACTTTTCCAAATTACCTCAATACCGGGGTCCGGCACCGGTTCAAGCAACCATTTTAAATGGAGATACGACCGCTTGGATTACCTACATGTTAATTGACGAAAAAATTGATGAGGGTAAAATACTTACCCAAACCTCACTTCCTCTTAATCTTAAAGAAACCAGCCAAAGTTTAACCGAAAAATTACTAGAAAAAGCAATAGCAGAAACACCAAAAATAATTGCTGATTTTCTCTCAGGTAATCTTCAACCCTTTCAGCAAATTGGTGAACCGTCCTATGCCGGAAAGTTGGAAATAGAAAATACTAAAATCAATTGGCAAAAGCCGGCAATAGAAATTGACCGGCTGATTCGCGCTGCTTATCCTGAGCCGGGTGCTTGGACCCTCCTTCGTCCCGCCGAAGACGGGACTTCGGAAGGGCAAGCGAAAAGATTAAAAATATTAAAAGCTCATTTGGAAAAAGAAAAATTAATTTTGGATGAAGTTCAACTTGAAGGCAAAAATCCCGTTACTTGGCAGCAGTTTTTGGAAGGATATCCTGAGTTTTCTTTCCCCGCAAAAGTTTAAGGCACTTGGCGCAGAGTAACATTTTTTGACCATTAATAGTCGCGTGTTGCAAATTAACGTCATAAATCCGCAAGGTGCTTTGAGCCCTTTTGGACCACTGCTTACCGGCCACCCCTTTTTTATGTCTGGATTGGCGGCCGTATTGTTTTCTTTTATGACAAAGTTGGCAAACTCGTGACATAGATTTTATTTTTTTTAAAATTTAATATATTATGATAACATAACTCACAGGCTGTTGACAACCCGTTTATGCTAGTCGGTATTATTGGTTTTATCATTTTTATCTATTCGGTTATCCTGCATGAGATCGCTCATGGTTGGGTAGCCGAGCGTTTGGGTGACCCGACAGCCAGACTTTCCGGCCGATTAACCCTTAATCCTATTCCTCACATTGATCCGATAATGAGTATTCTTCTGCCGGCAATGATGATCTTTACTCATTTTCCGGTAGTTATCGGCGCGGCAAAACCGGTTCCTATCGATTCTTATAATTTTAGAAATCCCAAAAAAGATATGGGTTTGGTCGGTCTGGCCGGGCCGGCCACCAATCTTATTTTGGCTTTAGTTTTTGCTCTTTTGGGGAGAATTTTCTTTACGATTTTACCTTTTAGTTTACTTCAGGTTTTAGCCAATGCTTGTCTTTTGAACTTAGTCCTGGCTTTTTTTAATTTAATTCCTGTTCCGCCTCTTGACGGCGGCCGGGTAGCAGTCGCGTTGCTTCCGGAAAAAACCGGCCGAGCGCTGGCCTCTTTGGAAAACATCGGGATTTATCTGGTTCTTTTTCTTTTTCTTTTCCCTAACCGTTTTTTTTCTCTTTCTTCTCTAGTTTTTAATTTGGCGGCAAGAATTTTTGGAATTATTTTTCCTCTTTCGCTCTCAATTTAATTTCTACCCCTTAGCTTCAAAATTGGCTAAAAATGGTTCTGAGCCAAGACATTGTATCCACCCCAAGGACCTATTTTAGTTGAGATATTATCCAGTATTATCGGCAGCACAAGCTTTATTGTATCATCTAAGTCAGGCAACTGTCTTTTAAGGTAGTCAAACGGAGTCATATTGTTTAAGGATGAATGTTCCCTGACACAGTCGTAGTAGTAAATGTAATTTAGGGCTTCTTTAAGAAGATCTCCTTCCGACTTTATCTTGAATACTCTTTGGATGTAGAATTCTTCATCATCAGTTCGGTGGCTTCTTTCCAGGTGTGAATTATCCTCGGGATGGCCTTTTCTATTCTGGATGAGCCTGCAGCCAAAAGCCAAGATGAGTTTTCTTAATTCCCGAACCTTCATCCAGGATTTGCCTCCAAATTCTTCACCCCTATCAACAGTAAAGACAATCTCACTTGTTATTCCATGGCTTCGTATCCAGGAAATGACCCAAAGGTAAAAGCAAAGCCCATTGGTCCAGGTTTTTTCCTTTGAATATGCAATGAGTTTGAATCTTGAATTCACATCCATTGCTCCCCACTGGTAATTGGGGATGTCAAATTTATCTAAATGGACTATCTGGGCCTTGCTTAAAGCCTTTAAATCCCTAATTTCTTTTATATCAATCTGAACTATCTCGAAAGGCTTGGCCGAATACCAATCGACAAACTCCCTTTTTTCGTGTTTCCTAAAGGCTTTCCTATACTTAATTCTTCCCCTATTCCTTCTTAAGATATGCCGTATTGTTCCGTAGGGAACGACTAGGTTCTCATACTTCTCCAAGTATCTGGAGAGTCTTTTTGCCCCCATTCTGGTTTTATTCTTAACCTCAATTACTTTATCCTCAGTTTCCAAAGATGTCTTATTGGGTGAGTGCCTGGGAGCCTTTGATCTATCAGAAAGATCTTTCTCCGCCTCTTTCTTTAGAATGTCGTAGACAACAGTCCTATTTATCCCAAACATTCTGGAGGCCAAGCTTATATTCCCATTATTGGTTTTTAGATATTCCAAGACCGCGGTTCTCGCAGCCACAGGATCAATACCCCTTAATAGTTTGTAGTCAATTCTCCTAAGGATCATATTTATTCACCTCCAATCCGGAAAGTTCTATACCAGCTAGTTGAAGTATTCTACTTACATACAAGAAGTAATCAAACCTTAAAAACTGTATAGTATGTCCTGGACAACGTACAAAATGTCCCGCTATTGGCCAATTTTTACTCTTGACTTCTTCACAAAAATTAGCTTATTATGTGTTTAGTCCTGTCAAAAAGGCTTAAGGTTTTGAATTCGCTTTTCTTTACAAATTCAAACGATAAGGGAGAGCAGAGTTTTTGAATAGGTTTATTCAAGACAGTTCACCCACTTGGTATTACAAGGAAACGCGCAAAACCCCAATCTCTAAGGCAGGACTATTTTTTGGGTTTACTTCCACGATTTCTTCTTCGATAATGTCCCCGCATTTTTTTTATTGATGGAGCAGGCCGACTCGACAGCCATTTACCTCAAGGCTGTTTTGGGGTAAAATGAGTGAATACCAATGCCGAGGTAGCTCAATGGTAGAGCAACTGTTTTGTAAACAGTAGGTTGAGGGTCCAATTCCCTCCCTTGGCTCACGCAAATTGTCGGCTCTTAAGGACATGTAGGTTCGAACCCTGCTCCTGGCACTTAAAGAGAAACAATTTTGAAGCTTAATAAATCCCCTTCCAGTTCAAACCCAAACTCAACCGGATAGTCTTTATTGTTTCTAATATATAAATTTTGTCTTTTGGAAGAATTTCCTCCATTCGGTAAGAAATAAATCGAAGTCCCGTATTTTTTATCAATTCCCGGGATTTGGGCAAAATTATGATTTACCTCGGCGGTGACCAATAACCCCGCCTGAGAGGCCACCTGATTCATCAAAGAAGCCAAATGACAGACCCCATTGCCAGAAAAAGTCCTCCAACATAAAGATAGCCGTCTTTGACACTAAAGCCACTTTCCTGGGTAATCACTTTTTCGTTTCTAAATTCAGGTAGAATATTTTTATGAAAAGCAAATACCTCACCCGGTTGAAGAACAATATTACCGTTTTTAATTAAATAGCCGACCGCAATTAAGATATTTTGCTTAAAACCCTCACTTACCGAAGGCTCGGGAAAACGATAAGATAGGTCCAAAGTTTCCGAGGCTAAAACGGGCTCAAACACTAACTGACCGGTCTGGCCGGCAACAGGCGTCATCCCCCCTTGAGAAAACAAAAGGGAAGCAACCAAAGCGGAAGTAATTAAAGTATTAAACATAGGTTTTCTCCAAAAAAAGCGTCAGGCTGTTTATTGCCTGCCGCTTTTATGAAGATAAGGAGATTCTATCATAAACTATGGGTTAAGTCAAGCCTTTTTGGCCACTTACGGCCTTAAACTATGGGCTTTGTGGCAAATTACTATGGTAAAATTGGTATAAGGTATCAAAATCCGGCAATTTCTGATAAACTAAATTAACTAAAAACAGTGTCGCTTTAGCAGGACAAGGAGCGCGTAAAAAAATTTTGCCTGGATAGCTCAGTTGGCAGAGCGCGTCTTTGGTAAAGACGAGGTCCTGGGTCCGATTCCCAGTCCAGGCTCATGGGAGAAAGTATAGATTTCACACCAAAATTTCCAAGGAAAGAATCGGAAGGACCGTGGTCTCATGACGGAGAAGTAATCCAGTCACGGATTGACCCTAAAACAAGGGATTTGGAAATTGCCGTTCAAACCCAAAAAGGTAATATTGCAGTTTGTTATGTTTTGTCTATTCCCTCTCCTGACTATACCCCAAGCAGAACCGACAGTAAAACAGAGTCGGATAATGAAGTGACCAATTTCAGAGAAGTTTTTAAACTTGGCAGAAAAGTGCACTTGGAAAGATATGATAAAAATGATCCTCATACAATTTTCTCGTTACCCGAGGAAGGGAAACCAAAAACTGAATGGGACGCCTATGAGTTTCCTTCAAAATCGGTTAGAGGCACCTCGCCGGGCCGGCGGAAAGATTGACAAATCGGCCTCTATCAGATAGCATTAAGAACGTATTAACCGACGTTACAAATATTTCTAAATAAAAAAATATGGCTAAAGGACAAAGAACAATGCTTGCTTTCACCTGCTCGGTTTGCAAGCAGCAAAATTACATAAGCACTAAAAATAAGACTAATACTCCCGATAAGTTGGTCTTAAAAAAGTTCTGCAAATTCTGCAAGAAGGTTACCGACCATAAAGAAAGCACTAAATTTAAATAATTCAAATCTCGCTATCCCGTATTTGCAGATTACTGATTATTCTGTTTGGGTTCAAGTCCTCTAAATTTTTCTGTGTTCCTTGAGATAGAGTTTTCCAATTGGCTTGAAGCAGATCTTGCATTTCTTTTATATCTATATAGCCTCCTCCTTCTTCCAAGCTTTCGAGAAATCTTGATAAGGGAACCCATTGCTGCAATTCGGTCGGAAGATCTTTAAAAGCTTCCTCCTTGCCTTCGGCTGCTCTTTGAACCGCCCCACAAAGTTCCTTGTACAAACGGCCTGAACCTCTAAAGCCATCTTTGGAAATTCTAACTTTCTCAGATGAAAGCGGGGTTATAGTTAGGAATTCATTCAATTCAGCCATTTGATTAAGTTTTTTAACTGCAATTCCCAAAAGCAAAGAAGCAACTGAAGGAGGGACTATCCATTCGCCCTCCCTTTCTTCAGTAGTAATTTCTGCCCTTAGCTCATTTGCTCTATGGAATGGTCTCATTTTTTCTTTATTTACCATTTCCCCTCCAATAATTTACTAAAACAGTATAAACTTTTTGCTGTTGTGTTTTAATGATCCTAGGTCCCCATCTTAAAGTTGACTCAATTATTTTGTACGAACCTTTTTGGCCAATAATTTTTCTGTCAATAATTAAGCCTTTGGCTCTTTCCTCAGAAAGCTCAACTCCGCTAATTGCTTCTTTATAAGGTATATTTTGTCCTACTAAATATTCCCCATTTATATTTAAAAGTATGCCCTTTTTTCTAGCCAGCTCAACACAGTTATGAAATATATCTTCGGGACGGGGCGAGCTGTCACAAGTTTCGTCGGGGCAGTGAGCTACTTCTCTTTCCGAACCGTCCCAGCGATTAAAGACTTTGCAGCCGCAATAGCATTCAAAAACGACTCCCCGCCCGTCCCTCACCTTGTTCACTGCCTGACTAGTCCCGGTACTACGGGTTTTTTTAAGTCTCTCTTCAAGCTCGCTAATGTCAATTTGTTTGTAGCCGCTCACATAGGCTTCGTTTTTAAGCGTCTCTATCATTGGCCCGAACCAAGCTTTCTTGGTTAAATCAACTTCCCGAGATTCTCTTTGTTTAGGCAACCTGGCAAGGGACAAGTTTAATTTAGCTACTTTGTCGTAACGGGAAACAAAATTAACTAAACCAAAATTTTGCACAATTTTTTTCCTTTTCTTTTTCTCTTCTTCGCCTAATGGAGTTAAAATTTCTGACTCTACAAACCAAACTTTCCGGGGAGATTTTGGAGCAGACCGGCCTAGCCTTTCTTTAAATAAATGGTTAAGAAAAGTTATTTGTTCTTTAGAGAAATTAAATAAACCGCCTGAACCAATCCTGATGACAATTCCTTTGGGAATTTCTCTTTTGTTTTCATAAGCTTTAGCAAAATCGGCAATTTGCGAAAAAACCGTCACTTCTTTCATTTCCGGCAAGGCACAGTTTATGGTTATTGGTTCGGAAACCGGCAAAGCAGCAAAATTCAAAACGGCAAGCGAAGGTACGTCGGCAATTTTAGGCAGTAAAGATAAGAATTGAAATTCTTTGGCAATGTTTTGAAGTTTCACCTCAGTGTGATTCTCCAGGTGAGGTTGAATTAAAAATTCTTTACACAACATAAGATAGATTATACGCCTGAATGTAAAATAGCTAAAAAAGTCCACGAAAAAGGCGTTCCCAGAGATTTTAAGCTCTAATAAAGGGAGCGCCTTTACAATAAATAGACCTTTCCGGCTCACCGCTTAGTCCAAACGCCTTTGTTTGGATAAATTAGTGAACAATCGGGGTAATGGTCAACCACCCACAAGAGTAAAGAAACAACTTTCCAGAACACCTTTGGGTTTAAGTTATAGAGCAATACAGGAATAAAGATAATCAGTCCCACAAGAACCGACCAAACGCCGATCGCATATACTGACATTTCTCCTCCTTCTTGAAGGTTGATAAATTGTTCAGGTGCAACTGGCCAAAGAATATCATTCGACTCTCCAATTGTCAATCTTATAGGATACTTGCTTTGATCTTTAAATACTCCTTAAATTTCTCACCAAAATCAGGTGATTTTAAACCTATCTCCACTAGGGTTTTCAAATAGCCGAATTTATCTCCGGTATTATAAAAACAGCAATTTTTATATTCGAGAGCATACACCGGCAGTCCATCTTTAAGCATTGGACAAAGGCCGGCTTCATTCCAATAAATTTCTTTTCCCGGCGGGTATTCTTTAACCGCTTTATCGAGGTATTTAAAAATTTCCGGGGTAATTACTTGCCCCGACATGGTTGCCATTTCGGAAGGAGCTTTTCCTTCACCCGGTTTTTCAATAATCTGGCTGGCTTTTATTACCCCGTCCGGCAAGGTCTCTCCGACTACAAAGCCAAATCTTGCTCCGCATTTAGGGTCATTAGTCCTAATACAGCCAACAACCGGACCGCCATATTTCTCATAAACCGCCATTAATTGCGCCGGTCTGGTGGGACTGGCTTTATAAAATTCGTCCGACCAGGAAAGAATAAAAGGCTCCTCGCCCATCAGTTCTCTAACCGACAGCAAGGCCATCCCGGTTCCGATTCTTCCCGGCTTTTGTTCGACAAAAGTAAACTTAGCCGAATTTTCAATTTTTTTTAGCTCATCGGCAATAATTGTCTTGCCGGAGCTTATCAAAAGCTCATTAAGGGCAGCAAAGGGACGAAAATGGCTCTCTATGATGGACTTGGTGAAACGAGACACCACAATGGTTATATCGGTAATTCCGGACTCTACCATTTCCTCAACTACCAACTGGATAATCGGTTTATCTATTACTGGGAACATGACTTTGGGAATTACTTTTGAAGCAGGAAGAAAGCGGGTACCAAAACCGGCGGCAACAATAACAGCTTTAGTAATCTTATTTTGCTGCATCTTTTATATTTCCGGGTCTATCATCAACAAAAGGTCTCATAAAAACTTCCCCATTTAAGTTCATGCAAGCAAAAATATATTCATTGCCGTTAATTGGGCTTTTGATAGTATTTTCTGTCCCCGGCGGCAGTGTAGAGAAAGTATATTGCCTGTCCTCATCGGAGGGATAAGCAACCCTCGGGTTTTCGAGATTCTTCCGGTGCATAATTAACCACTTACTCTTTTCACCATTATTTATTGATTCCAAAACAAACTGGCCGCCGACAATTGCCCCTTCGTTTAATCCGCCAATATTAGTTTCCTCTTTTACTGCCGGCAATGAGCGCAATTTTAGGCCAATTCTTTCACTGGTATCGACCGTCCAGTAATTTTCAAAATTTTCAACCAAAGATTCTATCTTAAAATCTCCAAATTTTTTCATTCTCTCCTGGAGATTATTTTCTAAAATTTGCCTTTCCGTCTGATGTACCGGAACCTCAGTTGGAACTGGAGAAGAAACAGGTTTTGGTGCAGTTTGTGTTTCGGGAGTTGGTAAAGAAGGAGAACAAGCGGCGGTATTTACACCAGCAGCTACTAATCCTAAAGCGGCTCCCAGTTTTCCCATAAGCCCCAAGAAAAATCTTCTTCTCATAATAGTTGGGACCGACTTGACAGTTTTTTTTGCCGGAGAGTGATTTATTTCTACTCCCTCAGGTGTAGTTACATCTCCCATATAAAAAAATAATAACAATTTGTCAAACAAAAATCAAAGACCTGTACGCGTTCAGTACATCCCGTACACATTCCTTTCTTTGTTTTTACAGATATTA
>CAYVNK010000030.1:0-8363 GCA_964452885.1 uncultured Gammaproteobacteria bacterium
ACTCCTAAAAGTTCTTCTTGCCTTAAGAGTAAAAATTTTATATAATACAGATTAACTTAAAAGAATTAATACATATGGCTTTAGATACTACCGAAAAGAAAAAAATTATTGAAAAATACGCCACCGCCAAAGGTGACACCGGCAGTCCGGAAGTTCAGATTGCCCTTTTGACCGGAAAAGTCGACCGGCTCTCGGGACATTTAAAAGACAACCGTAAGGATGTTCATTCCCGCAAGGGGCTCTTGTCTATGGTTTCCAAAAGAAGAAGATTATTAAATTATTTAGCGAAAAAGGACGAAGAAAGATATCGCCGGATTATCAAGGACCTCGGTCTTTCCAAGTAACCTGCTTCGTATCAAAAAAATTTAAGAGGAAGTTAGAAAATGAAAATTGTTACCAAAGAGACTGAAATTGGCGGCCGGAAATTAAAATTGGAAGTCGGCCGTTTTGCCCCCCAGGCGAGCGCCGCCGTGGTGGCCGAGTACGGCGAAACCATGGTTTTGGCCACCGTCGTTTCCAAACCGGCTAAAGAAGATATTGGCTATTTTCCTTTAAGCGTCGAATACCAGGAAAGACTTTATGCCGGCGGCAAGATTAAAGGTTCCCGCTGGGTGAAAAGGGAAGGCCGGCCGTCCGACGAAGCGGTACTAATCGGTCGGGCGATTGACCGCTCGATTCGGCCGCTTTTTCCCAAAGAATTTACCGATGAAGTTCAGGTGACTATAACTGTTCTCTCGGTTGATTTGGAAAATGATCCCGACGTGCTTTCCATTATTGCCACTTCCGCCGCGCTTTCAATTTCCTCAATTCCCTGGAACGGACCAATTGGCAGCGTTAAGGTCGGACTTAAAGAGGGAATTCCTTTTGTCAATCCGAGAGCAACAGAAAAGGATTTTTCCGAGTTGGAACTCATTGTGGCGGCAACCAAAGACAGAATTCAAATGATTGAAGGGTTCGGGAGAGAAGTGCCGGAAAAAGAAGTGATTGACTGTCTTAAATTTGCCAAAGAGGAAATCAAAAAAGTACTGGGGCTGATTACTGACCTGCAAAAAGAAGTCGGTCTGCCCAAGCTCAAGATTTTAGCCAAGGAAATTCCGGCGGAGATAAAAGAAATGGCGGAAAAGTTTGTTAAAAAGACGGTCGCCGAAAATTTCTTTAAAGAAAAAGGCAGTGAAGGTAAAGAAGGCAGCGGTTCGGAAGCGATTAAAGAAGTTTTTCTGGCCAATTTAGAGCCTGCTAAGAAAAAAGAAGCGGGAGCCGCTTTTGAATATTACTGGAAGAAAGTTATCCGTGAATATTTACTCTCCGGTAAAAGACCGGATTTAAGAAAAGTTGACGAAGTTCGGCCGATTGAAATTGAAGTAGGGATTTTGCCGCGGACTCACGGGAGCGCCATGTTCAAAAGGGGTTTGACCCAGGTTTTGACCATTACTACCTTGGGGGCGCCGTCCTTACAGCAGTTAATCGAAAGCGCTGCCGGCGAAGAATCCAAAAGATATATTCATCACTACGCCATGCCGCCATTTTCTATTGGTGAAGTCGGCCGGGTCGGGAATCTTTCCCGGCGGGAAATTGGCCACGGGGCCCTGGCAGAAAAAGCTTTGGAGCCGGTTTTACCCTCAGAAGACAAATTTCCCTACACCGTGAGAGTGGTTTCCGAAGTCATGTCTTCCAACGGCTCCACTTCGATGGCTTCAACCTGCGGCTCGACTCTTTCCTTAATGGATGCGGGGGTGCCGATCAGCTCGCCGGTAGCCGGAATTGCCATGGGTTTGGTCACGGGCGAAAAATACGGTGAAGACGGAGACTTTATTTTATTAACCGATATTGCCGGTATTGAAGATTTTAACGGCGATATGGATTTTAAAATTACCGGTACCACTAAAGGAGTAACGGTAATGCAAATGGATACGAAAATTCCGGGGTTGACTGAAGAAATAATCGAGAAAACCTTGGTTGAATCGAAAAAAGCCCGGGAATTTATTTTGGAAACAATGAAAAAAACTTTACCGGAGTCTCGGCAAAAGCTTTCCCAATACGCGCCCAGAGTGGCCGTGACTCACGTTCCGGTCGAGAAAATCGGGGAGATTATTGGACCGGGCGGCCGGATGATTAGAAAACTAATTGAGGAAACCGGCGCCAATATTGATGTTCAAGATGACGGCTCGGTTAATGTTTCCGGATTAAATGATGAGTCGGTTTCCGGAGCGATTGCCAGGATTGAAGGATTGATTCAGGAAGCGGAAGTCGGCAAGATTTATGAAGGCGAAGTCAAAAGAATTCAGCCTTTCGGGGCCTTTGTGGAAATTTTGCCCGGCAAAGAAGGTTTGGTTCATGTTTCCAAAATGAGCACCGGTTTTGTGGACGACCCGTTCAAGGTAGTTTCTTTGGGCCAAAAAGTCCAGGTTAAAGTCACGGAAGTTGACGACCGGGGTCGGTTAAATTTAACCATGCTTTTAAATGACGAAAAGAAAGAAAGTTCTCCTCGTCCACCCAGACGTGATTTCACACCAAGACCGGGAGGTTTTAGAAGTGGCCCGCCAAGATTTGGTAACCATTCTTCCGGTCCCTCAAGATTTCGCCGCTAACCCTTTTTCGTGATATTATAAATTGTATGGCAGAACTTTCAGAAGGTGTCCTTCCGGAGATAAAACGGATTGAAGAAAAATTAGCCGCCGCCAGTTTACCGGTTGATTTGAGAGAAAACGCCAACGCTGCGGTTTCAAGACTTAAACTCGCTTTCAAATTTGAAAATTATTCCAAGAATCTGGAAGAAATCTCTCGTTATACCGACTGGATTTGTTCACTTCCCTGGAATAAAAACACCACTGATATTTTGGATTTAAATTTCAGCAAAAAAATTCTTGATCAAAATCATTACGGCTTGCCGCAGATTAAAGAAAGAATTTTGGAATATTTGGCTGTTTTGAAATTAGTTAAAGAAAGAGGGGGAGAGAAAAGAGTGCGTGCCCCGATACTTTGTTTTGTCGGTTTGGTAGGCACAGGGAAAACTACCTTGGCTTACTCGATTGCCCAGTCTTTGGGGAGAAAGTTTGCCAGAATTCCCTTCGGCGGCTTGGGCGATCCGGGATTTTTACGCGGCCAGGCCAGAAGCCTGCCGGGGTCGGAACCGGGACAAGTCATTAAAGCTTTAAAACAAGCGGGTACGAAAAATCCGGTCATTTTGCTGGATGAAATCGACCGGGTGGTAGAAGATTCCCGGTCGACCATCATGGGCGTTTTGGTGGAACTTTTGGACCCGGAGCAAAACGACCGTTTTCTGGACCATTATCTGGATTATCCTTTTGATTTAAGCGAAGTTTTGTTTATCGTCACCGCCAATAACACCACTAACATCTCGACCGCGGTTTTAGATCGGTTGGAGCCGATGCAGATGCCTTCTTATAACGATGAGGAGAAAACAAAAATAGGAAAAGATTATGTTTTGCCCAGGTTAATGAAAGCAACAGGTTTAGCTAATAGTGATTTGGAAATTAGTGATCGCATTTGGCCAAAAATTGTGCGTCCGCTTGGTTTTGACGCGGGAGTTAGGACTTTGGAAAGAAATCTGGCGGAAATTTGCCGTAAGGTAGCGAAAATGATTATTGACGGCAACAGAAACAAAATTATTATTAACGAAGAAAACCTAAAAGATTTTATTCAAACATGGTGATGGAAAAGAGTAAGGAAAAGAGAAAGCTAGTAAATTCACAATTTAATTGGAACAGATTCAGTTACAGAGTAAATATCGATTTCTTTAAAAAATGGTCTTCTCAAATGGCTTATATTTTGGGATTTACGTTCGCGGATGGGAATATTTATAAAACAACTTTGTCTTGGGATTTGAAAGAAGATCGGGAATTACTGGTAAGAATAAACAAGGCAATGGATTCAAATTACCCGATTTCTAAACGAAAAGCTTCATTCAGGCTTAGGCTTTCAAATCCGGTAATTATTGATGATCTTCGACGATTAGGAATTTTTCCGAACAAAAGTAAGAATATGAACTTTCCTATTATTCCACAAGAGTATTTTTCCCATTTTGCTCGGGGATTTTTTGATGGCGATGGATGGATTTATATTCGAAAAAGTAGGAATGAAATTTCAGCTGGTTTTTCGAGTGGAAGCAAAAAATATTTAAAGAAATTTGTTAAGAATTTATCTTCATGTTCGAAATCGTCTGATGGAAACTTACGAATTAAAAGTAAAATAACTAAAAGAGGAATAAGAGCAATTTCCTATCAAGTTGATTATTTTTGGGAAAATGCCTATAGGGTTTTGCTCTATCTTTATTCTGGTCTTACAAAAAGAGATTTATACTTAGAGAGAAAATATAAAAAACATAAAGAAGCAATTGAACTTTATAGATGGGTTAAATCCGGAGGAAGGAAATGGAGAGTTATTGAAAAAAAGTTTGGACCAATGAAAGAAACACTTTCGGATTTATGGAAAGCGGGTTACAATGGCCCTCAAATTGCAAAAAAGTTAGGTGTTCACAGTTCCTCAATTTACCGTTGGTTAATAAGCACTAATACACGACCAGTCTTTAAAGAAATTAGAAGGAAGGGAATTATTGATGGTTGATAAGAAAAAACAACTAGAAGAACTTAAAAAAGATTTGGAGTCAAAGGCAGGAATAATACCTCTTTTGAATACGGCGGAAGATGTGATATTTGGTGAGGGGAGTCCTGACGCAACGATCTTTTTTATTGGTGAAGCGGGAGGTTATTGGGAATCGAAATTGCGTCGACCGTTTGTGGGGAATGCGGGCAAATTACTTGATGATTTGATTCTTTCGATTAGTATAAAACGCGAAGATGTTTACATTAGCAATGTTATTAAAGCTAGACCGCCGGAAAATCGCGATCCTCTTCCGGAAGAGGTAGAAGCTTTTAAAATATACCTTGATCGGGAACTTGAAATTATTCGGCCAAAAGTAATTGTGACATTGGGAAGATTTGCAATGTCCAAGTTTTTGCCGATGGCAAAAATAAGTTTGGACCATGGCAAAGGCCGGATTATAGAATATAATGGAAGTAGGATTATTTTGGTTCCGATGTTTCACCCGGCTGCCGCTCTTCGCGGATCGGAGGTGGAACAAATGTTGAGAAACGATTTTAAGAACTTACCCGAAGTCATAAAAAAGCTTTCGGTAAAGGAAACAATTTCGCAGCCAATAACAGTAAAAGAAGAAGAGCAACTTACATTAATATAATTTTAAATTTTAAATTATAAATTTTAAATCAATTTTAAATTTTTAATTATTAAATAATAAAAAAATATGAATAAAAATTACTTAAAGATCATTTCCCTGGGCGGATTCGGACACGTGACGAAAAATATGTTTGTTTATGAGACCGAAAAAGATATTATTATTGTCGATTGCGGCGTGGGCTTCCCGGAGCAGGAAATGTTGGGAGTGGATTTAGTTATTCCCGATGTTTCCTATCTTCTCCCGAAAAAAGACAAAATTAGAGCAATTTTTATTACTCACGGTCATGAAGACCATACTGGCGCCCTTGCTTATCTTTTGCCGCAGTTGGGGCTAAATCTTCCCATTTTTGCCCCTAAATGGGCGAAAGCTTTGATTGAAGACAAGTTGGCCGAGTTTGGGATTATTCCCAATATTGACGAAATTAGTGAAGGGAAAAGGGTTAATGTTGGCGATTTTTCTTTGGAATTCGTCAAAGTCACTCATTCAATTCCCGATACTTTGCATTTTGCCATTAAAACTCCGGTAGGAATTTTTTATCATGCTGCGGATTTTAAATTGGATTTGCGGCCGGTCATGGGCAGTCCGACCAATCAAAATTTGATTAGAGAAATTGGTCAGAAAGGTGTGGTTTGTATGCTTTCCGATTGTCTGCGGGCGGAAAATCCCGGCTTTACTCCGCCGGAAGCTCGTTTGGGAGAAATGTTCGAAGAAGAAATCGGGAGTTGTCAGGGAAAATTTCTGGTGACAACCATGTCTTCCAATTTATCACGACTCAAAATGGCGATTGATGTTTCTTTACGACACGGACGGAAAATAGTTTTAGTTGGCCGTTCGGTGGAAAAAAATATGGAAATCGGCAGCAAATTAAAGTATGTTTCTTTTCCCAAAGATACTTTTATCCCCAAGAAAATTATGGGCCGTTTTCCACCGCAGAGCTTAACGCTTTTGGTGGCCGGCAGTCAGGGGCAATTGGGTTCGGCGATGGACCGGTTGGTCGCCGGGGAAATCGAGCAGGTAAAAATCAAGCCGGGCGACAAAGTGGTTTTTTCCTCTGATTTTATTCCCGGCACTGAAAGCGCGGTTTATACCTTGATTGATAATATTTACCGGCTGGGCGGAGAAGTTTCTTATGCCAATATCCGTTCGGATGTTCATGTTTCCGGTCATGGTGCTCAGGGAGATTTATCCAAATTAATGGAACTAATTAAGCCAAAATATTTAGTCCCAATTGGGGGCAATTACCGTCACCTGGTTGCTTACCGGAAACTGGCGGTTAAAAATGGCTATACTAGCGACAAAGTTTTAATCCGCGATAACGGTGAGATTATTGAATTTAATGAAAAAGGTTTAGTGCCGACCAAAGAAAAAGTCACTGTCGGCCAAGTGATGGTTGATGCCTTGGGAGTTGGGGATGTCGGCAATGTCGTTTTGCGCGACCGGAAAATTTTATCGGAAGAAGGAATTGTGGTCGCGATTTTACCCTTAAAGTTAGATACTTTTCAATTTGACGAGGATCCAGAAATTATTTCCCGCGGCTTTGTTTATATTAAAGATAATCTGGAGCTTTTGGCAGAAACCAAAGCCGGTATCCGTCATACCTTAGCCGGTCTTAAGGGAGGAGTGCAAAACGATACTCGTTTGGCCCGTCAGGTAGTGCAGGATTATTTGGAAAAATTTTTCTTCAAAAAAACCGGCCGCCGGCCAATGGTTTTGGTTGTTGTCATTGAAGTTTAATGGCCATTTTAATCTCTGTTTCTTCGAACGGGCAAAATCCTACCGATAAATTTCTTGACTCTCTTTCCGTAAAACAACCAGTTTTAATTTTACATGGATTTATCAAAAAAGATCAAAAGACTCCCTTAAGAGAAATTGAAACTGCTTTAAAAAGATTTGAAGAATATAAAAAAAGTGGTATTGACAAATGATATCTTTTAGGATATCTCATTTTTATGAGAAAATATTATACTTTTGAATACGATCTGAAGAAAAGACTCAAAAATCCTGAGTTTAAAAAGGTTTGGGAAGACTCCGAGGTGGAATACCAATTAGCCAGAAGGTTGATCGAAAGAAGGTTGGCTAAAAAATTGTCTCAAAGACAGTTGGCAAAAAAAGTTAAAACTACCCAAGCGGTCATTTCCAGAATCGAAACAATGTCCACTAACCCTTCTTTGCTTCTTATTAAAAGAATTGCTGAAAAGTTGGATTTAAAAGTCTCCCTGACTTTTAAATAGGTTTGTTAAACATATTAATTTTAAGGTAAATTAAAAAAATGAAAAAAACAAAAAATTTAAAGAAAGTCTGTGCTTGTTGCGGGGAAGATATTGAAGTAAAAGTCTTTACCAACCGGCATTATCGCGGCGGCGGCCATTATTTCGGAAAAATACATGATGGAAACAAAAATCTTGAATATTGGGAATGTAATTCTTGCTACAAATAAAATCTTCAACCCCTTTTTTATTCTTGGTTTTTAAGTTTTTCTAAGATCTTTTGATATTTTTCTTCCGAGAATCTATAGAAAGCAATATTCCTTATTTGTTCGTTTCCTTGGTCAATTGTTAATATTTGTGTTCGGTCTAATAAATTAGTCGAGAAACGAGAATGATTTTCTGTAAATAAAAATGCTTTTCTAAATTTGAAAAGACAAAAATATAATAAAAAGTCGGTATAATCAATTTTTTGATTAATTCTTTGAAGAGCAATATTTAAGGGGAAAATATTATCTCCAAGATTCTTTTCGATTGGATATAATCCTAAAGAGAGAGATTTTATAAAATTTATTCTTTTATTGTATCCTTCAATGGAATCGGTTCTTGAAAACTCAATAGACACTGCAGGAATTGAGAGAAAAACGCAATCAAGATTTTTTAGTTCAACAAGAATTTCTTTGTAGATTATATCAAAATTCAAAAGAGCAATTAGTGCAGATGTATCGAAGAAGATGTAACTATCCTTTAAATCAGAAGCTAAGGCATTGTTTTTGTAAATCTTCATCTTTGAAAGTTTTTTTAGCTTCTCTTGCCGCTTTCTCAAACTTTATAGGATCGAAATTATTTTTGAAATTCTCGATCGATTCCAGAAAATTAATTTTTTCAATTTTTTCCAGTATTATTTTGCTTGTTTTTCTTTGTTTCATGTTTTTAGTATATTT
>CAYVNK010000031.1:0-8258 GCA_964452885.1 uncultured Gammaproteobacteria bacterium
TTATCTATGCAAGACCCTACGCTGGTTTTGCACTCCCGTTCCGAAGCTCTGATACTGCCCAAGCGAATTCACCCAAAATAGCATGAACCAGTTTCGCAATTACGTAAGCAAAGACCGCCAACGGTTTAAGAAATGAAGGTGCATCGATTCTGTCAAGATAAGCCAAAACATCTTCGTTATTTAAAATTTTCCGGGAAATAATAACGGTTTCTTTTGCATAAGCTGGTGCCAGCACAATCTGAAAAGATATTAATTCGGAAGAAGAAAGCTTCGTCATCATTCCGGTAATATAGGCAATCGGATCATGTTCTTCTAAGATATTTTGTTTTTGCAAAGGATAGGCAAACCGTTTTGTAAGCTTAAATTCAAGTATTTCCTGTTGTAAGTTCTCAATTTTATTGACTCTACTTGGTAAATATTCATCAACTTTTTTAACGCTTACTTGAGGCAAGTAGGCCAAAATGCTTCTTTTTAAGTTATTCACTTCTTCCGGGGTGGTTCTTATCAAGTATCTAATGCCTTGATTTAAACTGGAAACAATCTCAAAAGAAAAAACGGTTTTTTTCCAAGTAATTTATCGGTGAAAGATTTATTTTCCCCAAGCTCATGGATGATTGAAAACAGTTGGGTGGTGGTATATGAAGTTTTTTCAGTTAAAGCCGGAGGAGTCAGCACCAAAAGCACTAATTCTTCTTTAATCGATCTTCTAAAGATAAATAACCAGCGAAGGAACAACAACAGACAAAGAACACAGATTATTGAAACAAAAAAAAGAGAGGATAGAAAGAAAGAATGTTGCGAAGCGGTTATAGTATCGCTTCTTAGACGAAAAAAATAAGCAACAAATTGATTGATTAAGTACCCGGCCTCCAACTTGTGCCAGTTTATGTTTTCCATAGATGACGGACAGGCTTTAGGACAGGAGAAAAATGTTAATTACCAGATCTATAGCACAATATATCAAATTATATATAAAAGTAAAGGAGAAAACTTAAGAAACTATCTCTATTTAAAGAATTTAAAAAGGCAGAATTTCTGAGGAGTTAACCCTAAGTGTCTTACAAATATATTCTATTACTGCAATTGTAGGGTTTTCCTCTCCTCTTTCAATTCCGGCATAATAAGTGGTAGATATTCCACTCATCTTTGCCACATCTTCTTGTGACAAATTCCTTTGTCCCCTTATTTCCTTTAATTTCCTACTAATATATTGCTGTGATTTAGGACTCGGTTGCAAAACCATAGTCTTAGTATATATCAAAACCGGGAAATTGTATTAATATGCTATGTTTAGCCTTAAAGAAGTTCGCGATATCGTTCCATCTGGGCAGCTAATCAAGACTATAACCCTAAATTCGTCTTCCATCATTCTTGAACTCATAAACTATTTTCAAAAAGGTATCTATAAACACAATCTTAAACAGATAAAATCACTAAAGGTGTTATTATAAGGTTGATTTAATTACAGACCAATGCCTCTCAAAAATGAATCTAATAAAAATTGACGAAAGATTAAAAGCAAGTTTCTCCTCTAGAGAGCTAATGTTACTAATTATTGCTAAATTTTTTAATGACCTCTCCAGAAAAATAAAGGAGGGTTCAGCAAGTTCTTCAGATATATCAGTTTATATAAAACAGTTGGCAGATCATTCTGCAGATTCCATGGATTATGAACTTTTTACTTCAATTTTAGATTTATATGAACAGTTTGAAAAAAACTGCAAATTTTGTTTTAACTTGAGGAATACTTTTAATCCACAGACAGACAAGATCATTAGCATTGATGACTTATATCATTATAGAGAAGATCCACCAGATGTAATTGTTCTATACAAAAATAACCCTTATGAATTTGAGTCAAAAAGATATCGTGATGAATTTGTATTTGATAAGCTTTATGCTTTTCTCAAAAAGAAAATTATTGCGTATTATTCTGGAAAGTCTAACTTCTTGATAATTCTTCAACTAAAATCGTATACAGATATCGATCTTAACATTTTTAAAAAACTACATGAGAGTCTCAAAATGGAAAAAAATCAACCTGGAATTATTGGTTTTTCTTTAAACAATAATAATGAAGAAATGATTCTTATTCGTATACTTCCTGAGTTGAATATGAGTAAACGTCCATATGATGAAATTAATGCTTTTGCGGATATTTTACACTCTGAAACTTAGTTATTATTTGTTAGCTATAACGAAACATTCAAGTTTCATGGAAGTATTCATCAAACAAATTATATAACTATTAATCGTATTGTGATTGTTGTTTTATCTCCCCACCCCAAAAATTAAAACAGTAGTCAGGTTTAGCCTTAAAATTAATAATTTTACTGCTTGACAACTACAACTATAGTTACTATACTACAACTATAGTTATAGATATGGTAATGGGTATTCGGAATGGTTAATCAAGTATTGTTAGAAAAGTTTAAGAAGCTATACCAAGAAAAGTACAGTATTGTCCTTACCGATGAAGAGGCTACGGAATTAGCCACACAGTTTTTAAATTTAATGAAAATATTGATTATACCGGAGCAAAAAACTAATGAAAACCAACTATGTTTAACTAAATAGAATTAATATGAGGTTATCAGGATACAATTTAAGTAATCAGACAGTACAAACACATCCTCTAATCCCTAAATACCTGATTTACTGCCGTAAAAGCAGTGAGTCTGACGAGAGGCAAATCCAATCGTTACCAGATCAAATTACAAACTTAACGGAATTGGTAAAACAAAAAGGATTAGACCTTGCCGGCGAGCCTTTGCAAGAATCTAAAACAGCTAAAGTTCCAGGCAGAGCTATTTTTGACCAGCTTGTTCAGATGATTGAAGACGGAAAGATAAATGGAATCATACTTCTTAATCCGTCAAGGTTATCACGCAACACGGTTGATACCGGCAGAATCATCTACCAGATGGATCAGGGAAAACTGCTGGAAGTAGTTACCCCTTATCAAACATTCAGAAATAATCCCAATGATAAGTTCATGCTTAATCTCCTTTGTACTCAAGCTAAACTCGAAAACGATAATAAAAGCGTCAATGTCAAAGAAGCTCTAAGACTTAAGACAGAAAGGGGAGTGTTCCCGGGAAAAGCCAGACCTGGATATAAAAATAACCATGAGAAGCCACAAGGATTACGCGATATTTCAGCGCATCCAATCTATTTTCCTTTAATGCGAAAGTTGTTTGACCTTGCTTTAACCGGTAACTACAGTGTAGAAAAGTTAGTTCGAGAGGCTAAAATATTGGGAATTCGAAGCTCGAAAAGCAGTAAACCTATTGTCAAAAGCTGGGTGCATAGACTGCTAAGAGATCCTTTCTTTACGGGCAGATTTATTTATGGCGGAAAGTTATATCAAGGGCAACACCAAGCCATGATCACAGATGCTGAATTTAATTTATTACAAGATATTTTAGACGGTAAATCAAAAGGCAGATTACAAAAACACAACTTTGCTTTAAACGGAATCATAAAATGCGGTGAATGTCATTACACTATAACTGCCCAAGAACATACCAAAAAATATAAAAATGGCACATCACAAGTTTTTGCCTATTACAACTGTACTAAAAAAGGAAACATTAAGTGTAGTCAACCTTATGCTTCAACTTCTGATGTTGAAGGTCAATTTGCTTCTGAATTAAGTCAATTCGAGATGGAGCCTGAATTTGTGGATTGGGCTTACGAAGCCTTAGAAGAAGTCAAGGATAAAGACCAGATAGTTAATAAAGGTAGTTTTGAAGCCCTGCAAACGGCCTTAGAAGGGGTAAATAGGCGAATTGATAATCTGATAGCCCTTAAAATCTCACCTGAAAATTCTGATGGAAGTTTGCTTTCCAACACAGAATTTTCAGACAGAAAAAGAGCTTTAATGATTGAAAAAGATACTATTGTTCAACAGCTTAACCAAACAGGTTCTAACAATAGCGAGTGGGCTAATATAGCAAGAGAGGTATTTGATTTTGGTCTACTTGCCCATAAAAGGTTTGGAGGGAAAGACCCTGAAGTTAAAAAAGTGATTTTTAAGACAATCAGCTTGAACCCGATCTTACTAGATCAAAAATTGCAATATCAGCTTCGATTCGTCTTTTTAAAGATAAAAGAGGGGATTAAAAAAACCAATGATGAAATTGATCGGCTTGAACCCCAAAAAAGCCCATCAAATCAAGCTAATCTAAAAAACTATTTAAAAAGTTCTGTATGGTGCGGGTAAGAGGACTCGAACCTCCAAGGTTTTAAGGCCATATGCTCCTTAGGCATACGCGTATACCAATTCCGCCATACCCGCAAATACCATTTGCCTGGGTGCCGAAGAGAGGAGTCGAACCTCCAATCCTCACGGAACACGGTTCTGAACCGTGCGCGTCTACCATTCCGCCACTTCGGCAAGCCAGCCAGTCATACCAGAGAAAGGTGATTTGATTCAAATTTTACCAAAAATAGAGACGATAAGCTACCAAACTAGTTAATTAAGTTTATACTGTTCATATGAAATTGAATTCAACTATTTTGGAATCTGTTTTGTATTGGTTAAGTAAAAATTTACTGACCGCTTACTCCCTACTATCTTTTAAAATTAATCTGATTTCCGAAGAAGAAATTCCCCCTGGACCGAAAATCTTTGTCATCAATCACCCAACAACTTCCGATCCTTTCATCTCCATTGTTTATCTTAAAAATAAAGTTCATATCCTGGTTCTCGAATCACTCTTTAAAATCCCGGTTTTCGGTTTTATTTTAAAGCATACCGGGCAAATTCCGGTCAATCCTCAAAAAGGCATTGACGCTTTTCTTAAGGCAAAATCTCTTCTTGAAAAAGGAAAAAGCGTGGTGGTTTTTGCTGAAGGAAAAATTTCCTCCGCCGAGTGCAGTGAAAACAGACCCAAAACCGGGGCGGCCAGACTGGCCCTGGAAACAAATGCCCTTATAATTCCCATCGGCATCGGCATAGACAGTGAAAAAATAAAACTCGGCTCCTCTAAGGCTTCCGGTAATCACGACCCCTTCGCCTATTGGTATTTAAACGGACCTTATGTGGTCAGTATTGGAAAAGCCATTCGTCTTAGGGGAAGTACCCAAAACCGCGACAACGTTTGCTTCTTTTCCAAAATAATTATGGATGAGATTTGGGAACTGACGGAAAAAAGTAAATTCCGTTTAGAACTAAAAAACAGAAAACTTTACCAAGCCAATTTTAATAATTTTATCCTCCAAAAGAGCCTTATCAGGGTTTTAAACCAAATAGTCCTTGCTGTCGGTCTCTTTCGTCATTAAATTATCTTCTCTACCTTTTTTCCCAAATTTTCTGGTAACCTGATCAAAACTGTTGTAAACTAGATGATTGTAAAACCATGACTAAATCAATAATTGAAGTTAAAAACCTGGTTAAAAAATTTTCTGATTTAACGGCAGTGGATAATATTTCTTTTACGATTAATTCCGGAGAAATTTTTGCTTTTTTGGGTCCAAACGGTGCGGGTAAAACAACCACTATTAAAATATTAACTACCTTGCTTAAACAAACCGATGGTGAAGTGAAGGTTAATGGTTTTGATGTTTTAACGGCCAAAAACCAGGTCAGGCATTCTTTTGGTATTGTTTTTCAAGATCATAGTTTGGATGATGAATTGACCGCTTATGAAAATATGCAGTTTCACGCGGTTCTATTTTCAGTTCCCAAAGAAGAAAGAAAAGAGAGAATTGAGAATTTATTAAAGTTTGTTGATCTTTGGGAAAGAAAAGACAGTCTGGTAAAAACTTTTTCCGGAGGAATGAAAAGAAGGTTAGAAATTAGCCGCGGGTTATTACATGAACCGAAAATTCTTTTTTTAGATGAGCCAACGCTAGGACTTGATCCCCAAACCAGAAATCACATTTGGAAATATATAGAAGACTTAAGCCAAAATAAAGGCTTAACCGTTTTCTTTACCACTCATTATATGGATGAAGCAGACAGGGTAGCACAAAGAATTGCCATTATTGACCATGGCAAGATTATTGCTCAGGGAACTTCCGCTGAATTGAAAAAATTAACCAAGAAAAATTCTTTGGAAGATGCTTTTATCAGTTTAACCGGTGACGTTATTCGTGATGAAGAAGCCAGTACTTTAGATAGATTGCGCATGCATCGGAGGGGAAGATGAACGCCATTTATATTCTTTGGCTTAGACAATTAAAAAGATATTTCCGCTCTAAGTCGAGAGTTTTGGGTTCTTTAGGCCAGCCTTTGCTTTTTTTAATTACTTTCGGTTTTGGTTTCGGGTCGACTTTTCAAAAAGCAGGAGAAGGAAATTATCTCCAATTTTTGGCACCTGGAATTATTGCCATGAGTGTTTTATTTTCTGCGATATTTTTTGGCATTGAAGTCATTTTTGACAAACAATTTGGTTTTCTAAAAGAAACTTTGGTGGCTCCAGTTTCCCGAGTTTCCATTATGGTTGGCCGGACCTTAGGAGGAGCTACAGTGGCCACTCTTCAAGGAGTAGTTGTTCTTCTTATTTCTTATGCTTTTGGGTTTAGAATGCAGAATATTTATCTCCTCCCTTTAGCTTTACTGTTTATGTTTTTGATGGCACTTCTTTTTACCGGTTTAGGAACAGCTATTGCCTCAAAAATGGATGATATGCATGGATTTCAGCTAATTATGAATTTTTTAGTTATGCCTTTGTTTTTTCTTTCCGGCTCATTGTTTCCTATTCAAGGGTTACCGCCGGCTTTGAAAATAGTGACTTCTTTAAATCCACTTACTTACGGTATTGACGGCCTAAGAGGATCACTAATCGGCATCAGTCAACTTAGCTTTTATTTTGACCTTTTGATTGTTGGTTTACTCACTACTATAGTTCTGGTAATCGGCAGTTATCTTTTCTCCAGAATTCAACTTTAAATGTTTTGGCAAAAACTTAAAAAACCAATTATCGGGCTTTCACCAATGGATGGCGTCACCGATGAACCAATGCGTCAAATTCAAGTCTCTGTCGCCAAACCGGATGTTTTATATACTGAATTTGTTTCTGTCGAAGGCTTTGTCAGAAAACGGGAGGTTTTCGAAAAAACTCTTTTTTTTAAGGAAAACGAGCGGCCGATTGTCGCCCAAATTTTTGGTTACACTCCGGAAGCCTTTTATGAATCTATCTTGCAAATTTGTAAATTGGAATTTGATGGCATTGATCTTAATATGGGCTGTCCGGCCAAAAATGTTTTAGGCAAAGGTGGAGGGGGAGGATTAATCGGAAATTTTTCCTTAGTAGAAAAAATTATTAATAAATCTAGCGAAGCGATCAAAAAGTCAGGTAAAGACATTGCCTTGTCAATTAAAACCAGAATCAGCAAAAAAGAAATAATTACTAAAGAATGGTTTACTTTTCTATCTCAATTCCCCATAGAAGAAGTGACTATCCATGGAAGATTACTTTCTCAAGGACATAGAGGTGAAGTTTTTTGGGAGGAAATCCAAAAAGCGGCGGAAATTCTTCATTCAAAAAACATTATTTGCTTAGGAAATGGAGGAATAAAAAATCTTACTGAAGCGAAAGAAAAATCGGAAAAATTTAATCTTGACGGTGTTCTTATTGGTCAAGCGGCGCTGGGAAATCCTTGGTTGTTTAAAGACAACTACCACCCGGCTAAAAAAGAAATCCTTAAAACAATCGTAAATCATGCCAAAAAAGCCGAAGAATTCTATCCGAAAAACCGTTTTGTCACCGTTTTAAAACATTTTGGCTGGTATTCAAAGGGATTTGAAAATTGTGTAAAGCTAAAAGTTGAACTATTACAAACCAGAAATCTTTCAGAAGTTAAAAAAGTCATCTCTCACTATAAAGATAATTAAGAGCCTACCATCTTCAGCCATAATTTGATAAAATGTGATGATGGCCGTGTGGTGGAATGGTATACACGCAGCACTTAAAATGCTGTCCGGGCAACTGGATGCGGGTCCGACTCCCGCCTCGGCCACACTTCGCTCCACTTAGTGTAAACTACACTTCAGAGTTTACGCCGAGTGAAGTAAGGCGGGGATTAGCTCAGTTGGTTAGAGCGTACGGTTTGGGACCGTAAGGCCGATGGTTCGAGTCCATTATCCCCGACCATTTACAAGTGTCAAGATTGATAAAATAGATTATAAATTTCTTGTAAGGCAAATAAAAGCGGGCTTACCCACCGAAATTGCGAAGCAATGAATGCGGGATTAGTTGAGCGGTTCAACGTCAGCTTTCCAAGCTGAAGAGACGGGTCCGACTCCCGTA
>CAYVNK010000032.1:0-7892 GCA_964452885.1 uncultured Gammaproteobacteria bacterium
TATCGTAATCTAACACTTATTGATTTATCAATTCTATCTTCATACCCTTAGGATGTAATAGCCCTTCGACCGAAATTATTTTTTCATTCACAAGAACAATAAATTAAAAGGCTGCGAATATTTTCTTATTTTCCGAATCTATACGGGCTTTTCCTCCATACGGCATTGGAATTTGCGGCTCTGTATGTCCAAAGTCTAAGTTTTGAACAATTTGAATAGAAGAATTATATTTTCTTACAACTTTAATTATTGTTTCTTGTTGATTTTTTCGAAATTCTTCTTTTTTTTCCTTTGTATTTTGTTTATTAAATTCCCAGGCTTTTGGTCTGCCAACCAGTATCGCTTTAACTTTCTCCAAAATGCCTCTTTCTCCTAAAGCCCGATAAACTCTAAAGACATAATTGGCGTCAGGTATTTCCTCTGAGGTTTCGGTCATTAGGATAATATTTTCAAAGTCTTTTTGAGAAGGAATGGCTATATTGTGTCTTAAAAGTTCATCAATAGATTCCAAACATCCTCCCCAAAGTAAACCTTCCACATTTTGATTTCCGTCCCAAATCCAGCCTTCATTTGGTTCATAATCTCTTTGTTTACTAAGATTTTCGGGATTGTTCCAATCCAATCCGATGTCGCTATAATCTTTACTTGCTTCCAGTTCAACTTCGCCTTCTTCAAAAAGAGCTAACTTTAAGTATTTAAGTGTAAAATCATTTATTTTTTCCTGTTCGGCAAATTCAACAAATAACGATCCGCCGTAATAAGAAGGTATTCCATTCATCCATAAGAAATTTTCAAAATGAGTATTGTCACTATAGCCAAAGAAAGGTTTAGGATTATTGATAAAAGGTTCCTTGGGCAAGTTTTTAATATAGGTTATTTGATCGTCCCCACCTAAAGAAGAAATAACTCCCTTAATTTCCTTATTCTCAAAGGCGGAGATAAAATCCTTTATTCTTTCTTCTTTTGAAGCACCAATTTTTTTAGTGGTAGGAAATTCTATCGGCTCTAATCCAAAAATATCTCTAAGTCGGTTTAATCCAAGCTCGTAAACAGGTGGCCATTTTCCCGGCGCTGCAAAAGAAGGAGATAATATTGCAACTTTGTCTTCTTTTTTTAATTTATTAAGTTTAACCATTATAAATATTATACTTTTTCTTCCCTAATTTTTTCCATCAGTAAAGAATAGAAACGGAGATTATGGATTGTTGATAATCTTAAGGCGGTGGTATCTTCTATTTTAAATAAATGAGCCAAATAGGAACGGCTGTATCTCCGGCAAAGAAGACAATCACAAGCTTTACTGACCGGTTCATGGTCATCATAATATTTTTCTTTATCGGGAGACAAATAGGAATAAAACTTGGGAGCTCTAATATTTATCTCGTCCATAGAATTTGCTTCAAAAACATAAAGCCGGCCGTGACGGGCATCTCTGGTGGGTAAAACACAATCAAAAATATCGTAACCCAGGTCGGTACAATCGACAATTTCTTCCGGCCGGCCGATACCAAGACCATAAAGCAGACAGTTTTTGGGAGTTTCGTCAGCGACCGCCTTAACCGTGTCATAACTGAATTTTCCGTCTTCACCGGCCGGCCAGCCACCGTAGCCAAGGCCGTCAAAACCAATCTCTGCCAGTCTTTTAGTGCATTCGTGCCTTAAATCCAAAAATTCACCTCCTTGAGCAATCGCTAAAAGATACGGTCTGTCTTTTTCCTCAATTTTTCTTTCTTCCACGATTCTTTCAAATTCTTTTTTACAGATTTTAGCCCAAAGAATAGTTCTTTCTACAGTTTCTCTGGCTTCTTCATAAGTGGAAGAAGGATCGGTAAAATCATCCAAAGCCACTACCATATCGGGCTTTATTTCCATTTGAAATTCTATTGATTCTTCCGGAGTAAAATGAACTTTTTGTCCTCCGGGCGGTTGAAAGGTTACTCCCCGATCGGTTACCGATCCCCTTTTATTAAATTTTTTTGCTAAAGACATAACCTGAAATCCGCCTGAATCCGAAATTAAGGCTCCTTTCCAAGACATGAACGGCCGGATACCGCCGAAGTGTTTTAAAATTTTCCTGCCAAGATCTTGATACAAATGATAAGTATTAATTAAAATTCCCGGGGTTTGGGTGTTTTCAATATCTGCCGAATCTAAAGTTTTCAAGACCGCCTTGGTGGCGTCCGGGAAAAAAACCGGCAAGGGAAGACTTCCATAGAGACTTTTAAATATTTTTTTCGACTTCATATCTTGGAAAAGTATAACATAAACAGCCTCAGACTTACTTAAGAGTCTAATATTTGCTAAAATGAAGTGTTTACACTGAAAAAAATCTGCTGTTTTTTTAAGTGCCGGAGTAACTCACCTGCCTGCCCTGTCTGCCGACAGGCAAGCGGCAGGTAGGGTTGGTAGAGTAATTAAGCCGATGTAGCTCAGCTGGTAGAGCAGTGCTTTCGTAAAGCAAAGGTCGGTGGTTCGAAACCACTCATCGGCTCAGAAAATATTGTAAAATTAGTTTATGTTTAAAAATCGATATATTAAATTGGGCCTTATTTATTTCGCTTTAACCTTGTTGATTTGTGGCTTAATTTTTGTTTTTGGCCTAAAATTTGCAGTTTTTATCTCGGAAACCTTCCAGAAAAATAAATCTTTACCGGCCAGTTCCGTTTCCGAAAATGTTCTCTCTTCTCCTCAATTTAACGCAATTTTGGAAGCAACCAATTCCGCTACCCTACCCATTTCCGGCTATTCTCAACCAAATGAAAAAGTAGACCTTTATTTAAATGATTTGAATGTTAAAACCTTAGAGGTTAATTCCGAAGGCTTGTTTTCTTCCTCGCTTTCTCTGTCTTTGGGGATAAACAAAATTTATGCGGTCACCAAAGATAATCTCGACCGGCAAAGCGCTCCTTCCCGGCAGTGGACAGTTTATTTCCAAAATTCACCGCCGAACCTGGAAGTGACTGAGCCGGAGAATGGCAGCACCATTAAAAAAGTGAGAGAGACAGTGATTAAGGGTAAAGCCGATTCCGAGACTAAAGTTCTGGTTAACGACCACCAGGTAGTAATGGAAAATGACGGTAGGTTCAGCTTTCCGGTTAAACTGCAAAACGGCGAAAACAAATTTAAAATTATCTGTCTCGACCCGGCTCAAAACAGCACCCAAATCGATTGGACCATCAATTTTCAGCCGTAAACTTCGCCAAAAGAAGCATCAGCCAAAAAAGAACCCAAGGGTAAAAAAAAGCATTGACAAAAAAACTGGAAACGGCAATTGCTATTGTACTGGTAAATAAAATAAGGGCCATTTCGTTTTTAACTGCCAGAAGAATACTTTTTTGCATAATTCTTGCCAATAAAAAAAGAAGGGTGAGAAAACCGAAAATTCCGGTTGTCGCCCAGGTAAAAAGAAAACTGTTGTCCGCACCCGCCCCGGCATTAGTTGATTGCCAATTTTCTTCACTCAAAAAACCGTACTTTCTTTGGGCAATACGGTAATTATTGAAGCCGACGCCAAAAACAGGATGGTCTGCAATTATCTTCCACGCTAACTGGTAATTCTCAAGTTTGGCAAAAACCGAATTTGTCCGCAAGAGATTAACGCCTTCACCGGCCGGTTTAGGCAGGAAGAAAATCATTGAGATAAACAGGATGACAATTAAGGTGATCAGTTTGGTCTTTTTTCTTATGATAAAAATTAGGATGGCGCTCAAAAGCAGAACACCGTAATTTAACCGGGAAAAACTAAGACCGATTGAAACAAGAAAGATAAGTCCCAGGGACCACCAATAAATATTTTTGACCTTCCGGTCAAAGCTTCGACTAAGCCAGATAATAAAGGAAAGGTTAATTAGAAGGGCGGTAAAAGCCGGATCCAAAAATGAACCGATGGCCCGGAAATAATGTTCATCCCAGCCTAAATTATAAATAAACCGGGTGTCGGGCACCAAAAAATACTGTCCTAAGGCGAGAACCGCCACTGCCAAACCAGCAAAAATAAGATATGTTGATACGGGAAGATAACTTTCTTTCAGGAAATCTGCAACTGACCAGAAAAAAAGAAAATATTCAAAAAGTCTTAAAAAATACAAAAAAGAAGATACTAATGAAAAAGCAGGAACCGTAAAAACGTTAATTAAAAATGAAAATAAGGCAATTCCCAAAAAAACCGCCATAATTTTAGCAAGCTCAGGAAGTTTGAATTTCTCTTTTAAAACAAGTTTCTTGGCCAGGGAAATAAAGACAAAAATAAAACAGAGAAAATCAAGCGGTTGGAGTTTTATTTCCGGAAAATTCGGCAGTTCTATCCGCAAAAACTGACCAAAAGGAAAAATTACTAAAGAGACAAGAAAAACAATTTTAAGAAGTAAGTTAAATATTTTTTTCATTCCCATTTTTGGCCAAAAACGTATAATGATATCCCGGACCTCTGATTAGAATAGATTTTTTTTAAATCGCGGTATTTTTCCGGCAAATCAATATTTTGCGTCAGGAGATAGCTGAAATAGACGCCTTTTGGGGTAAACGACTCGTGAACAATGGGGAAATCGGTATAAAACAAATTGTGACTGCCGTAAATCAACACCAAATCGTTTTTTCGGATAATTTTGGCAAGGTCCTTATTTAAGTCCAAAAATTCATTGTTTTTAAAATTCAAATTTCTTTCGAGAAACGACTGTATAGACTGCCTTTTTAAGATTACTTTAACAAATTTGGCGTTGGCTAAGCCTCGGTAACCTAAATTGATGACGCAGATGAACACCGTTACCAAATAAAGAATCTGCCGATAAAAAATCTTCCCTTGGAAAACCACCCAAACCAAAAGAAAACTGACTGCCGGAAGATAAGGAAGAATAAACCGGGAACCGCCGGTTCTTGGCGTAAGACACCAAAACAGCAAACTTAACAAAACATAAAGTTTTAAAGTTAAAAAACTTTGATTGTTCTCTTTTTTGTGAAAAAAACTTAAAAAAATTAACGGCATAAAAATAAGAAAGACCGGAGATATCGGATCAAAAGAATTAAAAAAAAGTAAAAATACATCTCTTAAATAAATTAAAATATTTGGGAATACAATTTTGTGGCTTGCATCCAGTAGCGAAGAAAATACCGGATAAAAAGGATTTCCTGTATGCAAAAAAGAAAAAACAAACCACGGCAAGGAGATAAGTAAAGAAATAAGACCAAAAATTAGAGAAAGTTTTATTTTTTTTGTTTTTATTAAAAGAATTATTAAAAATATCGGTAAACTGGCTAAGGCAATTAGTTTAGTAGAAATCGCTAATCCTAAGAGCACTGCGGAATCAAGTAATCTTGATTGATCTTTTTGTTTTGATTCAATCCATTGTAAAAATAAATCCAGCGCCAAAATTTCAAAAAATGTTCTGCCTAAATCAACATAAGCTGTAACCGACATCCAGCCGACAATTAAAGTGGTGTAGAAGATAACGGAAGACAAAATGGCCAATCTTGAACCCAAATACCTTTTTACCAGATTATAAAGGGCGACTGCGGATAAAACCCCAAAGGAAAAATGGATAATTTTTGCCAATATTCCCAAAGAAGAAAACGGAAGTGTTGCCAAATAAAGCATTTCCAAGAGTTTGGGCATGGCACTGTAATAAAAAAGGCCTCCGGGGATAAAGAAAATTCTTCCCTGCTGAAGATAAATTTTGGGGATCGTCAAATGGTACCAGAGACTGTCGAAACTCAGTTCCGGTCCCAAAGCACCAATAAAATTAACAATTATCTGTAAAATAAACAAACTAAATAGAAATAAAAAAATTTTATCCTTTTTAAGATTTTGCCAGAATTCTTTTAAAAAAAGATAGATTCTTTTTCTCAGGGAGAAAGTTAAAAAAAAGAGGCTGGCAATCCCTAAGGTCCCAAGAATTTTTATTTCTCCCAGGATACCGGCCAGTCCCAAGCCCAAAACCAGATAACCAAAAATTCCGGTTAAAATTGCCAGTTCGACCATTTAGGAATTCCCCTTTGCAGTAAAAAGAAAATATAACTCCCGAGAACAAACAAAGCCCAAAAAATAAATAATAGTATGCCAAATTTTTGATTTTTGATATTTGATATTTGATATTTCGTCATTGCCATCCTCCCCGCCTCCGCCAAAGAAGGTAAAGCTTTCCTCTAACCAAAAATGAATGCAGGCTCATGAGTACCGCAAAAACAAAACCTGGCAGTCCGTCAAGAAAACCCAATCGTAAAAAATAATTCAAAATGAATTTTCCTTTGGGTTTAAACCATTCAAAAACTGTTATCCATCTTCCTTCTCGATAAAAGGCTTCCGCATTAAGAGTGCTTCTTTCGTTAATGCTCTCCAAGAATTCTGTTAAGTTGCGGTGGGAGTAATGCAAAAGCGGGTTTTTGAGCGTTTCCGTTTTGCCGGAAACGGCCCACTGTTCATCCACGTTTCTTTTCCACCAGCCGCTGCCCCTTCTAGCCAAACGCAGAATCCTTGTAGACCCGATTTCGCCGTGTTTAAGCCAGCGCCCCAGAAAATTATCGATTCTCCAGCAGTAAAAGCCGGTGGAAGTCGTTTTTTTTATTTTCTTTTGAATCTCCAAGGCCAACTTGTCGGAAACTCTTTCATCCGCGTCCACAAAAAATATCCAGTCGTGCGAAGCTTCCTTTAAGGCAAAATTCCGCTGCTCCGCAAAATCATTTTTTAAAGAATGGGGAATAACTTTGGCCCCCGCTTTTTGCGAAATTTCTTTAGTTTTGTCCGTGGAGTCGTCATCAATAACAACGATCTCGTCGCACCATTTAAGGCCGGACAAACAGTCTTCGAGGTTTTTCTCTTCGTTTTTGGCCAAAACAACGGCGCTGATCATTTTTTCCTAAAAATTGTCATTTGGCCGAACCAGGCCACTTTCAGGGCATTTTTAATCGGTCCCTGTTCACCACTATTGTATACAAAATAACTATTTTTTGCTTTTTTGTTACTTGGACCGTGACCCAGATATTGGGTCAAATAAACCAAATTAAGAATATTCCCCGGAAATTCGGCATATGAACCCAAGGGAATAAGATTAAAATTATGATCTTGTGCGTCTTTAACAATAAATTCGGCGGTTTCTTTTATTTCACCGTATTTGTCTCCCGAAACCAAAAAGTCATTTTTAAAAAGGAAAACGACATTAACCGAAAGAAACAAGACAGCTGCACAAAAAACTAACGCCACCGGCTTAATAATTTGTGTTGATTTTTCCAGGATAAAACCAAAAAGGAAAGCGATCCCCGGCAGTAAGATCGGGAAATACGATTCGGAGGGAAAACCCATGATTAAAAAACAAACTAAAGGGATAACCAGCCAAAGCAAAAGTAAAAAAGCTCCCCCATTCTTTTTCTCCTTTGTTTTTAAGTGCAAAACCAAAAAAAGTAACAGCAACAGGAAAACAAAGGAGGAGACGATTAAACTGCTGGGAAAAATCGCTTTGGCCAAAAAAGTAAAAGAAAGTTTGATATTCGGGAGTATTGGCCCGGCAATGCTTTTGTCGATATCCAAACTTCCTATGGGAATCAACTTGTGCCCTACCCAGGCTAAATAGCCGAGAGTTTGAGAAGGCCCGTGAGAAAAGTCATAAATAATTTTAGGCAGCCAAGGAAAGGCAAAAGAGAAAATTGACAAAATTACGCACCTGATCGGAATCTCTTTTCTTTTTAAAAAAAAGAAAATTACCAAAACCGGCAGTAAAACCAAATTAGAAAGTTCAAACTGCATTAATATGCCCAAAAGCAAAGAAGACAAAATAAAGGTATTGGTCTTTCCCTTAATGGCCTTAAAGAGCGACCAAAAGAAAAGTAAACTTAAAATGGCAATCAGTGAAAGATGATAAGGAAAACGGTCAAAAAAAACCGAAAGCGGTGAAATGGCATAGAAT
>CAYVNK010000033.1:0-7717 GCA_964452885.1 uncultured Gammaproteobacteria bacterium
TTCTCTTGACTTCCTTTTTCTTTTTCTCCTATCATGGTAGTGATGAAAAGTATTGACCGGTTAAAAAGAATTTGGGTTTGGCTGGTGCCGGTTTTGGCGATCTTAGTGATTTATGCCACGCTCACTTTGGGGAAAAACACCGGTAAGAATAAAACTGAGCAAAAAGCCGTCAGCCTTCCGGCGGTAAAAGTTACGGAATTACCCGGATCAATGATGAAATTGGCTTTTGTCCCCGGCGGCATCTCTTTTCAACCAGGGGAGACCGCCAAAGTTGATTTATGGCTGACGCCTAAAAAGGGAATAAATTTGGATGGCATTAATTTAATCATTAGTTTTAATCCGGAATTTTTACAAGTTACCCAGATAGAAACACCAAAACTTTTTTCTTCCGTGATTGAAGATAAAGAAGTCGGGAAAGACGGTAAGATTCACTTAATTTTTCTGGAGGAAAAGGCTCCGGGGGTATTTTTCCAGGCACCCGTCAAGCTCTTGACTCTTTCGATTAAAGGCCGCGCTTTAGGAGAGGGAGAGATGTCGCTCATATTTGAAGGGGGAGAAACGGTGATTACCCAAACCAAAGTCAGCAAGAAAGTTTTGTTTGATTATGGTAATCTTAAAGTAGTAGTAAATTAAAAAAATCGCAAAATGCAAATATCAAAGACCAAAAACAAAACTCAAATCTCAAAACTTTTTTTAAGCGTTTTTGTTTTTATAATTACATTCATTCTGCTAATTCTTTGTTCTCGTACTCAAGCTTTGGCGCAGACTTTTTCCCTTACTCCGGCAACGGCCAGCAAATCGGCTAATTTGGAATTTAACGTGCTTTTAAATATTGATACCAATGGGAAAAAAGTGACGGCGGCCGATGTAAAACTTACTTTTGACCCCCTGATTCTGCAAGTGGTCAAAATTACGGAAGGGACATTTTTTACCGACAACAGCTCCAATATTTATTCCGGAACTTTGTATGTGGGCGGTTCCTTTGCCACGGTCGGTCAGACAGCCACCGGCAGTGGTTTACTCGCCACGATTACTTTAAAAGGAAAAACTTCCGGAATTAGCCAGCTTAAATTTGTCTGTTCTGCCCAAACTACCGACAGCAATATTTTTGATGATTCCGCCACTCCTAAAGACATTATTAATTGCGCCGGGATTAAGGACGGCAGTTATACTTTTTCCGGGGGGACGGCGGTAACGGCCACGCCGTCTATCGCCTCTACCAGCGCGACTCCTTCGCTTGAGCCGCCGGTAACCGGATTTTCCCTGCCGACTTATTTGGCTTTTGGTTTAGGCGGAGCGCTTATGCTTTTAGGTTTAGTTTTTATTTTTTAAATGGATAACACTGCCTCTGATTTTGTCGGTTCCGGCTTTAAAGCGGTTTTTCAAAAACCGGTTAGCGAAATGACTCCTCCGCCAATAAATTCCCAATCTTCGGCGGCTCCTGCCAATGAAACAGCACCGATGGTAGATATTAATGCGCCAGTGGCGGGAACAACAACAGAATCAGTGGTGACTTCTTTTGCCCCAGGACAAAAAGCGTTCCAAAAGAAAAGTGTTAATACCAAAGGAGCGCTCTTGGTGGCGGGGTTGGTTTTACTTCTTGGCGGCTTAGTCGCCGGTTTTGGTAAAATCCGTTCTTTTATTTCGGAAGCTGAAGGAACTTGTACTCCGGAGAGTGTTACCGAGGCAAATTTGACTTCCGACTCGGTCGAGGTGGTTTTTTCTACCGGTAAAGCTTGCCAAATGTCAGTCACTTACGGTATCAGCAGTCAGGCCTTACTTTTGGAAGTGCCGGAAACCAATGCTTCTTTAAATCACCGTTTTCGTTTAACACCGTTACTGCCGTCAACAACTTATTATTATCAAGTAGTTAACGGCGAAAAAAAGGTTAGCTCGGTCAGAAGCTTTTTAAGCAAAGCGCCGGTTTCCGTTGTCCCAACAGTAGAGCCGACGCCAGAAGCTTCTTCCTCCGCTACTTATACTTATGAAGATTTTAAAAGGCAGTTTGGGGGAACCGAGACAAGTTTTGATATTGATAAAAATGGGATAGTTAATCAAGCCGATTGGCTGCTTTACCAAAAATTATAATTTTAAATTTTAAATTATAAATTATAAATTTGTTACTGCTTGATAATTATTAAAAAATATTTGTATTATATAAGTAATGGATGATCCTGCCAATTCAACAACGACTCCGCCAGAACCTTTTTGGCACGCGGAAAATAAAACCGAGCCGGTAACTGTTCCGACTCCGCCTCCGCCGGTATCACCGCCTTCTTTGACTGCTGATGAGCCGATTATTAGTACCACTTCTTCCAGTGAGCCGTCAGTGGTGATTAAATCAAAAAAAAGCGGCAGCGGCACAAAAGTAATTTTGGGAGTTTTGATTTTTCTCTTAATCAGCGCCGCCGGAGTTTTGGGATATATGGCCATTCAAGGGAAGGGATTACCTTTTAATTTAGGGAAGAAAGCAGCCGGCTGTGAAGGAGCTTATAAAATTTGCGGTTTGAATGGTGCTTGCGGTGCCAGTAATGATTGCGCCTGTTTTCTCGATTACAATACCTGTACTTTTGCCGATTGGTCCTGTTGTTCGACCCAACCGCCATCACAACCTCCCTCACCTCCGGTGCCAACTTCTCCAGGACAACCTTCAGAGTGTACTGTTTCTTGGGTTCCCGAAGGTTCTGCCGGTCTTTGTATAAAAGCAGACGGAGCAGGGGTAAAAGCTAAAATATGTTTAAATGCGGCCAACTGCACCGGCGGGACTCGGAGTTTCACTTATAGACGAACGGTTGCCAATTGTAGTGGTACTAGTTGTGCCGGCACTTGTGGAAATGAAGGAGAGATGAGAACCCTGACTGTTTTACCTGGCCAGTTATGTGCAGAAGAGACTGTTGGTTGTTCAGTTACTAATAAATGCGGTAATTGTCAAGTTGACGCTAATGGTTATGGGGAAAGAGCTTGGCAAGATTCCGGTTGTACGGTTATTCCTACCAATACTCCTGTCCCAACTTCAACACCAAGACCAACAGCAACTCCAATTCCAACTACTCCTTCTTGCTCCGGTTTAATCTTAAGCCAAAGCACAATAACTTTAGGCCAATCGGTTACTGTTTCGGCAAATATTTCCAACTATGGCTTAATAAGATATGGAGTTTGCACGGGTGGAACTGATTGTCGTTTAGTTGATTCGCAAAATCCGACTACTTTAGGTAGTGGTAATAGCCCGGTTTCCAAAAGCTTTACTCCAACGGCTGTTGGAAAATATGTTTTTGAAGTAAATGCTTATGATAGCAGTACCTGTAATTCTTTTTGTTCAGCTGGATCGATTTGGTATAAAAATGCTTTAGTCGGTGGCGGTGGGTGTGACACTTCTGGTCATTGGACTTCGTCCGGAAGTTGTACCAGTACCGGTTGTATAAAATGGTTGACGGTGATAGAAGCTCCGGCTTCACCGGTTTGTTTAGATGTGACAGTAGTTAAAAAAGGAACTTCCAGTTTAGAAGGTTTGGTTCCAGGAGATACGATTGTCATTACTGTTACTGCTTCCGGTACGGTTTCAGATATGGCCACTAGGATTAAAAAAGATGGAGTAACGTTAGCAGAAGTTTTCAGTGCTGAAGGTACTTGGGTCGAGCAAGGAAAGAAATGGAAATACGAATATGTAATTCCGGCGTCAGGACAATTTGAAGTTTCCGGCTTTATTAAAGCCAGCGGGGGAGTTTGGAAATAATGAAAAAGAAATTTACGATTATCGGGATAATTTTAGCTACCATTATCTTGGCGGTGGTGGCGGTCTTAACGGCGATTAAAATCCGCGAAATGGGAACCAGACCAGTAGCTCCTTCCGCGCCTGAGTCAGAGCCCGGTGCACAAGGCACATTGCCCGTTGAGCCTTCTGCCAGTTGTAAAGTAACTTTTTTAGCGGAGGCATTGACCCCCACCCCGACGCTAACTCCGAGTCCAACGCCGACCGGAACACTTACTCCCACCCCGACGCCTACTAACACGCCGATGCCAACACCAACACCAACCTCTATCCCCGGGCCAAGCGGGGAATCTTACTGTGATTATTTGTTTGCCGACCCTGCTAACGGTTCCGGTCCGCTTACCGTGCAATTTTCCGGCAAGGGTTATGATACCGCCAGGATAAAAGGTTTCCGCTTTACTTTTGGCGATGGAGAAAAGAAAGAAGTTCTTAATGTTTCCTACTCCAGCTCGCATATTGAAGCCGTGAGCCATACCTATAATAACAACGGAATTTATAAAGCGGTTTTGGAGATTTTGGACGACGGTGATCATTGGAAGACCAGAAGCGAGTGCGAAAAAACCATTACCGTTTCCGGCAAGGTTACTTATCCGACGCCGACACCCAAGCCCACGACAGTGGCTCGGGTGACGCAAGAGCCTGTACCAACCGAAGTACAGTTGCCGGTAGCGGGTATTAAAATCCCAACCTTGGGCGGAATTATTGCCGGTTTCCTTCTGATCTCTTTGGGAATAGCTTTGGTCTTTTAAGATTCTTTCACTTCGTGGCTATTTTTTTGCTATAATTCTCTTACGTAAATGGGCCTATGGGTAAGTGGTATACCGCCGTCTTCGCATGACGGAGTCGCCAGTTCGATTCTGGCTGGGTCCACCAATGAAAGAATTTAAAAATCCCTTAACTCAAAAAGAAATTACCGAGCTTAAAGATAAGTTTGGTAATTACCTAAAATTAACCATTGATTTAGAAAAAGAAATTGTGGTTGCCGGTTGTTTACTCCATGCTGACGGTGAAACGCGTCTTTTAAGAGAAGGAAGTAAACAATCAGATATTTGGGGTGGGGGAATTGATTTAGCCAATAAAGTAATTGACACAACCGCAGTTTTAAATTTACGGCCAAATCAGGATAATAACAGCTTGGAAATTATTGATGCCGATAAAAGAAAAAAATTTATTAATATCGTCAAAGATTTTTTTCAAAAAATATGGCCTTAGACAAAAAAAGCCTTAAAGCGAACGCCCTGGCCAATTATTACCGGGCTGCCTTGTATTTAGCCCAAGGAAATATTGAAACCGGTCTTCTTTTTTTAAAAAAGGCTTACGCCGTTTTTCCTAGTAAGAGTGAGAATTTTAAGGAAATATTGGTTAAACCGGGAATTTTAAAAGAGGAAAAAGTGCGTCTTTTTTGGGCAGAAAAAGCTTTAGATCAATACCAAAGGCAAAAGGGAGTTTAAAAATTTAAATATGAAAAGAAAGATTCTTATTGCCTCGGGGAATCCACATAAAAGAGAGAAACTCACTTGGATAGTGAAAGATTATTTTGATATTATCCAATTTCCTGAAGATGTAAATATCAATGTTAAGGCTGAAGAAAACGGTCAAACCTTCATTCAAAATGCGGAGATTAAAGCTAGAGAATATTCTAAACATTACAAGGGTTTTGTTATTTCCACAGATGGAGGAGTTATTATTCCGGTTCTTGGAGAGAATTGGAATCCACTTAAAACAAAGCGTTTTTGTGGGGAAGACACAACCGATTCCGAAAGGATAAATTTATTGTTGGATCTAATGAAGGATAAAACCGGAGAAGAGAGAAAAATGGTTTGGAAAGAAGCAATTGCATTAGCTAAAGAAGGAAAAATTTTATTTTCTACTCAAGCAGATGGAATAGAGGGATTATTAGAGAAGTCATTTGATGAGAAAAAATATAAGCCGGGTATTTGGGTCTGCAGTGTCTGGTTTTTCCCTCAATTTAACAAGAATTTCTTTGATCTTAATACTAACGAAAAAAAAAGAACCGAAATTTCTTGGGAGAAACTAAAGGAATCAACACATAATTTTTTGAATTCTCCCATAATGGAATCTAATTTTTCCATGGTTTTTTCGTGATACGTTTTCATTTCCTTTCTTAAGTCAAATTTAACTTCCTCAACAGCCTCTCTTACGAAAGATTTTGTCGCTACGTCGGCAGGAATAATATTTTTGTTCATGAGAATATTTAAACCGTTTTTCTCTTTTTTGTCAACAGGAAGGTGTTTAAAACTTACAAGGCCTCGCCTTGTAAACCTCGCCTTGCAAGACTTGCGAGATTAAAGATTAGAAGCAATCAAACACCTGATTTTGGAATAATTGATAGGTGTGAACGTATTACACCCTTAGGGTGTGAAGCTATTTCCGGAGGTGTGAAAGTTTACCCTGAGTTTACCGAAGGGCTGTTACACCTTGAAGGTCGGAACCCAGGTCGGAACCCATAATACTCTTTGCTAACTGGCAAAATAGTAGTCTCTCTAATTTTCTCAATCGATTGCTGTAAAACAGTCATTTATTTTTTTTACCATTTTACTTAATAAAGAGATCGAAAGAAGATTGGGTTTTTTGCCTACCATGGTGGTAACATGGATACTGAATTCTCAGCAATCTTCTTTCGGTTTGTCACTTATTCAGTTTTGGAACTCAGAGGCTACTTGCCCTTTAAGAGGTTATCAAGCATCCTCTGACATTTCTACGCCTGATTTACTTGGGATATTTAGGCAGAGAAGGTCACGGTTTGTTTCCGTTGTTTTGGATTTTTCCAATCTCTGCCACCTAACCGGAAAGTTAAAGAGAGCCGACAGATTTTGATCTGACTTAGAACAGTACTGGTTCCCTGCGCCTTTTTCCCACTTCTTGGTTATTTCTGGTATGCCATACGTGTGTGAGAGAGAAATCCCCAAATCACCGCCACGGCGAGCGCAGAAAAAGCAATCAGCGCCAATCGAAGGAGCGCACCGTCAGTTAGTGCGAAATCCCCACTGGTACCGATCTCTGGATAGTCACACTCACCCGTACATCCAGTCATCATTGTCATGAGAGTGAACATGAGAAACATTTTCTTCAAAACAGATTTTACGGACATAGCATCCTCCCTGCCTGTAGGTTGAGCTTGTCAAAGTACTTGCTTTGGATTGCCGGCTCTCTTTGAAAACGAATTTTAACATAGTTATTAAAACTTTGCAAAAAACTTCACTCTGAAAGAATATTAGTTGTCTTAGGAAGCCTTGAGGGTGTTCCACATTTTGGTAAGTTTCAATTTTGCCTCTGAATAAGAAATCATCGAGAAATACAACACTGATGAAATTTTTTTTGCCCTTTTTTCAATTGGGAAGGGCAAGTTCCGCTTTTTGAGGTATAGCATCATCGCTCTGTCGGCGATAAGTTCCTCTTGAAGGCGAAAGCTCCTTGACAACAAATATTTCCGACTATGATTCGATTCGCCAAGCTGCCTTTTACGTTTCAAATGGGTTATTTCGTGCTCTAATAATGCGATAGATAAAGGATCTGGGCTATTTGTTATTAGATAATTATAAACTTTGGGCGAAACGTATATTTGCGAGTGGTATGCCATTCCCCACCTTTTCCGGGGATTAAACACAAACCACAAAAACCACGGAATTTTTTTAATCTTAATACCCTTATACGTTAATTCTTTTGACTGAGATAAAATTCTTGTGTCTTTTAGCATTGATAACTACTACTTTTCGTATGATACAGTAAAATTTACTCTTCAATTCAATTATTAAGAGAGTAACATAGTATTTTAATGCCTGTCAAATGACAACATGTAATCAAGTCAACTCCAGTGTTGTACTAGACATAAATGCAACTTTTCTTGACACAAGGGAAATTATTATGGTACTCTTTTTTTAGGTAATTTTAATTTAAGAAATACTGGGGAAGGGGATATACACAAGT
>CAYVNK010000034.1:0-7461 GCA_964452885.1 uncultured Gammaproteobacteria bacterium
TTAGAGAAACTATTCTAAGTCTAAAGCGTTACCGATGTATCTCAGCCTACTCAGTTTGAGTTAGGCGACGTCTTTACCGGTGAAAACTTCGCGGATTACATCTTCAATCGGCACTTCTTCAATGTTTAAATCGGCAATCGGAAAATTTTGTAAAAGTTCAGAAGCGGCTAAAGAAGCCGCTTCTCTTTTAATGGCAAAAACCGCTTTAGGAAAAGAAAATTCTCTCAACTGGCCAATCGCTTCCAATTTTTTAACATCAACATTTTTGGAAAAAATTACGGAAATAATTTTATGATCGGCATATTTCTCGGTTATTTCCGAAAGATTTCCGTCAAAAATTAATTTTCCCTTATTGATTATCACTACTCTTTTACAGAGTTCTTTAACATCATCCATATAATGAGAAGTCAAAATAATAGTCGATTTTTTTCGGTGATTATATTCTTTAATAAAATCCCTCATCTTTTTTTGAGAAACGACATCCAACCCAATAGTCGGCTCGTCCAGAAAAAGAACCTTGGGTGAGTGCAAAAGCGCCGCAATTAGTTCGCACTTCATCCGCTGGCCCAGGGAAAGCTTTCTTACCTGCACTTTTAAAACATCCTTCACTTCTAAAAGCTCCACCAATTCATTCAAAGTTTCTTCATATTGCGGTTTGGGAATTTCATAAATCTCTTTATTGAGAATAAAAGTTTCCATCGCCGGCAAATCCCACCAAAGCTGATTTTTTTGTCCCATTACCAAAGATATTTGCTTTAAAAATTCATTTTTCCTTTTCCAAGGGTCAAATCCCAAAACGGAGACAGAACCGCCCGTCGGATACAAAAGCCCGGAAAGACATTTAAGGGTAGTGGTCTTTCCTGCGCCGTTGGGCCCGATAAACCCTACCAATTCTCCTTCCTCTATATTAAAAGAAATATTATCAACGGCTTTAACCTCTTCATACTTCCGATGGAAAAGAGATTTTATCGAACCAGAAAGTCCCGGCTCCTTTTTATGAACCTGATAATACTTTTTTAAGTTAATGACGTTTATTATTCCACTCATACAAAGTAATTTTACCTTAACTGGAAGCTGATTGATATCTTTTAAGTCCTTTTCGCCATAAAATAGTAGAAATAATTATGAGTCCAATTATAACTAAAAGACCTAAGCCGACAAAATAATTAGGAATCTTTCCCAATAAAATTGCGGTTGGAACATAAGCAAAAAATAAAATTGGCAAACCAAAAAAAAGAAATCGGCGAAAACCGCGGCTATAAATTTCCGCCGGGTAACGGTCAAAATCGGTTGCTTCCAGCAGCCAATCGGAAAAAGTGTAGGCGTTGACAAAAAAAAGACTTAAACAAGAAACAGAAAAATAAAGAAGATAGACAGTGGCATAAGCGGAAAATAACGATATTAAAAACAAAATGATTCTTAACGCACTTATTTTAATATCAACATGGGGAATGGCTAAAGATAAAACAACAATCGTATTAAGCAAACTGCCAATCCCGGTAAGGTCAATCGCACCGAACGAAACCAAAAAACGCTGATTTGCCGGCTTGACTAAAGTCCGATCAAGCGCGCCGGTTCGCACGTCATAAATAAGCTTATCTAAATTATCGGCAAAAAACATCCAGGTCCCAAGAAATACCAGCTCATGAATACCCAGCAAAAGCATCACCTCCCAAAAACTCCAGCCGCCGATTTCTTTGACTCCGCCAAAGATAACCGAGATAAAAACCAGACTGGTCAACATCCAAATAACCGGAGTTATTCCAAAAACTAACGAATTAGCCCTATAAATAAAAACACTCATGACACTGGTTTTGGCAATGAAAAAATAAAGCTTTAGATAACGGAAAATTTTACTGGCCAACTGCTTCATAGCGTTTTACTCCCTTAAGCCAAACATACTTAAAGATAATTGATAAAACAACGATCCAAAAAAACAACAGGCTAACCCCAGTCGTAATTTGACCCGGACTTAAGGCTCCCTGATAAAGTTTAATCGGAAAATAAGCTACAAATTGAAATGGCAAGAAATTACTGATTTTTCTTAATATTCCCGGCATTATGTCTAAAGGGATTGTCGCCCCTGCTAAAAAATCAATAATTATCATCATTGCGGAACGGATTAAACGGACGTCAGTAATCCAAAAAGCCAGACAAGCAATTAAAATATTAAAAATAAAATTAAAAATTAAAGAGATAAAAATAAAAGCTAGAAAGAGTGAAAATCTTCCCAATCCTTGAAAAACAGCAATTTTAGGAAAAAAAACAAAAAAAAGAATAAGCATTGCCATCCTAATAAAAAATTCATAACCTCTTTCGGCAAAAAAAGTAGAAAACCACCAGCCGGTATAATTTATGGGCTTAATTAAATAACTGGAAATTTTTCCTTCTTTAATTTCGTCGCCAATTTGGCGTCCAATATTCCCTCTCATGACAAAATGAAGAAATCTCGTCATTAAAACGTAGGTCATCATTGCCGAAAAAGTATAACCGTTAAAAAAAGTCCTGTTTTTAAAAATTGCCGACCAAATAAAATACATTACCAAAAAATTAATGAGTCCCATACCAAGATGACCGATAAAATCGGCTCTGTATTCTAATGATTTTTCCCAACTAATTTTAAAAATTGCCCAATATTTTCTCACCAGGCTATTTTAGCAGAAAAAAAGAGGGGAGATTACTTAACGGATTTCTTGAGGCTTCTTCCGGGGGTAAAGCGGGCAACACGGTGGGATTTCACGATTTGCCTGGCTTTTGTTTGAGGATTAATAACGGCTTTATCTTTAACCAAAACACTTTTAAAAGTGCCAAATCCGGAAAGAACCACTTTCTCACCCTTGGCAAGAGCTCTTTGAATTTCCGAAAGAAATATTTCCACCGACTCTTTGGCCGCTTTTTTGGTCAAATGCGCCTTACGGGAAACAATACCGACTAAATCAATTTTTTTCATTTTGCTTAACTACTAACTGTTAGTTTAACAAATAAAGAATCAAAGTCAAGTAAAGCTTACTTTACGACCCCAATAATCCGTGTTTCCCGAATCGCCGTTACTTTAATCTGTCCGGCCCACTTGGCTTCCTCTTCCAGTTTTTTAATAATTTTATCGACCAAAACGGTCATTTCTGCATCGGTGACTTTGTCCGGTTCGACAATGACCCTCACTTCCCGGCCCGCTTGATAGGCAGCCACTTCGGCCACGCCCGGGAAGGATTTGGCAATTTCTTCAATATTGGTCATTCTCTTTAAGTAATCTTCGTGGGGTTCATAACGGGCTCCCGGACGGGAACCGGAAATCGCATCCGCAATCCAAACAATCGCCGATTCGACTGAAGAAAAAGGTTTATCTTCATGGTGTTCGGCGATACAATCGATAACTTTTTCCGGAATGCGGTATTTCTTAAGCAAGTCTACCCCAAGTTGAATATGGGTCCCTTCTTCGTCGGTAACTACTTTACCAATGTCATGCAGTAAACAAGCCAGTCTCACAATCGCAATATCGGCCTTAAGTTCGTTGGCAATGGCCACACCAATTTTGGTCTCTTCCAAAGTATGAACAATCATATTTTGACCGTAAGAAAAACGGAATTTAAAATGACCTAAAAGTTTGACCAAATCAGGATGAAGATTATAGACCCGGACTTCATGACAAAGCTTTTCTCCTTCTTCAAACAAAATCCGGTCAATTTCCTCTTTGGTTTTAGCCACTATTTCCTCAATTCTTTGCGGTTGAATCCGGCCATCCTTCATCAGTTTTTCCAAAGACCTCTTGGCCACTTCCCTTCTGACCGAATCAAACGAAGAAAGGCGGATATCCAGGCTTTCGTCCAGTTCCAACTCCACCCCCGTGGCCACTTCCAAAGCGCGGATATTTCTTCCTTCCTTGCCGATAATCCGGCCTTTCATTTCCTCATCGGGAAGTTTAATCGTCGAAACCGTATATTCGGCCACGTAATCAACCGCTCCATGTTTCATGGCGTCAACCAAAATCTCTTTGGATTTTTCTTCCGCCCCGGCCCGGACATCATCTTCTGCCTCCTTAATCTTTCTGGCAATTTCTTCGGACATCCTTTTTTCCGTCGCCTCAAGAATCAGTCTCTTGGCGTCTTCCCTGGTCAAGGAAGCAATTTTTTCCAGTTTGGACAGTTGTTCTTTTTTTATTTCTTCCAGCTCGGCCAGTCTTTTCTCGATATCCGCTTTCTGCAGATTTAGAAGTTTCTCCCTTTCCTCAACCGCTCCAATCTTCCGGTCCACTTCCACCTCTTTTTGTAGGGATTCATTTTTAAGTCTTAAGACGTCTTCTTTAATTTTGGCCGCTTCAATCCTGGCTCTGGCTCCTTCTTCTTTAGCTTGGTCTAAAATCTCTCTAGCCTTTTTTTCGTAAATACTTAAATCAACACTAGGCGCGGAAACATTCCTTTCCTCAACCGGTTTTTTCTCTTCCAGTTGGGCCAGTCTTTTTTCCAAGAGCTGTTGGCCTCTGATAATCTCGGCAATTTTATCCAGTAATGACATCTTTTCTCCTTTAAAAACTAAGTAACTCTTGGGGGAAACCACGAAAAAAACAGGCCTATTTAGAAAGGCTTTGAAGCAAAAAATGATTTATTTAATCTCTTCATAATAATACTTTTTGCTATTTTCAACTTGGATTAACCTCAAGTTGCTTTATTTTACCCTTTTTTTAACAATTTAGCAACTGTTTCTTCAATCACTGCAAACGAAAAACCTTTCTGAGCCAGTGAGGAAAAAAGCTTTTTTTTAATCTCAAGAGTAGGCAGGTTTTTCAGTCTTTCCAACTTTTTTAAAGCCACCTTTTCTGCCAGGAGAGCGTCCGCCGTCGTCGACCGGTTTTCCGCCATTAAACTCTCCACTATTTCCTTTTTTATTCCCTTCCGTTGAAGTTCAAACTTAACCAAACAGCTTCCCTTGGGCCGAAAGCCAGAGCACTGATCCAGCCACCATTTAGCAAAAGCCTCATCATCTAAAAGCTTAAATTGCCCAAGCTTTTCCAGAACTATCTTCCTGGTTTCTTCGCCAACGCCTTTTCTCAAAAGATATTCATTAATTTCAAATTCACTTCTTGGCCGAAAAGATAAAAACTTAAGTGCCCGATCAAAATTATGCGAAAAATCACTTTCTTTAATAAAAGAATTTACCTCTTCCGAAGACAATTCTTGATTCTCTTTAAGACCTGCTTTTACCAAAGTTATAGAAGGTAACGAAAAAGCAAATTTTCCATCCAGAAAAATATTTGAGAACTCTATCTTGTTCTTTTGCAGTTTAATGGCGGTAATTTTGGGCATTTAGGTTTCTTTAAGCTGTTTCCCTACCAATTACCCTTTCTTCAGTCGCTTTTCCGGATTTTACTTCCTGCCAAATTTTTTCCTCAATTTCTTTAGTTAATTTTTGGTTTCCAGTCAAAGAGTCGATGGAAGCCGATTTACCTTGACCCAGCACTATTTCTCCATAACGGTAGAAAGCGCCTGATCTCTCAACTACTCCCAAATCCAAGGCCACATCCAGTATCCCGCCGACTTTAGAAATTCCTCCTTTAGGAAAAATATCAAATTCGGCCACTTTAAATGGCGGCGCAACTTTATTTTTAACTACCCGGACCCGATGACGGGAACCAATAATTTCATCCCCCTCTTTGATGGATTCGATTTTTCGGGAATCCATCCTGACAGAAGCATAAAATTTCAAAGCTAGTCCACCGGTGGTAGTTTCCGGATTGCCAAACATTACCCCGATTTTTTGCCGAAGTTGATTGGTAAAAATGACCACGGTTTTAGATTTAGAAATTGCTCCGGTTAATTTGCGCAAAGCTTGGGACATTAGTCTGGCTTGAAGGCCCATCATGGAATCGCCCATTTCCCCTTCTATTTCCGCCCTGGGAACCAAAGCGGCCACCGAATCAATCACCACCACATCCAAAGCCCCGCTCCTCACTAAAGTTTCCACAATTTCCAAAGCTTGTTCTCCGGTATCCGGCTGACTGACTAAAAGCTCATCCAGATTAACGCCGATTTCCTGAGCCCAAATCGGGTCCAAGGCGTGTTCGGCGTCGACAAAAGCGGCCGCTCCGCCGGCTTTCTGCGCCTGGGCAATAATTGATAAAGCAATCGTTGTCTTTCCTGACGCTTCCGGTCCGTAAATTTCAATAACTCTCCCTCGGGGAACTCCGCCAATTCCCAAAGCAATATCTAAGGCAATTGACCCGGTAGGAATAACTTCCGCTCCTAATTTTCCGGTCGGACTTTCCCCGAGGCGCATAATGGAACCCTTGCCATATTGCTTTTCAATCTGATCCATCGCCAAACGAATTGCTTGAAGCTTGGGTGACATTGCCGATACTTCGGGAGGATGCGCTGCTAATTTTGTCATTGATAAAACCCTTTCTTGCCTCACAGAAATAATATTTGAGGCACTCCGGGCAGAAGATTTATTATTTCCATTCTGTCACAAAAAATGATAAAATTCAATGTGTATCTCAGGGGCTAGTTCAGATAGTAGAACGCATCGGTGGGGCCGATGAGGTGAGCAGGGCAGTACTGCTGCCCCTGACAGGTCGAAAACGGTCTTTTACGACCAGTTTTTGTGCTCTTGACAACTTCGGGTTTTATTCGGTAAACTTATCTAATGGCTTCCGTTAAAGTAACCTGCAGCAATTGTGGAAAAATTTACCTTAAGGAATTAAGAAGAGTCAATGAGGCAAAAAAATTCCATTGGAAACAGTATTGTTCTTTAAAATGCCAGAAATCGGCTAAAAATAAACAAATAACACTATTCTGTAGCAATCCACTATGCCGTAAGTCAATTAAAAGAGATGTAAAAGAAATACCTGCCAGTGGAATGTGTTATTGTTCAAGATCATGTTCTGCCATAGTAAACAATACAAAATTTCCCAAAAGAAAACCTTTTATCAGGAAATGCAAATCTTGTGGAAAAGGTTTTTACAGTTTAACTCGCCGAAAGTACTGTTCCGTAAAATGTTATCCTCACCGCCAAATATTTCCCAAAGAAAAAATTATTGAAGAGATTCAACAGTTTTATAATCAGCAAGGGAGAATCCCTTTTAAAAAAGAGTACTTTCATTGGAAAGCTGCCCGAACAAGATTTGGGACATGGAACAAAGCAATCGCAGCTTCTGGTTTTGATCCCAATCCAGTTTTATTTACTAAAAAGCATACTGCAAAAGATGGACATATTTGTGATTCCCTATCTGAGATGATAATTGACAATTGGCTTTTCACCAGAAAAATCTCTCATGAAAGAAACGCCCCCTATTTGAATACTAAATTTACAACTGATTTTAAAGTAAAAGATATTTATATCGAATTTTTTGGTTTGCATAAAGAATTAAAAAGATATGATCAGTTAATGAAAAAGAAGCTTAAAATTATTAAGAAAAACAACTTAAAACTTATTGCGATTTACCCAAAAGATCTTTTCCTTATCTCAAAA
>CAYVNK010000035.1:0-2760 GCA_964452885.1 uncultured Gammaproteobacteria bacterium
AATAATTTCTTTTTCATTTTATTAGTTTAAGCATATTTGATTTGATTTTTTTTGTCAATCATTTTTCTATTGGACAATCCGGTCATACCAGATTTTCAAATTGGTAGTGAACTGGGGATTTAACGCAAAAAAGCAGGGTGACATTTGTCCTTCGCTATACATGCACATAAAATCTTCAAATTTTTCGTGGGCATAATTAATTTGGAATAAACAATCAAGTTGGGTGACGATATTGTTTTTTGGGCCAAGCAAGCAACCCAGATCGTAAGCATCAGCGCCGCTGGCGGCTGACTCTTCAATCCAAAGAGCCAAAACAAAAGCAGGGTTCCAGCTATGAGAAATTGCCTGGTCTCGGATATAATTCCAATTTTGGTCAATTTTACTGCTGGCGTACCAAGCTTTGACCAAGGCAATGACTTGAGTCCTATTTTTTTCCGAATCAATGTTTGAATTACGATAATCAATCACATAACCAACTGAGCCGGGGACTGGTGAGGGAGAAGGGGATGGATTGGGGTTATTTTTACCCCAGGGCCAAAGAACAACGCCGGAAATAAATTTTTGCACATTAACTAAAGTGCCGAGTTTATGGAAAAGCAAAGAAATGGGCCCTGAAGCAGGGGAAACATCAATTTGATTGTTAACCTTTTTTATTTCGTCAATTTTTAAATTGGCTGTTGATTCTCCGGCGACTTCTTTAAATTGGCGCTCAAGGTTTTCTTTGGTAACGCCGGTTTTGTTTTTAAAGAAAGGCAGGAAAGTTCTTAAAAAACCTTTTTCGCCAATTGTGTTTTCCGCGATTTGTTTTAGAAAAGGAACACGGTTTTTAACGCTGACGTCAACATTAAAAGTATGCTCGGCTTCTTTTATCTTGCAACCAGGCTGATTGGTCCGGTTGGCCCAGCAAGTCATCCATGATTGGTCGCAAGTATGGCAAATACAGGTTCCTTTAACACATTGGTTGGAAATGTCATTGGAATCAACTGGTTCGCATTTTCCACCACTGCCGCAACAAGCATTGAAAGCTTTACCGTCACAACCGCCGGCATCTCCCGTTTGAAAAACTTCTTGGTCATAATGTCTTTCTCCGGTTAAATTTGTTTTCGGGTTGGTTTGTATTTCCTCTTTAGTACAAACATTACTGCCGGTACCGGTTTTGGTTTTTTTGTTGCTGATGTTTTGAAAATTTGGTTCCGTGGCGCAAGCGGCCAAAACTTTAGCGCTTTCGGTTTTTATTCCTTGAACTTCGCCTTTGTAAGTACCCATCATTTTGGCAATTTCCGTAGTGACTTTATTTAAGCGATAAACTTCAGGAACAGAGGTTTTAACTGAGCCGGAAATTCCCGGTCCTTCGAGAACAATTTCTCCTTCGGTTTCTTCATTGGCAAAAAGAGGCACTTGCGGCCAAATTACGGTAAGAAAACTTTTATCGGGAGAGTTTCTGAATTTACCGGCAATTTGTGCCGGTCCCATGCCGTTAATATTGAAATTGGCGTATTTTGAATTTCCGCCACGGCTGACGACCTCATCTAAAAATTTTAAGCGTAGTTGGTCTTGGTACTCTTTGGGAGCTAATTTTTCAAAAACCCCAAAATCAGTCATGGGATTTAGATTCTGCTTACCGACTCTGGCGCCCAAGCTATCCATATATGGGCCAAGAAAATATTGATTTAACTCATAGGCAAAAGGAATGGTCATATCGGAAACGGTTGTTTTGGCGGTAAAATTGGCTACATTACAGGATTCGTCATAAGTATTTCTGACTTTTTCTTGAATTGGCAGGGTATTTTTACTGTATTCTTCACCAAACTGATTGCCTTGAATCGGCAAACAGGATAAAGCGGAAAAGCCACCGCCACACTCGGCACATTCTGTTTCGCTGGTTTGGTAAAAAGTATAATTTTTTCCCGGACATTTGGTTAAACCGACATTGGGAACGGTAGCCGATGAAGCGGGGGTATTGGGACCGTTGGGGAAACTGCTGAGTAAACCAATCACATTTGATGGATTGTACAAACTCCAAGAATGGCCCTTTTCTCCGGCCAGATCATAAGAAGGAATGGCAAACATGGCTACTTCGTTAGGACTGTGGCTAAGAAAAGAATTAACAAATTTATAAAGATAGGAATTTTGATCCGGGGGTTGGTTAAAGTAAAAATACTGACCGGCCGTACCTGATTCGACTCCATAAATTTGCTTTCCAGATGCCCCCATTTCCGATAAAAGGGCGGCTAAATTTTGCGGGTCTTGGTATTTGTTACCGCAACCGTTGCAAGTATCGTAAAGACTTAAGGCAATACCGTTAAATTGAGAAAAAAAACCGGAACCTAAACTTTGGACATATCCGGAAAAAGAGGGGTTGGAAGGATTCATCATGGGAGAAAGAAGGATAACCTTGCTATTCAAAAGGGAGCCAAGAGCGACTTTTAAGTCGCTAATATATTGACTAATAACAGCCGGATCACCATAATCAGGCGAACCTGTTTGGTTTGGTTCATTCCAAGGCATAAAGTAAATTTTATTAGGTGAAGGAATCGCTCCCAGAGTGGCTGCCCAAGCTTTGGCTAAAGAAGCATTGGGAGTATTCCCCGGATAGTGGCCGCGGATAATTAAATTTATTTCTCGATGTTTTACAATTACATCGGCAATCTTGTCTCCGTCGCCCGGACAAGCCATGATTACCACCCAGCCGCCATTGCCCACAATTCCTGCTGCTTGATCAAATTCTCCCCAACGGTCGCCAATATTAATTCCGGCTTT
>CAYVNK010000035.1:2860-4060 GCA_964452885.1 uncultured Gammaproteobacteria bacterium
AAATTTCGTGACATCAACGCCGGTAATTGCTTTTATCAAAAGTAAGATAAACCAAATTCCCAAAAAGACGACTAACCCAATGATGGCGTATGTCAGGGTTGCTTTGGCTTTTTGGGCCTGTTTGGGATCGCTGCCGGCGGTCATTAACTGAAAAGAACCGATAATGAGCATAATAAAAAGAAGTATTCCGGCCAAAGGCACTAGAATTCGGGTAATGTTAGTGAAGATACACTCGAAACCTTGGAGAGTAGCCACTCCGTCACTGGTAACACAACGTGGACTTGCCCATTCTTCGGGATTTTGGGCAAAAGTAGATGAGGGGAATAAAAAATAAGCGATAAAAGTAATTAAGAACATTTTCATTAATTAAATTTTATCACATTAATATCTAACCCAAAAGCACCGGTTGCCCGGTGCTTTTTAATAATCTATTGTTTTAACTTATATTATTGGAGTAGGAATAAGCTGTGGAATAGTAAAGTTTAGAATTTCAATACCAAAAAGAGCTCCAATTAGTTTAACAATAGCCCAAGCTGAAAAAACAATTACCAAGCCAACTAGGGCACTGGTAATTTTCTTTCTGGCGTTTTCCGAACCGGTTTTATCGCCTCCGGAAACAATCCATTGAATTCCACCAACAACCAACATAAAGAAAAAGAGTAAAGCAGCCAGAATTAACAGGAGATTAACCGCTCCGGTAACAACACTAGAGACTGTTAAGGTAGAAAGAGAGCTATAACTTCCTGGCATGTTAATACTAATTGTCGGCTGAGCTTCCGCCAATGCGGTCAAAGGACTAGCTAAAAAAACTCCTACTGAAGTAAGGGTAACTAAAATTTTCTTCATATTCACCTCCCTTCGGCAATCAAAGAGTTGGCAAACTTAAATTTAATAAATCAACACCAAACAATGTTCCAATTAATTTTATTATAGCAAATGCCGAAAGTAAAATTACAAGACCAATTAAAGCATGAGTAATTTGGCCCCTGGCTCCCTCCAGCCGGGTTTTATCTCCGCCTGAAGCAATCCACCGGATTCCGCCGGAAAGAAGCATGATGAAAAAGATAATTGACCCACCAATAAAAAGAAGTTCAATAACTAAATTTAGAACTTTTTGTAAGAAGGCTCTTCCGGACAATTGATTCATTTCGTCTGAAAAAAGAGGATTTTTAATGCGGGAATTATCATTTGGATTTAGGT
>CAYVNK010000035.1:4160-7338 GCA_964452885.1 uncultured Gammaproteobacteria bacterium
ATTTCGTCTGAAAAAAGAGGATTTTTAATGCGGGAATTATCATTTGGATTTAGGTTTGGAATTGGACTGGGATTAACTTTACATTCATTACAATCAAAACATTGAGAATTGCTGCAGGAGCTGGGGGCTAGGTAAGCGCAGAAAGTTTCGCATGCCAAAGCTATTTTAGTGGTTGAAAAAAATATTCCACTTAAAATTATAGCTATAAAAACAAAAAAAACTTTTTTTTTCATAGCTTTAACCCTGAAATAAACGACGGAAGGGAAAGAATAGTCGGTATGCCAATCAAAGAACCAACCAAATTAATTAAGAAAAGTCCCAGTAAAACAATAAACAAACCGATTAAACCATTGGTTATTCGTTTTTGGGCATTCTGAACTTTGGTTTTGTCTCCGGAACCGGTCATTAAACTAATGGCCCCACCCAAAAGAAGAAACACAAACCAAATTATAGCGATAATACTGAATATCCCGACAATATTAGAGATAGCTTTAGTCAAAATACAAGGGGCAGCACCTGCATCTCCACAGAGTTCTGACCAGTATTTAGTATCCTGTCCCAACGGGCCTATTCCTTCAAGGAAACCGCCAAGATCCTGTTCCTGTGCTGCCAATAAATTATTAGGGACCATAAATTTTGGGGTTTAAAATGGCCCCGGCATTTCCAAAAATTAACCAGCCGAAAATTGCCGCCAAAACAAATGAGCCGGCAACAAGTACCAGGCCAAGTAAGGATTGGTAAATCCATTTCCAGGCTTGTTCGACTTTTTTGGGATCGCCTTCCGCTGACATAAAACTATAACCCGCTAAGATAATATTGACAAAAGCGTAAATGCCGGCGCCGACAATGGCAAATTTAAGTAAATTGTTGGCAAATTTGATTAAACCGCCTTCTTGAAGGCCTTTATATTTGTCAACTCCTGGGGGAAGAGAAATTTTTCCAAAAAAATCGCTGGCTGCCATATTTGTTTTTACTTTAAATTAAAAATAGATAATCCGGTAATAACCTCAATTATCTGTATTATCCAATAACTGGCGAAAATAATCAAAAAACCAATTAAGGCCGAAGTAATTGCCTTTTTCCCTTGAGCAGCTTTTTTGGGATCATTTTGGCCGGCTCCGGTAATGACGGAAATGCCACCAAAAAGAATCAGAAAAAACAAAGCAATGCCGGCGGCAATGTAGACGTTGGGTAAAATGACGGAAATTAAAGCGCCGGGAGACTTAAATTGAGCAGCAGTTCCAATAGGAGTAGACTTTTTTAAAAGCAACTCTTTACCAATGTCAACTGGAGTTTGTGCCAACAAAGTATTCATCTCTCTTAATTAAACACCAATTGCGACTTATTTTGCAACCCGTGATAGAATACGGCCATGGATAAAATTGACTTTAAAGAAGTTTTGGAAGAAAAAAAAGAAAAAGTTTGGCCGATAATTGAGGGTTATTTAAAAAATCTAACCGTTTTCCCCGAATTTTGTCAGATACCTTCGAAGTACAAAGTAATGTCTGAATTTCATCAAAAAATAGTTTCGGAATATCCGGAAAGAAAAGGCAAATATCTCCGGCCGTCTTTAGTTCTTTTAACCGCTTCCGCTATGGGTTTTCCGGAGGAAAAAGCCTTGCCAACCGCGGCCGCCATGCAGACTTCCGAGGATTGGATTTTAAACCACGACGACATTGAAGATGATTCTTTGCAACGAAGAGGAAAGCCCACGTTACCCAAAATTTATGGAAAGGAATTGGCGATTAACGCCGGGGATTCTTTGCACGTCGTGATGTGGAAAATGCTTAAAGATAATTTGGGGGTAGTGGGGAATTTGAGAGGGGTGAGGATAATAGAGGAATTTTACCAAATGTTGAGCAGAACGGTTTTGGGCCAAACAGTAGAAATAAAATGGACCCAGGAAAGAAAAACAGACCTAACTGATGAAGATATTTTGTTTATTTTTGAAAGCAAGACCGGCTATTACACTATTGCCGGACCAATGAGATTAGGGGCGATTTTAGCGGGGGCGACCAGAAAACAACTGGCGGATATTTATAAATTTGGAAAAATTTTAGGCCGTTCTTTTCAAATTGTGGATGATCTTCTGGATTTAACTTCTGATTTTCAAGGGAACAAAAAACAAATGGGCAATGACATTTATGAAGGAAAAAGAACAATCATGCTCGCTCACTTATTAAGAGAAGCAGATACTAAAGATAAAGAAAAAATAAAAGAAATTTTAGAAAAGGATAGAGAGACAAAAACAGAAAAAGAAGTTTTATGGATGATTGAGAAAATGAGGCAGTACGGCAGTTTGGATTATGGTAGAAAACTGGCGGAAAAGTTTGCCAAAGAAGCAGAAGAAATTTTTGAAAATAAATTAAAATTTTTAAAGTCTCAACCTGCCAGGAATCAACTAAAAGCAGGAATAAGTTTTATCCTTAAAAGAGATCACTGATGTTAATTTTAATGGATGATAAAAAAAATTAAAGTTTCTGCTCCAGGGAAAATTATTCTTTCCGGCGAACATGCTGTTGTTTACGGCTACCCGGAAATTTTAAGCGCCATTGACCGAAGAATATTTATTGAAACAGAAGAAACAGGTTTAGGATTAGATGTTCAGCCAGTTGAAGGAAAACTAATTGTTGAACAGGCAATTGAAATATTTAAAGCAAAACTGGGTGTAAGTAGACTTAAAAACTTAAAAATTAAAATTTCCTCTCAAATTCCAATAGGCAGCGGCATGGGTTCTTCGGCTGCCTTTGCCGTGGCTATTAGTGCCGCTTTTTTCGAGTTTCTAAAACTTCCCAAAAATTTAAAAAAAATTAACGAGATTGCCTATGAAATTGAGAAAAAACAGCATGGTACGCCCAGCGGTGGAGATAATACGATTTCAACTTATGGCGGGTTTCTTCTTTATAGAAAAGAAACAGAAAATATTAAAACATTTTTATCATTGAAAACAAAAGTTTTTTCTTCAATCTTTTTGATAAATAGCGGAAAGCCAAAAGAAAATACTGGAGAAATGATTAAGTCTGTAAGAGATTTTCTTTCAAGATCCCCACAAAAGGTAGAAAAATTTTTTAGAGAGATAGAACAAGTTACCCGTAATTTTTTAAGATTCTTTTCTGGAGAAGAATTAGACTTTGGCAGTTTGATTACTAGGAATGAGAGACTGCTTGAACAATTGGGC
>CAYVNK010000036.1:0-6730 GCA_964452885.1 uncultured Gammaproteobacteria bacterium
CCCGATTGACCATTTAGTTTTAAACAGGTATAATATCTTTACTACCTGCGGGGTAGTGTAAAGTCGCACGGGAGGCTAGTAGAAGTGGGCCCTTTGAAAAGTAATTTTCAAAAGAAAACTCGGCTATATCGGTGGACACCCTAATTTAATAATTAGGACAATACCGAGGGAACCCGCCGATTCGGCGGGACACCGTAGAGACTAGACGCCGAGCTCCCGCCAATGGCGGGATGATGATATAGTCCTACCCTTACAGTAATGTAAGAAGGTGCATAATCTCCCAGGCTGGGCGCAATTCCCAGCCCCGCAACAAATTGACAAACCCCCACCATAAAGATATGATGTCTTGTGATGGGGGTTTTGTTATGGCTAAATCAGAGCTGAAAATTGCTGCAAAAAAATTAAGATCCGACGGTGAAAGTATTAAAAAAATAGCTAAAAAGTTATTAGTATCCCCCAGTACGGTCAGCCTTTGGTGTAAAGATATTGTTTTATCCAGCGACCAGATAAAAGAATTGGAACGACGAGCTCATGACCCAAATTATGGAAAAAGACTGGAAAATTCCATTAAACAAAGAACAATTAGATTAGAAAAGACAGAAAGATTATTAAAAGAAGGAATTCGGGACATTGGCAAATTAACAAAAAGGGAACTATTTCTTACAGGAACTGCTTTATATTGGGCAGAAGGCTTTAAATGCGACAATTTAGCCGGTTTTTGTAATTCTGATCCAAATATGGTAAAACTTTTTATAAGATGGCTCAAAGAATGTTTTGATTATCAAAACGAAAATTTGAGATTAAGGGTGGGAATTAACGAGAGTTATCTTAAAAAAACAAAAGAGCTTGAAACTTTTTGGTCAAATTTAACTGAAATACCAATAAGTCAATTTCAAAAACCTTATTATCAAAAAGTGAAATGGCAAAAAACATTTGAACACCCCGAAGAGTACCATGGTGTTCTTAGAATAAGAGTTAAGAAAAGCACTGATTTTTTAAGAAAAATTAAGGGATATATTGAAGGCCTAAAGTTAAATGTCTAGGCAGGGTGTAGACTGGTGTCTCGGGGCGTCTCATAAGCGCCTTTCGGCGGGTTCGATCCCCGCCCCTGCTACTAAACCAATTCTTCTAAAAATTCCTCGGAAAAATTATTAATAACTTTCCTAAAAAAAGTTTCTTCTGCTAAATAAATTTTAAATTATTCTAATAAATAATTCCCCAAAAACCTTTTTCTAAAAAATATTTAAAATATTTAAAAAAATATTCTTAATTTTAAAAATTAAAAATTTAAAAAAATTAATTTTTAGCTTTAAATTTCGCTGAATTTTAAACTCATCCTTGACATTGTTATTTTTTTTATTCTTAATTAATAATAGTAAATATTTTTTATAAAAATTATTAAAATAATTTCAAAAATAGAAACAATTATTTTTGATAAAAAAATTTGGTTTTAGATGGCAAACGGAAACGACGAAATAATAAAAGACAGTAACCAAGTTCCGGGATTAGATTACTTTTATTCTTCCTTTTTTAACGACGAAACCATCGCTCCCTGCAAAAAAGGCGAAAACATGCTGCAACTTAAACAGCATGATGTTTTTGTTCGCATCGAAACGGATTTAGAAATTTGTCACCAGCTTTTTGAGGAATTTAGCCCTAAAAAATCTCTTTTTGAACTTTGGGAATTTAGATATGCTTTTTATCTGGGCGATAAATGTCAACCGGTTTTTTTAATTTTTGAAAGAAGCGGTGAACCGATTGGTCTACTTCCCTTGTGGTATGAAAGCGACAATGACGAGTTGCGGTGGTTCGGTAGTTGGTGGCAAGAAGGAAATACTTTTTGGATTAACGATAAATCATTAATTCCTTCTATTATTAATTTGTTTCCGCAAAAAATTTTACTAAACGCGATTTCTGTTTCCCCGAGGATGGCAAAAAAATTGGGTTTTGTCGCCGATGATCCAAAATATCTTCTTTCTCTGGAAGAATATCCCAACATTGAAGTTTTTTTGCAAAAATTTAACAAGAAAAAAAGATACAATCTGTGCCGCGATCAAAAAATTATTCTTTCTTACCACCCTAAAACAGTTATCAACCGTTTTTCCGATATTGAAAATCTTTTCAAATTAAGTATTAAAAGATTTGCCGATAAAGACAAATCCGCTTTTGTTCGTCCCGAAAGAAGAAAAACTTTTAGAGAAATAATCAAATTGGCAAAAGAATACGAACCCCGAATGATAACGACGGAAATTAATGGAAAAATTGTCGGTGTTGATCTGGCGGCAATACACAAAGGAATCTATTATTCCTTAAACGGGGCCTACGACTTAAAACGCTATCCCGGATTGGGTAATTACACCAACTTTGTCCTGATTCAGGATGCGATAAACCTTGGCGCCAAAGCAGTCGATTTTCTGGAGGTTTCCTACGGCTGGAAGGAAGACTGGTTTAAACCAATCCCCCTTTTCCAATTCAAAGGCTACTTAGACCAGGGTAAATCTCTGATGCTGGGTCAGTAAAAGAAAAGCCCCAACCACTTCTGAAAGTTGGACGTTTCAATTTTTTCTTCACTTGATAAAGCCACCGGCTCCAAAACCAAAGTTGGCTCAGGTAAAACTTCCTTTTTTAAACTGCTCAGGCCAAGCAATTTCTTTGCCTGTTCTTCTAAAAACTCGGGTTTTTGAACCTCTTTAAAACGCACTTTTAAAGCCTGATTTTTCATTTCAAGATCCTTAAGTTCACGCTCTTTTTCCGACAGTTTCCTTCTCGTATAAAAATAAATACTTCCCTGTCTGAAAAGACCTATAAGCGAACAAATTAATACCGCCAAAAGGCCAAAGCAGATGATTTTTGCTTTCTTTTGACCTAAATCATTAATTGACATCAAGCTTGGTTAATGATATTATGGGCCACAATGTCAGAACCGATTTCCTTAAAAACAGCTTCAGAAAAATTCACTGAATTTCTTCGAAGCCAGAAAAGAGCTTCCGCCACCATTTTAGCATATGGAATCGATATTGCCCAACTAACAAAATTTATGGCCGGCAAAGGTATCTCCGTGGTTACGGCCGTTAATCAACAGGTTCTGGAAGATTTTAAGACTGATTTGAACGCTAAGGGCTATACTGCCAAATCAATCTCGCGGAAAATCAATTCCTTAAAAACATTCTTTCATTTTCTTAAGATCGAAGGTTTTACCGAGACCGATCCGGCTGCTTTAGTCATCTACCCAAAATTAGAAACTAAACCACCAAGAATTCTGTCAAAACTGGAATACCGGGCTTTGCGGGATGTTTGTCGTGGAGATTTCCGAATTTCCGCAGTTGTTGAATTAATGCTCCAGACAGGAGTCAGAATCAGCGAAGCAGCTAATTTAAAATTGGAAGATCTTAAGGAAAACGAGATTTATATCCGCCCCTTTGAATCGCACGAGGGCAGGAATATTCCGCTCAATAAAGCGGCCAAAGAAGCTCTGGAAAAATATTTGAGTGAACGACCAAAAGTTAAGGAAAAATCTATCTTTGTCACCAAGACCGGTCATCATTTTTTAATCAGAAATATCCGTTCCAGCATTGAAAGATACTTTAAAATGGCGGATATTAAAGACGCTAAAGTGAATGACTTAAGACATACTTGGATTTTTCATCAGTTAGCCGCCGGTACTCCCCTGGTAACGATCTCCAAGTTTGCCGGCCATAAAAGACTTTCCACTACGGAAAAATACTTAAAATTTATCGGTGAAAAAAAACAGGGCACGGTTAAGTTGAAAGAACTCTAAAACCCTTTTAACTGGTGGACCAGGAAGGGATCGAACCTTCGACCATTATCTTATAAGGATACTGCTCTACCACTGAGCTACTGGTCCAAGAAACGGATAAAATCCCGGCGAATTAAAGACCCTCAGCCTGAATTATAGCAAAAGAAGCACTTATAGTCTCGCTCTTTTAGAGATTTCCGCCTCGACAATCGCTCTTTCCTTACCAAATTTGAGACGGGAAAGTTCTTTAATTTTTTCGGAAAGTTCCGGATTTTGCTCCTTCCAAATCGGCGGCATGTCATCCTTCATACTCATGGAAAAAGCCGGCACCGGCTCATTATTTACTAACGTTTTAACATAAGCGTTATAAGCTTCGATATTTAAAAGATCGCTTTCGGAAAAAGTTGGCGCAAACTCGTGCGCTAAATATTGTGCGTCAGTCACCCCGACCCTAAAAGCAATCTTGGTGCCGCAGTTGCCGAAAACCGCATTTTTAACTTCCTCATCCATCTGACCAATAAACTGATTAGCAACACAAAGCCCCAAATGAAATTTTCTGGCTTCCGAAAGAATTTGGGCAAAATCAGGGGTGGCAAAATTTTGAAACTCATCAACATAAAGATAAAAATCTTTTCTTTGCGCCTCGGGAACATCGGACCGGCTCATCGCCGCCATCAAAATTTTCGGTACCAAAATTAAACCCAAGAAGTTGGAGTTTTCTTCACCGATTTGTCCTTTGGCCAAATTAATAATGAGAATTTTTCCCTCATCCATTACTCTTCTGAAGTCAAACGAACTGACCGACTGGCCAATAATATTGCGCATCATTTTATTGGTGACAAAGCGGCCAAATTTGGAAACAATATAATCCAAAACTTCCGACTTATGAAAATCGCTGGTCTGGGCAATTTGATCGGTCCAATAACGCCTCACCATCGGATCCTGTACTTTTGGCAGCAGTTCCTGCACATATTTAGGATCGGTTAAACAACGAACAATTTCGATAAAAGTCGCTCCGGGTTCACACATTACCGTCAACATCGCGTTTCTGATCGCATGCTCAAACCGTGGGCCAACAATCCCGGTTTTATAAGGATCAAAAAGTTTGTACATTAAGTTAATAATGGCGGAGGAGATAAAATGTTTTTGGTCTTCAGTCTTGGCCTCGATTAAATTAAGACCCATGGGTCGGTCTAAATCCGCCGGGCAAAAATAAATTACATCTTCCGCCCTTTCGGGTGGAATAAGTTGCATCACATACTCAAAAGTGTCATGAGGGTCAATAAAACAAAATCCCCTGCCAGCACGGATATCTTGGTACATCATTTTTACCATTAACTGAGATTTTCCGGTACCGGTCGCCCCGATAATATAAGTGTGACGCATACGGTCGGTATCCTGAATATAAATCGGCTGTTCAATCCCCCTAAAGACACTTTTCCCCAAATAAAGACCACTCTTGGCAATCTGTTGCGGTGCCGGAGCTCTTTTGGCATTTAACCAGAAAATATAAGGGGTTTCGACGGTTTTGTTGGGAAAATGAAAAATCGTTGCCAACTCTTCCGAACTTAAAATAATCTTGTTGCGGCCAAGGTAAAAAAGCGGTTGATAACGGTAAATAAAATCCGTCATAAAGAGCTTTTTCATCCTAATTTTCCGCCCCTTAAAACCGTTTTGATCGCCTGATAATTGTTCAAAAGCGGCTTTAATATTCTGTAAATGCGCTTTGGCGGAGGCCTCGTCCGTGGAAGAAACGACCATGCGGATACAAGCCTCAAAAGCGGGTTTGGAGCATTTGTTTTCGATTGCTTCCATTTGCTTGGGATCAGTTTTATAACTGGCCTTTTCCGGATCTGATTCTGTTTTTTTGGTTTTAGCCAAATATTTGCGGCCGGAGGAGCGGCAGGAGTTGCCGGCCGGAGAAATCAAAATCTGAATGGCCGCTCCTTCACCCTCCTTCATTTTAGCCAAAGCGGAAGTCACCGCCGCCAAAAAGTCAATGGGCATATCTTTGTAACCCTTAATCGGCATAAAGCCGGAGGAACGAAATTGATATTCCGCGTAAGCGACCTTGCCTTTTTCCGAAAAAATATTATATTCATTAACTTCTTTGATGTCGGCTCCGGGGTAAGCGCCGTGGATTTGCTTTTCCACCATGTCGCGCAATCTTTGAGGAACGGAAACATAAAAACGAATATCTTCCGGCAAACCGACAATTTCAAAAGAAAGATGTTCCTGAAGCCTCAGAAAAGCCAATTTTCCCCCTTTATAAATAGAAGAAAACGCGGAAATCATCTGCTCGGCCGCATCAATTTTTATCTCGTTGTCCCGGGGAACAGCTACCTGCAGTAAGATATATTTAAGCGAACGCTCCTCCCTTTTTCTGTTTCTGATCCAAATCAGTAATCCCTCCCCCAGGAAAAAAATCAAAATCAAAAGAAAGATTATTCCTGCCAAATATCCAAAAATCAAACTAAGATTAAAAGGAAAGCCGGTTATCAGATCTCCGCCATTCATAATTTTGTCTCCGCTTCTTTAAAAGACGCTCTTTTACCAAAGATTTTGATTAATCGGAAACACCATTCGGTCAACCACCGGATAGATTCGGAAATTTTTTTAGTCAGTCCCAGAGTAAAAGAATTCTTAGAAATTGGCAGAACAATTCTTGGGTTTTGCGGCGCCGCCGATGAAACCAAAGTTTGACCGTAATTGTCTATGACCGGCTGATTTAAAACCACATCTTCCTCAATTTTTTGGACTAAAGATTTAATCTCTGGTCCAACTTCCGACTCGGTTTCAACCTCGACGGGGAATTTTTCCTGTTCGGAAAAAAGTTCATTTAAAATTTCCTTTCCGTTTTTTTCGGGCAGATTTGACATAGCTTAATTATATACCCAAATATACCCAAAGATGTATTCATAGTCTTACCCAGTCAATAATGGTACTGAAAATGGAGTATTTCTAAACGAAGGA
>CAYVNK010000037.1:0-6653 GCA_964452885.1 uncultured Gammaproteobacteria bacterium
TTAAGATAAAACCAGTAAGGGGACTGGGTGGGATTAAGGACTGCCTTGATTGAGGAAAGCCCTGGATTGCAAATCGGCCCAGGCGGAAGATCGGCAGTGACATAAGTATTATAGGGAGAATTGATTTCCAAATCCTTGACGGTTAGGTTTTTGGGCCACCATTCAAAATCTTTTGTTTTAAGTCTTAAGTTTTTAGTCGCCACCGCATACTGCACGGTGGCGTCTGCCTGTAAGGTCCAGCCTTTACTCCATCTTTTCAAAAGTATTCCGGCAACGATCGCTCGGTCTACTTCCGTTCTTGATTCTCTTTCCACGATCGAAGCCAATGTCAAAATCTCCCTTAAGGTGAGTTTACTTTCGGCAATTTCTTGAGATAACCCCACGGTCACTCTTTTTTGAAAATTGCGGTCGATGGTTTTTAAAATTGCCCCTTGGGTAGCGTCCGGACTGAAAAAGTAAGTATCCGGAAAAATTGCCCCCTCTTTCTGGTTAACGACAATCTCCTGCTGCCACTCAGTCAGGTCAAGCGGCAAACCCCTGGCCTTTAAAAGTTCGCCGATTTGTTCCTGTCTTAAACCTTCAATAATTGTAATCCGCAAATCCGTTCTTCCCTTAACCAAAATTTTAACCAACTCCGGCACGTTTTGGCTGGCCGACAGGTCAAAATCACCCGCTTTAATTTTCTTCGCCGTTCGGGAAAAAAACACGTAAATTTTAAAACGTGTCAGGTCGCGGATTAAACCCGCCTGTTTAAGCCTGACGGCAATCTCGGAAATCGAGTCCCCTTTGTTAACAGGAAAGGAAATTTTTTCTTTAGCGTGCAGGTTGACTGCGGATAAACCGGCCTGGTACCAAAGAAAAAAGACCAGGATAACCGCCAAAAACAAAAAAAACAAAACTAACGGAAGGAATCTTTTCTTCACAATCTTTATACTTCTTCAAAGAGGGCACGGCGATATCTTTTGTTTTTTTTATCAAAAATAAAAATCCGGCCGCATTTACAGGTTATTCTCTCTGCCTCAGGATTATCCTTGCAGGGTTCGCGCTTACCTTTATCAAGGGGAGCGCCGCAACCAACACATTGTCCGCGAGAAAGTAGCCAAGCCTGAACCGGGGCAATAATATTTTTAAACATTTCCGGATTCCTCCTTCATAAACTTCCGAGGGCTGAAAGCACTCGGTATTCTTTAATAAACAAGTTTTCAAGAGTTGGCAGAACTTCTAACGACTTCTCTAATTCCTCTCGGAAGTTTGAAATCGTTTTGAGCATTCATCCTCGCCTATGGCGAGATCTTCTGCCAACGATTATAAAATATTCTAACATAATTGCCGCTGCAACTGCATCTTCCTTTTCTTTTCGGGACTTTCTTTTCCTTCCGCTGGTGATCAAGAGCCGCTGTGCATCTTGTGTTGTCAGAGTTTCATCAAAAAACTCCACTTCCACCCCTGTTTGTTTCTCTAATCCTACCCCGAACTCTTTTATCTCCACGTCCATCTTTCCATGCGGAAGACCAACAACTATCTTTTTGATCATGGGATCATTAAAAATTATTTTTAAAATTTGAATTTTAAAATTTGAAATTTGAAATACTTTTATTGGTTCCGCCAGGCCGGTGGCCGTATCTCCCACCGCCACTCCCATTTTACTTTGACCGTAATCAATGCCCAAAATTTTCATAAAACCGGAATTGCCATAAAAATTAAGTTTTAAATTTTTGATAATCTTGCCCTGACAATCAGCCTCCGCAAAAAAGTTCCTGGAGGAACGCAGGTAATTAAAGTCAGATAAGAATCGTCATAGCGCTGGGCTAAAATGGAAATATCATCCGGTACTACTTCAATCATCTGTTCCACCAAATATTTATATTCGATACCATTGTATTCTACCAAAATAGAATCTCCGATTTTTAATGTTGGCAAGGTTGAAAAAATTGTTAAATAATTTTTGGGGTTAAAAAATTGCGGCAAAACTGAATGGCCAAAAATTACTGTATTGCCATATCTTCCAGGCGGCACTGTTCCCGGATACTGGATTAAACTTTTTTTTAAATCTTCCATTCCGACCAAAACTTTGGCATTTTCAATTCCCAATTTGGGAATGGAAAAAAAATAAGATAAATTTTCATTTTCTTTTTGGGCAAAAGTCACTTTTTCGCCGGGGAACCAATTACTGGCTTTAGTATAGTCAGCCAAATCGATTTCCGCTCCCAGAACTTCTGTAGTCTGTGGATTTTCCGCCAGCAGCGGAAGAAGTCCTTCCTGAACGGCGCCGAAGGACTGGGCGATCGCCCCTTCGCTGGTGGGACTGGCAAAGCTGGTGGCAAAACGGGGGGCGATCAAAATTTGGTAAGAGACTATCGGATAGGCGGCATTGATAAAAAAGAAAATTCCCGCTAAAAATAAAAGACCGGCGACCAATTTCGGGTTGAAATTAATTTTCCTTGTTTGGTAAACTAAAGGCGGTCTTTTGACGTAACGGTAAGGAATCATTCAGAGCGACTCAATAATCACGCTAATATTTTGCTGCTTTAGAGGAAAGATTTTCAAGAAAGAAAATATTTTCGGCCTAATCGTCACGTTAACCCCCGCCACCTGCTTAAAATTTTTCAACAATTTCTCACCTTTGGCAATTGATTTAGCCGCCAGTCGCTTAGGAACTTCTGAAGTTTCCAAAACAGGGATAAACTCACCGAAAACTTTGGCGGTATAAGCTCCCTTTACTTTATCCCGGAGAGTAAAATTACTTTCTTCTTTTATGGGTTCTTTTTGGTATCCTTCGGGGATCAGCTCCGAAATATTCTTATCCGCCATAGTTTTAAAATCCGCTTCTTGGAGATACAAAACCACAAAAGTGGCTTTTTCTTCCAAGGTTATGGTGGAAACTTCATCACCAACTTCATGATTAAACTGATCCCCTTTATTTATTAACTTCAGGGAATCGGGCAAAAGATAATCTTTGGGGGAAAGTTTGTTTTTAACCTCTTCATCCGCTTTTTCTTGCAACTCCGAAAAAAGCGCCGCCTGCAAATTATCCCGGTCTTCTTTGGAAACCGCCTGAATCTCCCGGCTGCTGCCCCCACTTAAGGCGTTAGGGTTTTTAATGAGAAGCGCCCCTCCGGCGCTCTCCAAAGATAAGATGGAAGAAGCGGCAATATTGTACTGGGCGCCAATTTCGGAGGCGGTGACTGAAGCTTTGGCCTCACCCCACTTTTCCACCGGCGGAACGGCATTCAAATCGGCGGTTTTGGAGGCGACCTTAACTTCATCGTCTAAAACAAATTTTAAATTGTTCGGCCCTTTAATAATCAGTCCTTTGGTAAGCGTTCTTAATTTTTCACTGCCGTTATAAATAACAATCCCCCCCGAAGCTTTATCGCCCACGATTTTTTTACCGTTAACATCCGCTGTTTTTGTTCCGGAAACATCAATCGGCATCTCTCTGGCCGGCAGCATCATTTTTTCGGTATCAACGGCACTAGTTTTAGCAGAAGCTGTAAATTCAAATTCTTTTTCCACCTTTTGCGGTTGCACAAAAATCTTCACCTCGGCCTTGGCCAACCGGTAAAAACTAAATAAGCCCAGTCCTCCGGCAACCAAAACCCCGACCATAAACAATAAAAGCGCTTTATTAAAAACAAATCTTGGTTGCAGTCGGGTTATTCCTGAAAATAGTTTGATTTTTTTCACTAATTTTAACTTTGAAAAAACTAGTGAAATGATTTTTTTAACCGCAAACTTTTTTTCTTTAAACACCGGTTCGGGTGCAGGAAGGGAGGGAAACACTTCGGTTTCAATTGTCGGGGCTTTTTCCTCCCCCGCCAAGGGTACTTCTTCCACCACCGCAACCTGGGCTTTTAAAAAATCCTTGTTTTTGACAAAACCAAAATCCTCCGGGGTTTCCTGGACAAAAATTTCCTCCTTAACTTTCTCCTGAACTACCGGTTTTTCTTTAACACCTCCCAAACCCAATTCATCTTTACCCGCAGTAACTACTGCTCTAATCTCAAAGTCTTCACTGGCCACCTCCACTTTCGGCAGTTGAAGAAAATTTAACTTTTTCTCGTTTTCTGGACCGACCCAAGGATAGGCGATTAAATTTTGTCTTAGTTCTCCCATATCAGTAGTTAAATCTCCATCTGGTAAAAGCAAAATTCTAGTGGGTAAAACCCCCTGATGCTCAAAACGCAGCAGTCCTTCTTCCAAATCAAGAGATAAATTGTCACTCCGGCCAACTAATTTACTACCTAAAAATTTTCCTTTAGCAATTAAGGAAACAATTACTTCCGTTTCACTTAAACTTACCAAAATAATACTTGGCAATCCCCCTTCCTCAATTTCTAAAAAATGAGCAATGGCTTCCGGAGTCACCACAAATCCCAATGATTTAAGGAGTAACTTTTGACAAACTTTTTGCAAAATGAGACTCTTCCGAGGACTAACACCATTCCCCTCAACCCAATGTTCTGGCAATCCTAAAATTACTTTAGTGGGCTGTTTACCTTCAAGATAAGGCAATTTGGTCACGGCGCTGGCAATCGAAGCGTCGGCGGCCACAATTAATTCTTCCGTGCTTTCATTACTCCAACCCTCGGCATCACCCGGGGTAAAAGAATCGCTTCCTCCGGAAAGATTCCAAATCGCGCTTTTTACTTTTTTATCGCTAATTACCAAACTCAAACAATACTCGTCGTTAGAATTTCCTTTATCCAGAGGATTAATTTTTCCTAAGATACTTGATAGAGCTATCATCATTAAAAATAAGATAATAAGCTACTTTAGCTTAGCATAGCATAAATTCTTCTTTTTCCCGCGCCACAGGACTCTTCTTTGATAATTTTAAAACTCCCTAAGATTCCGGTCCTCTCAACATGAGGACCGCCGCAAACTTCTTTGGAAAAATCGGAAACTGTATAAACTTTTACCTGCTCGGCATATTTTTGTTCAAAAAAAGCCAAAGCGCCTTTTTTCTTTGCTTCCGCCAAATTCATTATGTCTATCGTTACCGGCAAGTCTTTTTTAATCTGTTCGTTAACCAAATCCTCAACTTTTTTAATTTCTTCGGGTATTAATTTTTTCGGAGCGGTAAAATCAAACCTTAATCTTTCGGCGGTAATATTGCTCCCTACTTGATGAACAGTGTCTCCCAAAACTATTCTTAGGGCAGAATGTAAAAGATGAGTGGCGGTATGATATTTGGTTACCATCTCCGAGTGATCCGCCAGCCCCCCGGCAAATTTTTTCTCCGACCCTTCCCGGGATTTTTCTTGATGCTCTTTAAACGCTTTTTGAAATTCTTTTTCATCAATTCTCCTCCCTTTCTCATCCGCCATCTCCAGTGTTAATTCCCAAGGAAAACCATAAGTCTCGTATAAAAAGAAAGCGTCTTTGCCGGTTATTTCTTTTTTCTTTTCAGAGAGACTATTAAATTCTTTTAAACCTCTTTCCAGCGTCCGAGTAAATCTTTCTTCCTCAGCCCTTAACTCCTCGATAATTTTATTTTTATTTTTAACAATTTCCGGATAGATATCACCCAAGGTTTCAATAACCGCTTCCGAAATTAAAAAAGTGAATGGCTTTTCTATTCCCAAGGTTTTGCCGAAACGAATCGCTCTTCTGATAAGTCTTCTTAAAACATATCCCTGTTCGGTATTTGAGGAACTGATGCCGTCGGCAATGACAAAAGTGGCCGCTCGCAAATGGTCCGCAATAATCCGCATCGCTTTTTTGACCTGTCTGCCGGCAGGCAGGTTTTCCTGCATGGCATAATTTTTTCCGGAAATTTCTTCAATTTTTTTAATAACCGGCAAGAAAAGTTCCGTTAAATAATCATCGTCGGCAAAGCCGCTAATTACAGCCGTTGTTCTTTCCACTCCCATGCCGGTATCAATATTTTTTTGTTTTAGCGGTTCATATTTTCCTTCGGCTGTTTTTTCGTATTGCATAAAAACATCGTTCCAAATTTCAATAAATTTGCCGCAGAAACAACCGGGTTGACAATCTTTCCCGCATTTTTCTTTCCCCGTGTCAAAAAACATTTCTGAATCCGGTCCGCAGGGTCCGGTTTTTCCCGCCGGCCTCCACCAGTTGTCTTTTTTCCCCAAGAAATAAATTCTTTCTTTGGGAATGCCTGCTCTCTCCCAAAGCAAAGCGGTTTCTTCATCACGAGGCGCATCATTGTCTCCGGAAAAACAAGTCACGGAAAGCTTTTCAACCGGAATGCCGAGAGCTTTAGTCAAAAATTCAAAACTTAAAGGAATCATTTCTTCTTTCCAATAATCGCCCAAAGACCAATTGCCCAACATTTCAAAAAAAGTATGATGAAAGCCATCTCCGACATTTTCAATATCGTCGGTCCGTAAACACTTTTGGACGCTGCACAGTCTTTTACCCAAAGGATGCGGCTCGCCCAAAAGATAAGGCACTAAAGGATGCATGCCGGCGGCAGTAAATAAAACCGAGGGATCATTTTCCGGAATTAAGGAAGCAGAAGGAATTTCTTTATGATTTTTTTCCACAAAAAAGGCAATAAATTTCTCTCTAAGTTCTTTCGCGGTCATTTACCAGAAAGTATAGCTGAAACGAAGCCAAACGGCAAATTATTGTACGCGTTCAGTACATCCCGTACACATTCCTTTCTTTGTTTTTACAGATAT
>CAYVNK010000038.1:0-6513 GCA_964452885.1 uncultured Gammaproteobacteria bacterium
TGGCGAGCCCTCGCAGAGGGCGAGCCAACAAAGACATTTCCCAATTGGCGGAGAGAGCGGGATTCGAACCCGCGATAATCTTGCGATTATATTCGCTTTCCGAGCGAACGCACTAGACCGCTATGCGACCTCTCCGAATGTTAAGTGAATAGATTTTATCCCATTTTGAAGCAAAAAGCGAGAGAAAAATTGTGTCCCTGGCGGGAATTGAACCCACATTTTCAGTTCCGGAAACTGATGCTCTATCCGTTGCGCTACAGGGACAATAAAGTTACTCACACAGAGCGGTGGGGGCGAGATTCGGACTCGCGATCCCCTTGCGAGGATAACTGTTTTCGAGACAATCGCCTTCGACCACTTGGCTACCCCACCGTACTCAATTTTTAATTTCAAATTTTAAATTTCAAATTAAAGTAGTGTCCCTGGCCCGATTTGAACGGGCAATCTATTGCTCCGCAAGCAATTGCTCTATCCAGTTAAGCTACAGGGACACGATGTTTTAACTTGAGCCAGTTTACTGGCGAAAATCAATAATATTATAGCAGAAAATTAGCTTCGAAGTTAGACCGACGGAGGGAGCGGACTGCCTTTTTTTTCGCTTTCCAAAGGTACTTTTTTTTGAATCCAATCAGCGGCTTTATCCAGAAAATTAGGTTTAACTTCTTCTTCAATAATATATTTTAAAAGAATTTCCTTAATTTTTTCCCAATCTCCTTCCCCAACCAAAATAGTCAACCGACCAATTAGCCCGCCCCTAATCTCGAAATTAACTACTTTTTGGCCGTATTTATCGGAAAACCAAAACTGATTAAGATTTTCCCAAGGATATGTTTGACCGGCATAAACCAATCCCCGATTAGTCAGTTTATATTCGTCCTTTTCCGGCTCCACTGTTGATAAAACATAATAAACAAAAGTTAAGGAAATAACGGCGGCGATTAAAAACCATTCTTTGACAAAAAAGAGGATTAAGCCGACTAAAACCACAATCGCAATCACCGTGGTCCAAAACTCCCGGTCGCGGCGTTTAAACGGCCGAATCGGCGCCACCCAGGTATATAAAACCTTTAATTCTCTTGAAGGGATAACTTCCATGGGAGAATCTTTTTTTGTGGCAGTGACATTTTCCTCGGGCATAATACCAGAATAATGGAAAGAAAAAAGAAAAGCAAGAAAATTAGACTAAATGTTTATTTCTAAAAGCAAAACCCGAGCTTGATTTTAGATACTTCTCAAAGTTAAGAGCTTGTATTTTGGAAATAAATGAACAATACCACGCCAACTGTATTGGTCTTAATTCTTTAGTTCGGCTCACATTGCCCATCTGGTGTTCCTCTTGATAAGTATCAGAAGCCCTACTTCGCTAAAGCTACGCGGGGCACACTTCGCGTCTTAAAATCCGAAATAAGCTTACAAATATAGTGTGGCTGTGCCACGCGAAGCTCCGAAAATAAATGAGGAGCGAAGTGTGGAGATGTCCGGAATTGAACCGGAATCCAAAAAGAACTTTTTAAAACATCTACAAGCGTAGGTTAGCATTAATACCTTTAACTTGATCCGCTAACCAAGAAAGTTAAAGGTTGTTAAGTTTGAACATGGATACTATAGTCTTAACTGCCATAGCATTTGCGTCTTGTCTTTGTTTACACCTTAAAAGTTCCGACAAGCAAAAACTTAAAAGATGCCTTTTTACGCAAAAGCGTAGTTGACAGCAAAGCTGTCAGCACGAGGAGACACATCAAAAGATTTGTCTTTTGTTTTTTGATTCTGTTTTACTCCTGTTAATCAAAGGAGGCTTGCAGTTTTAAAAGAGCGCCTTCTGTCGATACCAGTCATCCCCCAAATGAAATTTACAATTTTAAATTTTAAATTTTAAAACTTCTTCTGTTTCTCTGGCTAAATCAGCTTTTTTTAAGGCTTCCCGCTTCTCCCACATTTTCTTGCCCCGGGCCAAGGCTATTTCGAGCTTCACTTGACGGCCCTTATTATACCACGAGAGAGGCACCAAAACAAGGTTTTTCTGCTTCATTTTCGTCTGCAGGGAAAGGATTTCCGCCCGGTGCATTAAAAGCTTTCTGGTTCTTTTGGGGTCAATCTTCTTAACGTCGGCATAGGCATAGGGATGGATATGGGCGTTTAATAAAAAAACCTCGTTGCCTACAAATTTGACGTAGGCTTCATCCAAGCTTGCCTGTCCTTTAAAAAGGGACTTTACCTCGGCGCCCGTGAGAACCACCCCCACCTCAAACTTTTCAATAATTTGGTAGTTAAATCCGGCCTTTTTATTGGGAATCTTCATGTGCTTATTTTAACACTTTGAGCTAAACTTAGGCTGTGAGTATCCTGGATTTGATTTTTCCCAAAAAATGCTTAGGTTGTCAAAAAGAAGGAAAATATTTTTGTTCCAATTGTCTTAGCCAAAGAGCGCCGATTTCCCAAATCTGTCCGGTCTGCGAAAAGCCTTCTCCTTTTGGTCAAACTCACCCGTTTTGTCTAACTCGTTATTCACTTGACGGGTTGACTTCTTTTTTGTTTTTTGGCGGGATAATTAGACAAGCGATTCATAAATTAAAGTACCGGTTAGTTACTGATCTAAAAGAAGAATTTTGGCAAATAATTTTAAGCGAATTAAAGCGCCGGGAAGATCTTTTATTGTTGAATAAATTTACTGCTCAATATAAACCAATAATTATCCCCATCCCGCTTTATTGGTATAAGTACAATTATCGAGGTTTTAACCAAGCGACTCTTTTTGCCCAAGATTTTGCCAATTACTTTCACCTCCCCCTTTCTGAAGAGATTTTGATCAGAAATAAGGGAACTGTTTCTCAAACAAAATTAAAAATAAAGGAGAGAAAAGCCAATGTCCAAAATGCCTTTTTTGTTAAGCAAAAATTAAAGACCTTACCGGAAAATATCTTATTGATAGACGATGTCTGGACTACCGGATCTACCTTAAAAACCGCCGGCAGTTTATTAAAGAGGTCTGGAGTAAAAAAAATCTGGGGATTAACGATTGCCCGATAGCAAAAAAGACCTTTTTTGAGTATAATTAAGCCGCTTGGAGGATATTCCGAACGGTTCAGGAAATGGTTTGCTAAACCATAACTACGAAAGTGGTTGGTGGGTTCGACTCCCACATCCTCCGCACTTTTTTTGGAGGAGTCGGATAATGGTTTTCCACCAGTCTTGAAAACTGGCATCCGAAAGGATATGCGGGTTCGACTCCCGCCTCCTCCGCCAGTTACTTTAATTCCATCTCAAAGATTTTTGCTCCTGAGAGGATAAAGAGCTTTTTCGCTGATTCGATTGCCACAATGTCGCTTGCTCCTTTAAAGCCTGACCAAGAATAGGAAGTCTTAAATTCTCCCGTTTTGGTAATTTGATAAACTTTTCCATTCCCCTTATCTAAAATATAAAGATTTTGGGCGTCGGCTGAAGTATATATTTTTATCGGCTCACTAAAGCTTTCCGGCATTTTACTTAAGGCAAAATTGTCTTCCTGGCCTAAAGTCAACTTTAAAATTTTATCTTTGGTTAAAACCCAAATTGAGCCATCAATTGCCAAGGAAACGCCGCCGGAAAGATCAGGCGGAGTCCCGACAAACCAGGATTTTTTCGCTCCAAATTCTCCATTGGCGCCTAAATAGCGCCAAATGTTACTCGCTCCTTTGTCTAAAAGATAAAGATTACCGAAAAAGGTACCCAGACCGGTAATTTCTTCCCAAGAAGAATCTTTGGCTACTTTTAGGCTGGTTTTTTTATCTTCTTTTTCAAAAATTCCTTTGTCGTCTAAGATAAAAACCCGGGAATCATAAGATGTAATTAGATTTCCCTTTTCTCCGGTATTATCAATGACTTCTGAAGATTTTTTCTCCCAATTTAAAAGATAAATTTTATTTTTTATCTGATCCAAAATCGCTAAATTTTTATCTGCCAAACTAAAAGCAATTCCGGAAGCGCCGTCAGTAATTAAATTAAGATCCATAAAAAGAGAAGGGGTCACTGCCGCCTCTTCGCCCAAGGAAGCGATAAATTTTTTCGTTTCTTCTTTTAAAAAAGCGGCTTCTTCGTTAGTCTTATTTAAAGAAAGAGCTTGCTCCGATAATTTTTCTGCTTCCAACCCTAAAACTTTTCCCTGATTAACATCGGAGCTGGCTAAAATTTTTCCTTGATTTAATTTATCCTCTGCCAACTTAGTCAATTCGCTGGCTTTATTTTTCTTTTGGGTAATAGTTTTATTGCGAATGCCCATTACTAAACTCACCCCTAACCCTAAAAGCAAAACTATGGCCATTAAGAAATACAGTTTTTTGCGTTTTTCTTTGGTTTCACTTCTGATAAAGATTGGTCTTTTTGGAAGAAAAGGTAGGTTGGTTTTTTTAGGAACAACTTCATTAATTACTGGAGGTTCTATCGGCTGGATTTCCTCTTCCTCGCTTTTTTTGGCCAAGACTAAAACCGCCGCAGCGGCCACCATTTCACTTCTGCCTAAAACAATCGGCGCCAAGGTTTCCACGGCATCTTCCGGAGAACCCGCTTCTAAACTCGCTTTTAAAACCCCGCTGCCCACTACCTCAAAGAAATGACGGGAACCGATGACCAAAAAATCATTTTCTAAAAGCAAGCCGCTACCGGTAGTCAGCGGCCCTTCTCCGTTCAAAATTACTCCCAACTTGTCTCCCCTTTTTAAAAAAACCTTGCCTTCGCCGCAGATGGCCAACGACAGGGCTTGACCAACCAGGCTGGCAGCGGCAATTTCCAGATTTTCATTCTCCAAGCTCACTTTTTCCACCGCCGCCTTCAGCCTTTCAAAAGCACTGCCGTCAAGGTTGCCGTAATATTCTTCATGCAGGCGGCCCAAAACCTCCCGACCAGCCGCTACTGCTTCCACTCCCTGAGGCACGCCGGTAATCACTAAAACCGCGAGTAATTCACCTCTTTTTTCTTTCTTTTCCGGTTCTTCAGGAGAAAAAGTATGCACCTGTGACCAAAAGCCGTCAAATGGTGTCCCTACCACCTTGGCGATTTGCAGATTAAAATTGGTTTCCATTGAGTTACAAAACGAGTAAGGTAAAGATAAAAATAAATATCGAAAACAAAAAGAAAAGCCAAGCAATTAGTCTCAAAAAACCCACCATTAAACCGGAAACCACTTCCGTCATCAGTTTAACCTGACGAACGACCACCAAAGCAAAGACGGCATAAACCGCCAGACCAAGTAAAACAAAAATTCGACCGATTTGTAAAATATTTACTCCCAAAATAGTATTTAAAGCGCCTGGCATTACCTCACCCTTCCTTCAATAGCTTCAATTTTTTCCTCAGTCCTCAAACGCTGCAGCACAGTCGCCACCAAAGCCGGATTGGGTACGTTTTCAAAATTAAATTCCGTTATTTCCGACGCGGTTTGTACCAAAACGTCGCCAAAATTAAAAATCGTGCCAATTGCTCCTGCATTAGTAAAACTGACGTCTTGAATTTTATCTAAATCAGCGTCAGAGACCTTTTTGGTGGTAAGGTTAATGAAATCAATATCGACAACCCGTTCGTCGGTAATAATGGCCATATTAAAAAACCAGGATAAAAAACGCTCAAAGACATACATTAAAACGACCAAATACCAAACAATGACAAACATTGAGCGGAAGTTGGCCGGAAAAGAACTCAAAAGCGGGAAAAAAGATAAAGTCATCGGTGCCAAGAATAGAATGATGGCAATTATTACCCAAGGAAAATTGGTTAGCCAATGAGCGCGTACAATCATCAAAATTTTTTCCTCCGGCTCTTGAGTGTCAAAATGAATCTCGCTTCTTGGGCGCAAAATCAACGAAGAGAGAGAACCTCCTCTTGAAGGAGGCAAAAAGTCCCGTTCAGTCTCATTTTTGATCTCCATCGGAGGGCTGACTGGTGGCGAAGGAGGATTATTTAATTTGGCAGAATAAAGATCAGGCATAATCAAAATCTTTAATTTCTAATTTTTAATTTCTAATAAAACCCAATAATAATTAGGTCAATTCTTATTATAGCCTATTTCTTCATAATATTAAAAAGGCTGGACTTAATACCGATTGCCCCGGGAGCGCGCAAATTAAAAATATATTTAAAGTCTTCACCGTTAAATTCTTTTCTGCCTTTGTCTGTTTCAAAATAAACTTTGGCAGTATAGCCATCATTAGAATAGACCACGTCCGGATTTCCCGATATCGAAGTTACCGGTCCGCCGTATTTGCCTGCTTCTTCTTTTACTTTGCTCATGCTCCAGGTATCGGAGACGCCGGAATCCAAAAAAGACAAATGAGTAACATCGGAAGAATTTCCTTTGTAAATCAAAAGAGCATTGATAATGTCGGTAAATTCTTCCATTGTCAACCAAGGGTGTGAACGACCGTAGGTCACATTACTGCGAGTTCTGTACCAAGCCTTGTAAAACCAAGGTGAACCGGCAATTTTTTCATAAGCTTCATTTGTCCACCCGTTTCTACCGGAAGGAGTATCCCAAAGCCCGGGAGT
>CAYVNK010000039.1:0-6430 GCA_964452885.1 uncultured Gammaproteobacteria bacterium
AGATTGCTAAAACTATTAATTAATAAATTTGGTGCTAAATATTGACTATTACCCTCGCATATGTATCTTAACTTATTCAGAAAAATGGGTTAAAAATCAACTTTTGAGGCTAGACGAGAGAACCTTGGTTTGAGGCTAAAATGAACCAAAATGAAGCTAAAATACTTCTAGAAGGAATTTTTACCTGGGAAAAGTGTATTTTAGCCTCTTGATAAGGCTAAGGTGAAATAGTAGAATGACAATTACGTTAGTATCTTTTTTAAAATAAAAATATGGCAAAAACTTTGGGAAAGAAACTTGTTTACTCTTTTGGGAACAGTAAGTCCGAGGGCGATGGCAAGATGAAAGATCTTCTTGGAGGCAAAGGCGCCGGCTTAGCAGAGATGACCAACTCCGGAATTCCGGTTCCACCCGGATTTACGATTACAACCGAAGTTTGTACCTACTTTTATAATCACGACCGGAAGATGCCGGAAGAGTTTAACTCCCAGTATGAGGAAGCAATAAAGAAGCTGGAAAGAGCTGTCGGCAAAACTTTTGGCGATGTTAAAGACCCGCTTTTGGTTTCCGTCCGTTCCGGTGCCAAGGTTTCCATGCCGGGGATGATGGACACAATTTTGAATTTGGGATTAAACGACGAATCGGTTAAGGGCTTAATTGAAAATACCGGCAGTCCTCGCTTTGGTTATGATGCCTACCGCCGTTTTATTCAAATGTTTGGGAGTGTGGTATTGGGCTTGGAAAAAGAAGAAATGGAAGCAATTTTAACCGCCAAAAAAGAAGAAGTAAAAGCAAAATTAGATACTGATTTAACAGCGGAAAACCTTCAGGATCTTATTGTCCGTTATAAAGACTTTATAAAAGAAAAAACTGGGACCGAATTTCCCCAGGATGTCCGGGTGCAATTGGATATGGCCAGAGATGCAGTTTTCAAAAGCTGGAATACCTCAAGAGCCATTACTTACCGGAAATTAAACAAGATTTCTGATGATTTAGGAACAGCCGTTAATATTCAGGCCATGGTTTTTGGTAATTTAGGCGATAATTGTGCCACCGGAGTGGGTTTTACCCGAAATCCTTCCACCGGAGAAGCAGTTTTTTATGGCGAGTATTTGACCAATGCTCAGGGCGAGGATGTCGTGGCCGGTATCCGCACTCCGCACCCACTTACCGATTTGCAAAAAGATATGCCCCAAGCTTTTAAACAGCTTAAGGAGATTACTTCCCTTTTGGAAAAACACTATAAAGACGTTCAGGATTTTGAATTTACCATTGAGAGAAATAAGCTTTATATGTTGCAAACCAGAAACGGCAAAAGAACCGCCGCCGCGGCCATTAAAATTGCCGTGGACATGGTTAAAGAAGGCCTTATTACTAAAGAGGAAGCCTTAATGCGGGTGGAGCCAAATTCCTTGAACCAGTTACTTCACCCGGTTCTGGATCCGGCGGTTAAATACGAAGTCTTGGCCAAAGGTTTGCCGGCTTCTCCGGGAGCCGCCAGCGGCAAGGTAGTTTTTACTTCGGAGGATGCGGTTACTCAAGGAGATACCGATAAGGTGATTTTGGTCCGGACCGAAACTTGTCCGGACGATATTGCCGGGATAAATATTAGCCAGGGAGTTTTAACCGTTCACGGGGGGATAACTTCGCACGCGGCCGTGGTTGCCAGGGGCATGGGTAAATGCGCCATTGTCGGTTGCGAGACAATAAAAGTCTTTGAAAAAGAAAAGAAATTCATTGTCAATGGAGTTATAGTTGCCGAAGGCGAGTGGATTACTTTAAATGGCAGCACCGGAGAAGTGATTTTAGGCAAAGTGGCCACGGTTGAGCCGACTTTAACCGGAGACTTTGGTGAATTTATGAGCTGGGCGGATAAGGTAAAGAAATTGGGAGTACGCGCCAACGCCGATATTCCCCGGGACGCCGTAGTGGCCAGGAAATTCGGGGCCGAAGGTATCGGGCTTTGCCGGACCGAGCACATGTTCTTTGCCGAAGACCGGTTGCCTTTTATGCAAGAAATGATTGTCGCTGAGGATGAGTCTTCCCGGAGAAAAGCTCTTGATAAATTATTACAATTTCAGAAAGAGGATTTTAAGGGATTGTTCAAAGAAATGGCCAATTTGCCGGTCACTATCCGGACTTTAGACCCGCCCTTGCATGAATTTTTACCCAAGACTGAAGGAGAAGCTGTTGAACTTTCCCAGAAAATCGGTGTTCCAGCGGAAAAAATTTGGGCCAAATCAGGCGAGTTGCATGAGTTTAATCCCATGCTTGGCCACCGCGGTTGCCGCTTAGGGATTACTTATCCGGAGATTACGGAAATGCAGGTGAGGGCAATTATTATGGCGGCTTGCGAGCTTAAAAAAGAAGAAAAATTGTCTGTGGTTCCGGAAATCATGATTCCTTTAGTTGGCAATGTGACTGAACTTAGAGATCAAAAGGCAATTGTGATTAAAATTGCCGAAGAAGTGATCAAAGAAGAAAGGGTCAGCCTGGAATATCATATTGGGACCATGATTGAAGTGCCGAGAGGCGCCTTAACCGCCGATGAGGTTGCCGAAGAAGCGGATTTCTTTTCTTGCGGCACTAACGACTTGACCCAAATGACAATGGGTTTTTCCCGGGACGATTCCAGCAAGTTTATTAAAGTCTATTTGGAAAAGAAAATTTTGGCTGCCGATCCTTTCCAGACTTTGGACCAAAATGGCGTTGGCCAGTTAGTCCAAATGGCCGTGGAAAAAGGCAGAAAAACCAAAAAAAATCTTAAGGTAGGTATTTGCGGTGAACACGGGGGAGACCCGGAATCAATTAAGTTCTGCCACCGGGCAGGCTTAAATTATGTTTCCTGCTCGCCTTACCGGGTCCCAATTGCCAGACTGTCTGCTGCTCAAGCGGCAATAGAAGAAAAAGCAATAAGTAAAAAAATTATTAAATGAGTTTAAACAGTCCGCCAATTCGGCGGGCTGTTTTGGTATAAATTACTTCTTGACAAGTGTATATTACAGTAATATACTTTTCTTATGAAAGTGTTACCTGAACCCGTTGTGTTTGAATGGGATAAGAGTAATATAGAGAAAAAGAGGAAGTTTTTTCAAATAAACCTTTGTTAGTATCAAAAGATAAAAAACATTCCAAAATTGAAGAAAGGTATCAAGCCTTAGGTAAAACAAACAACGAAAGGTTGATTTTTTTATCCCTTATGGTAAGAAACAATAAAATTAGAGTTATTTCCGCTCGTGATATGAGCAAAAAGGAGGAGAAAATTTATGAAAACATTTAAAAAAATTCCGGATTTTAAAAACGAAGATGAAGAAAGGGAGTTTTGGGCGACCCATGATTCAACTGATTATGTTGATTGGAGTAAGGCGGAACAAGTAATTTTTCCCAACCTTAAACCAACAACTGAATCTATTTCTTTAAGATTGCCTGCATTTTTATTAGCAAGGATAAAACAAATTGCCAATTCGCGCGATGTTCCTTATCAATCCTTGATGAAAATTTTCTTAGCGGAGAGGGTAGAGAAAGAATTGAAGTCAATATAATTTGCCCATGGTAACAATTATTTTTGAATCTTATGGATTGTCCCTTTTGTAATATCGATAAGAAAAGAACAAGAATTCTTAAAGTAGGGAAATATACTTTTTAGTGAGAATTAAGGGGCAGCGACCTTCTTAAAAAATTTCATCTTTACTATCTCGACCGTGATAAAGTATAAAGCCACAATCAAGATTAGCAGTAAATAGAAAAATGCCGGCAGTGGAGAAAAGGAAAAATATTTTCCCAAAGGAATTAGCGGTAAGATAATTGCCAAACCGACAGTGAAAACAATCACCGAAAGTAGCAATTTTGAAGGCCGGCTTTGGAAGAAGGGAACCTTTTTAGTCCTAATACATAAAACAATTAGGCTTTGAGTTACAATTGATTCCACAAACCAGCCAGTTTGAAAAAAATGACCGGCTTTTTTGAATAAAAAGAGAAGTACGGCAAAAGTTAAGAGATCAAAAATCGAGCTTAAAGGTCCGAAAGTAAACATAAATTTCTTGATAAAAGAAATATTCCAGTTTTTGGGATTTTTGGTTTCTTCTATATCAACATTGTCCGAAGGAATGGCCAGTTGCGTAACGTCGTAAAGTAGGTCATTTAAAAGAATTTGCATTGGAAGCATGGGAAAAAATGGTAAAAAGAGGGAAGCGATAGCCATGGAAGACATATTGCCGAAATCTGAGCTTGTCCCCAGCGTAATATATTTAATAATATTGCCATAAGTTTTTCGGCCTTCTTCTATCCCATTTTTAAGAACCGATAAATCTTTTTTAAGTAATATTAAATCGGCCGTATCTTTGGCAACATCTGAACCGTTATTGACCGAAATGCCAATATCTGAAGCTCTCAGTGAAGGTCCGTCATTAACCCCGTCGCCTAAAAACCCGACTACTTTCTCCGATTTTTTTAAGAGAAGAATAATTCGTTCTTTTTGTTTTGGGTTAATTCGGGCAAAGACATTGTTTTTAAGAAGGAGAGGAAGGAGCTTTTCGTCGGAAAGTAAGTCAATCGTCTCGCCGGTAATCACCTTTTTGCTTAAAAGACCAATATCACGGCAAACTTTTTCGGTAACCAGTTCATTATCTCCGGTCAAAATTTTCATTTCCACCCCTTCCTCTTTAAGAAGAGTAACCATTTCTGCCACTCCTTCTTTTATGGGGTCGGCAAAACAGACAAAACCCAAAAAAGTCAGTTCTTTTTCATCGTCGGTTGAATAGTTATCCTTTTCCGCCAGTTTTTTATAGCCTACCGCCAGGACTCTGATCCCGTCACTACTTAGTTTCTCAAAGCGTGCCTTAATTTCATTTTTGGTTTTTGGAGTTAATTTCTTTATCTTTTCCTTGCTTTCAAAATTTGAACAAACCGGCAAAATACTTTCCGGAGAACCTTGGCTAATAAGCATTTTTATTTTTGCTTCTTCAACCACGACCGACGACATTCTTCGGGAATAATCAAAAGGGATTTCTCCCAGTTTTAGTAAGGGCCTATTAACTGAATCTTTGAAGAATCTGACAATTGCTTCCGCCATCGGATTACCCCTTCCCGATTGATAGAGAGCTTGTAAATAACTAAATGAAGCAAGTTTAGAATTTCTTTTTTTATCAAAATCCTCATAGGAAGAAAGTTCGATTTTGCCTTTAGTTAAGGTACCGGTTTTATCGGTACAAAGGATTTCCATACTGCCGAAATCCTGTATTGAAGATAAGTTTTTGACGATAATTTCTTTTTTTGATAAACGGATTGCTCCCTTGGAAAGATTAATAGTAATTATTATCGGTAAAAATTCGGGAACTAAACCGATAGCAATTGCCAAAGAAAATATTATTGAGGAAAGTAAATCATGATGTAAGAAAATCCCAGTGAGAAAAATAAAAGCGACCAATACGGCAGTGATTTTAGTGATCATTAAGCTAAAATCATGCACTCCTTTTTCAAAGTCGGTTTGTGGCCTCTTTTTTACCAATTCCGAAGCAATTTTTCCCAGTTGGGTGTTTTTTCCGGTAGCAATAATGACTGCTTTTCCTCCGCCTAAGACGACGCTGGTTCCCATAAAGACGCAATTATCCATTTTCTCCAGCTGAAATTTTTCCCTGTCCAGAAGTTCTACAGACTTTTTGACTGGAAAAGATTCTCCGGTTAAAATTGATTCATCAACAAACAAGTTATTTGACTTAATTAATCTGGCGTCGGCAGGAATTAGGTCTCCCAGTGAAAGCTGAACAATGTCGCCAATGACAATTTGCGAAAACGGAATTTCTATTGTTGAACCATTTCTTATTACCTCTGCCCTCGGCGCAACCTTTTTTCTTAACCTATCTGTTGCTCGCTCTGCCTGAAATTCCTGAAAAAAATCAATGAAAGCGCTTATCCCCAAAATGGCCAAAATAATAAAAAAATTGTTTTTACCACCTAAAATTAGAGAAACAAAACTTGCCAAAAGAAGAACAATAGTTAAAGGATTAAAAAATTTAACCAAGAAACCTAAAATAAATATTTTTTTCGTTTTTTTTGCCAGTTCGTTAGGTCCATATTTTTTTAATCGGGAACAGGCTTCCTTATGATTTAAGCCGAGAGTTGAACTTTGATAAAAGGCCAAAATCTCAGTTTCTGTCTTGTTCCAAAAGGGGAAATTGTCTATATTTGTCATCTTAAAAATTATATTCCAAAAAATTACGAATTACATTTAATTGAGTTTATAATACGAGGGCGAAGGTCGTTTTATCTCTATTTAGTCATGATTGAACTTTCCCATGGTCAGAAAAAATGTTTGAATTCACTTCTTTCGTGGTGCAGAAAAAATACGGAGTTTATTACCTTAGGCGGCTATGCCGGGACCGGCAAAACCACTTTAATTGCTATCTTGAGGCAAGAATTGGCTAAAGAAAAT
>CAYVNK010000040.1:0-6408 GCA_964452885.1 uncultured Gammaproteobacteria bacterium
CAACAATTATTAAAATGGCCCAGATGATATTTTTTTTCATAATCCTCCTTTAAATAAAATTATAAATTTTAAATTTGACCTTGCCTGCCGGCAGGCAGGAATTTAAAATCAAAAAAACGAATTTTAAATGTTTAAATTATAAAAAACGGTTTGAAAATATATTCATATTCGATTTTACTCATAACGCAAGGCTTCTATTGGCTGTAAATTGGCAGCTTTATTTGCAGGATACCAACCAAATAAAATCCCGATTGCTGCAGAAACAACAAAGGCCAATAAAATTGAACTGGGTGAAATAATAAAAGCCGAATTAATCAGTCTTGAAATAACATACGACGCAATGATGCCGAAAACAGCGCCGATAACTCCGCCGCTGAAAGTCAAAATAATCGATTCTGCCAAAAATTGAGTGGTAATTACTCTTTTCTTCGCCCCCAATGCTTTCCTCAAACCAATCTCTCTGGTTCTTTCAGTAACGGTAACCAACATAATATTCATAATGCCAATACCGCCAACAAGCAGGGAAATTGCCGCAATTCCCGACAATAATGAAGTAAAGGTTCCGGTGGTGGCAGAAACCGTATTGATAATATCCTGCTGAGAAGTGATCGAAAAATCGGCTTGAGTGACATCACTAATTTTATGACGCGCCAATAAAAAATACCCCACTTGATTTTGTGCTTCGGTCATCACGTTTTGACTTTTGGCTTCCAAGGCAATTGAAGATAGATAATCCGCTCCAAAAAGCACTTTTTGAGCCGTTGTAAGTGGTACATAAATAATATCGTCCCGATTTAAAAATCCGCTACCACCCTTGGAAACAGTTACTCCAACAATGTTAAGAGTTTTTCCACTAACTCTGATAGTTTTCCCAATCGGATTTGCTCCTTCCCCAAATAAATCACTGACGACTTGAGGTCCTAAAACCGCAACTTTGGTCATACTGTCAACGTCTCTTTGAGAAATAAAAGTTCCGGAAGAAACAGCGATTTCATGAACAGGGGCATACTCGGAAGTTGCTCCAACTATTTGAGTATTAGTATTACTTCCACCGGTAGTTACCTGCGCCCTTCTGGAAAACTCCGGAGAAACATTTTGGATATCGGTAATTTCCGGAGATAAAGCGATGGCTTTGGCATCCTCCAAGGTTAAAGAAGTTCTTCCTCCGGCAGCACCCCTAACTCCTCCTTCATTGACCGCCCCTGGTTGAATGGTCAATAAATTTGCCCCCAAGGATTGGATTTGCTCTTGAATTGATTTCTGAGTCGCCTGTCCAAGCGACACAAGGGCAATCACGCTCCCAATGCCGATAACAATTCCCAAAATTGCCAAACCGGTCCGGGTTTTGTTTAAAGTCAGGGTTCCCAATCCTTCTGAAATTATTTCTCTAAGTTCCATAATAATTCCTCGTTAGATAACTAATGAATCTTTTGACTTTGCTATCCGCTGTTGATGTTGGCTACTGTCGTCAAAAATTTTACCGTCTTTGAGATGAATAACCCTTTTTGCATGCTCGGCAATATCGGACTCATGGGTAATCATGATGATGGTGTGTCCCTCATCATTTAATTTTTGAAAAATCGCCATAATTTCTTCTGCTTGAGCAGAGGCGATATTCCCGGTCGGTTCATCGGCCAATATTATCGAGGGATTTAAAACTAATGCTCTGGCAATAGCCACCCTTTGCTGTTGTCCGCCTGATATTTGATTTGAGGTATGATTCATTCTGTCTTCCAGCCCAACCATTTTGAGAAATTTTTTTGCTCTCTCCTCCCTCTCTTCTCTGGGAATTCCTGCATAAATCATCGGCAATATCACATTTTTTAAAGTTGTCGTCCTTGGTAAAAGGTTAAAAGCTTGAAAAACAAAACCGATTTTTCTATTCCTGATATCGGCCAATTCATCATCGGTCAATTTTTCAACCTTTTCTTCGTCAAGAATATATTCTCCGCTGGTCGGCTTATCCAAAGCTCCCAAAATATGCATTAAGGTTGATTTACCGGAACCCGATGGTCCCATAATGGCAACAAACTCCCCCTTTTCAACCCGAAAAGAAACATCATCAACTGCCACTGTTTCCAGCGTGTCCGTTTTATAAATTTTTGTCAGGTGTTTTGCTTGAATTATCGGTTTATTATCCATTTTTAGCGAGGCTAGTCTCCAATTCTCCTAACTGCCCCTTCTCCGAAGTTTCTGTTACCCCCTAAACCGCCAAACGGAGACGAAGTTGAACTGCTGTTCGTACTGGTTGAAGTAACGACACTAGTAACCACCACATCCCCTTCATTTATCCCTGAAAGAATTGCTGTCTGTGTATCGTTAGAATCGCCAACTTCTACTGAAACTGGCGTGACTTGACTCCCTTTCATTATACTAACCGTTGATTGCCCATTGGTTGTTCGAACTGCAGAGGAAGGAACCAAAACTACGTCATTGACAACTTTGGTAATAATTGTCGCGCTAACAGACATATTAGGTAAAATTTCCGGCGCTTCCGTATCTAAACCGATAATTGCCGGGTAATTGGTTACCCCGGAACTAATAGAACCAATCGTATCGATGCTAATAACTTTTCCGGTGTAAGTTTTGTCTGGAAAAGCGTCCAAAGTAACCGTGGCTTTATCACCAACCTTAATCTTAACCACATCCATCTCGGTTAAATTAACAGACAATTGAATCGCCGCGTCAGTTTTTATACTGGCAATTTTTTGGGAGGTTGCTCCACCGGATGAATTTGATTGAGCCACTAAAACCGTTCCCTCCTGAAGCGACAAACCGGTTACTGTACCGCTTATGGGAGCATAAATAGTCGGTGAAGACTGTTGATAAGAAAGCCAGCTTGAACTGACATTAATTTGAGCTTGATCAACTGCATTTTTTTGATTTATATATTTGGCTTCCGCCGCTAGCCAGTTATCGTTTTCCTGAATGTAAGTCGGATCATAAACCAGTAACCCCCGAGCGAGCGCGTCATTAACAAAGGTCCTGTTGGCCGCCCACATAGAAGAATCAAGAGTATACATAGTAGACTTGGCCGAATCAAGGCTGTTTTTGGCGCTTAAATAGCTGGACCATGCTTGAGTTGATCTCAACTTTCCGTCAAGATCCAAATCAAGCTCGGCAATTTTATCACCGACTTTGACAACCTGGTCGTTTTTAACAAAAACTTTTGAGACTACACCCGAAGCTTGAGTAGAAACAGAAGTGCTATTAGTAGAGGAAACTTGACCGGAAGCTGTAACGCTCGTAACTAAAGTGCCTTTTTCCGCCTGGGCAATTTGATATTGAGGTTTTTTGGCCTTGCTGGCCGAAATTCTGGAAATAGCCAACCAACCCAACCCAAAAAGAACCAAAACCATAATTATCTTAAGAATTAACGATCTCCCCAAGAACCACTCCCAGGCTGAGAAAAGTTTTTGCTTTATCATTTTAATTTTACTCATAATATTTAAAATATTAAATAATCCTGAGAATAAGCTGAAAAGTTATACCAATTTATGACTTTGTTTTAAAGGAAGAGCAACAGTAAAGACCGATCCTTTATTAACAACACTCTGTGCTTCAATCTTTCCCTTGTGTAAATCAACAATACTCTTGGCAATTGAAAGACCCAAACCATACCCTTTGACTACATTTTTTGTCCGGGACAAATCAGCCCGATAAAATCGATTAAAGATATGCGGAAGATCAGTTTCACTAATTCCAATGCCAAAATCTTCCACCTTTATTTGGACGTTACCTCTTTTTTCTTCAAGACCAATGATTACCTTACCTTCCGGATGACTGTACTTAATGGCGTTATCAAGAAGAATACTAACAAGTTCGGTAATACTGACTTTATTCGCTTCCAATAAAACTGGAGCTAGGTCCTTTTTTATTTCAACTTTCTTTTCCTTGGCTAACCCCTGTAATCGATTACAAACCTCTTCGGCAACCGGTAATAGATTAAACGTTTCCCAGGAAAGATTATTATTAGTATCCTGATATTTACTTAAAGTTAAAAAGTAATCGGTTAAAGATTTTAACTTATCCACTTCTTCTAAATTAGACGAAAGCAAATTTTTAGCCGAAGGAAGACCTAATTTTTTATCACGCAGGGTCACTTCTATTTCGGTTTTCATCGCCGTTAAAGGGGTCCGCAATTCATGGGAAGCATCGGCTATAAAACGTCTTTGGCCTTCCACCATTTCACCAATCGGCTTTAGGGTTTTACCTGCCAAAAAATATCCTGCCCCCGCAGAAACACCTATAATCAAAACGTCTATTCCCGCCAAAATTATTTTAAGACGCATTTTTGTTTCCGCCACTAGATTTGGATCAAGAAATAAAGAATTAGTATTAATTGGTGGAGCTAATCTATTGGGCAAACCGCGCTCAATTCTTGACCGGTGCATCGCCTTTATTCGGTCCAATTCCACCGTCATTTCCTGATACATGGCCACCGTAAATGAAACACAAATTATGGTAATGATTAGGAGATACCAAGCAGTTAATTTTATTCTGGCGGAGTGAAACATTATTCTTTCTCGCTAATTTTATAACCAAAACCCCTAATTGTATGAATCAATGGTTTTTTGTTTTTAAAAGGATTATCGATTTTATTTCTTAAATAACCGATATAAACTTCAATCGTATTGGGTAAAATATCTGCATCATATTCCCAAACATTATTAATAATCTGATCTTTAGTCAAAACCATATCGGGGTGTCTGAGTAAATATTCTAAAAGTGCGAATTCCCGTCGGGAAAGTTTAATTTCCCTTCCATCTCTTTTTACTTTGTATTTAATAGTATCCAGGGTTAAATCGCCCAATCCTAAAATAGTACCCAAACTATTTTTTGGTCGTCTTCCCAAAGCCTTAACCCTCGCCAAAAGTTCGGAAAAAGCAAAGGGTTTAACCAGGTAATCATCGGCACCGGAATTTAATCCTTCGACCTTATCTTCCAGTTGACCTTTAGCGGTAAGAATCAAAATCGGGGTATGGACCGAAGCTGCACGCAAATTTTTACAAATTTCCATTCCGTCCATGTCGGGAAGCATTAAATCCAAAATAATGACATCAAAGTTTTCTGAAGAAGCAAGATCAAATCCATCTTTGCCATTATAAACAACATCTACTGCTAAAGATTCCTGTTCCAGTCCCTTTTTAATGGAGTTGGCAATTTTGTATTCGTCTTCAACAACAAGTATTCTCATTTGAAAAAATATTATACCACTAACCTGAGGATTAACTGAGAAAAGTGGAGATCACTTTTTACCGAGGGTAATCACAATATCAAATTCGCTTTTAGGATCCAGAGTAGGATTTTTCGACGAAAGAGTATATTTTTCACTCAAAGATTTTACAATATCTGCCAAAAACATCTGTTTATCTTCTTTAATGGAAACCTCAGTTGTTTCATAAGTAAAAACTTCGGCATTACCGGTATAAACGACTTGATAGCCCAATCCTTCTAAAAAGGCTTTTGCTTTACTTGCCAATCCGGCAATTCCGCTGCCGTTAAGAACGCTCACTTTCAAATCTTTTTTTGTTATCTCCGGCGTTGGGGTAGTAACGGCCGTATTAACAATTGTCGGAATACTGGTCGGTTTAGTTTCAGACGGCACCGGAGGATTCGTTCCTTCCAAAGCTTTCTGAGAAAAAAGAATGCCTCCAACGGTCAAACCACCTACCAGTAAAATTATCCCGGAAAACAATAAAAACATTTTCCCTTTCTTGGGAGACTTTTCGGAAAACTTTTTTTCTTCTAATATAACCGGAAGTACTTCTTTAACAATCTCCGGATTAGCTTCTTCTACTTTTTCTAAAACCGGAGGAATTTCTTCTTTCTGAACTAAACCAATCATTGATTCGGAATTTCTTTTTTCCGATAATGACATTGGTTCCATAGTTTTAATCTCCAAATTGGCCTCTTTTGCCGCCAGATTAATTTTTTCAAGCAAATCCTTTCTAACGGCATAGACAGTGATTTGTTTTTGAGTTTTAGTTTCTCCGGTCACCTTAAAATCCCAGTCTTCCCGATCTAAAATTCCCGGAATTTTTTCCGCCATTTTCAAGCCGACAAAAGAACGCTCATTGGTCACGTCTTTTGGGATGGAAAATTCCAAAGTCTCACTGACATCCGCGTCATAAACAATCCCGATAGTCCCGGCTTTATAAATACTCTTTATCTTCTTAAAAACCTCCGGCAGAGTACCTTCGGTCCACTCAAAACTTTTTCTTTTGTCAACTTTGGGTTTTTCACCCAAAGAAACCAGCCCACTTTCCAACTTGCCAGCAGTTATGGAAATAACTAATGATGTTTTGTCTTTCATTTATGTTTAGTCTAAGTGAAATGAGAAGTGCTTGTCAATCAAGTTTTTTATTATTCGGTTTGCGGATAGTGGCATTTTTTCCATTTCTTGCC
>CAYVNK010000041.1:0-6332 GCA_964452885.1 uncultured Gammaproteobacteria bacterium
ACACAAGGGTGAATTTTCTTCTGATTTCTTGTAAAATACACTTATTATGAAACCTGTAGATCCCAAGGTTAATTTTGTCGAGCTTGAAAAAAAGTGGCTTTCGTGGTGGAAAGAAAATAAAATTGTCGAAAAGTATCTGAAAAAAAATCAAAATTCTTCTAAAAAATTCTCCTTTCTTGACGGACCGATAACGGCCAACAACCCCATGGGTGTGCATCATGCCTGGGGAAGAACTTACAAAGATTTGTGGCAGAGATTTAAAAATATGCAGGGCTTTAAACAGCGGTTTCAAAATGGTTTTGACAATCAGGGGCTTTGGGTGGAAGTGGTGGTGGAAAAAGAACTGGGTTTTAAAAATAAAAAGGATATTGAAAAATACGGCCTGGAAAAATTTGTCACTAAATGCAAAGAAGCGACTAAACACTGGGCAGAGATACAGACTGAACAATCAAAAAGAATGGGCTATTTTATGGATTGGGAAAATTCGTATTTTACCATGAGCGATGATAATAACTATTCTATTTGGTCTTTCTTGAAAAAATGTTTTGAAAAAGGGCTTTTATATAAAGGCAGGGATTCTGTTCCCTGGTGTCCAAGATGCGGAACAGCAATTTCCCAGCATGAAATTTTACAGGAAGAATATCAGGAACTGACTCATGATTCAATATATTTCAGTCTGCCTATTGTTGACCGGGAAAATGAAAGATTTTTGGTTTGGACCACTACACCCTGGACTCTGCCGGCAAATGTTGCTCTGGCAGTAAATTCGGAATTTGAATATTGGCTGGTTGCCGGAAAAGGCGGTAAAAATTACTGGCTGGTTAAGGAGATGGCAGAGACAATTTTTGGGAAGCAAGCTAAACCGATAAAGAAGGTTAAAGGAAGAGATCTTTTAGGTCTTAAGTATATTGGACCTTTTGACAATCTGCCGGCTTCTAAAGAAGCGGAAAAAGAAAATCCGAAAACTTTTCATTCAATTGTCGCCGGCGAAGAATTAGTTGTAGCCACAGAAGGAACAGGTATTGTTCATTTAGCTACCGGTTGCGGCCAGGAGGATTTTGCTTTAGGAAAAGCAGTGGGGCTACCGGTAATCGCCGCCATTGATGAGGCGGCTAATTATTTAAAAGGGTTTGGAGATTTGTCCGGGAGAAATGCCAAGAATGATCCCAAAATTATTTTGGATCATCCGTTGCTTAAAAGTTATATTTTTAGTGTTAAGCCGTTTTTTCACCGTTATCCGACTTGTTGGCGCTGTAAAACCGAACTGGTTTGGCGGGTGGTTGACGAATGGTATATCAAAATGGACCCATTGCGGGAACCGATGAAAAAGGCAGTTAAAGAGGCCGCTTGGCTTCCTTCGTGGGGACAGGATCGGGAGATAGACTGGTTGGACCATATGTCAGATTGGCTCATTTCCAAAAAACGTTATTGGGGGCTGGCTTTGCCGATTTGGGAATGCTCAAAATGCGGGAACTTTGAAGTAATCGGCTCAAAAGAAGAATTAAAAGAAAAAGCGGTTTTAGGGTGGCAAGAGTTTGAAGGTAATAGCCCGCATCGTCCTTGGATAGATAGCGTTAAAATAAAATGTCCAAAATGCGGCGAAATAACTTCTAGGATAAAAGATGTCGGTAATCCCTGGCTTGATGCCGGTATTGTTCCTTTTTCAACTTTAATAGATCCGGAAACTAAAAAAGTGAGTTACTTTGATAATAAAAAATATTGGTGCTCTTGGTTTCCGGCGGATTTTGTCACCGAGAGTTTTCCCGGTCAGTTTAGAAATTGGTTTTATTCAATTTTGGCAATGAGCACAGTTTTGGAAAATAAATCACCTTTTAAAACACTTTTTGGTTATGCGACGGTGGTAGATGAGGATGGCGAAGAAATGCACAAGAGTAAAGGCAATGCTATTTGGTTTGATGATGCCGCCGAAAAAATTGGCGTGGATGTCATGCGGTGGATGTATATGACGCAAAATCCGGAAATTAACTTACGTTTTGGCTATCATTTGGCTGACGAAACCAGAAGAAAATTTCATCTGCTTTTGTGGAATACTTATAACTATTTTGTCACCTATGCGCTCCTTGATAATTTCAAATTTCAAATTCCTGCCTGCCGGCAGGCAAGGTCAAATTTCAAATTAAATAATGTTTTAGATAAGTGGATTATTTCAAGGTTAAATAACCTAATTAAAAGAGTAACGGCTTCATTAGAAGATTTTGATGCATATAATGCTTCATTGGCCATAGAAAGCTTTGTTAATGAATTTTCTACTTGGTATATCCGCCGTTCGCGGGAACGCGTTGGTGAAGACCGTCAATGTTTCTATGGCACCTGTCAGGAAGTTTTTGAAACTCTTTCCAAATTGCTGGCTCCGTTTACTCCTTTTTTGGCGGAAGAAATCTTTAAAAATTTAACCGAAGCGGCCCGCCTCGATTTCGTCGAGCGAAGCAAGGCGAGGCAGGAATCGGTTCATCTTCAAGATTGGCCAAAATATGAAGAGAAATTAATTGATAACAATTTGGAAGAAAAAATGGTACTTTTGCGCGAAATAGTAGAAAAAGGACATAGTCAGAGAAAAGAGGCCGGGATAAAATTAAGACAACCTTTGGCGAAATTCGAAATTCGAAATTCGAAATTCGAAATTAATGATGATCTTTTGAAGTTAATTAAAGATGAGTTAAATGTAAAAGAGGTGGAGGTAAAAATAGGCGATGGAGAGATAAGAGTTGAGTTGGATATAAATATCACGCCCGAATTAAAGGAAGAAGGGGAAGCAAGAGAGATAATCCGGAAAATTCAAGAGGCGAGAAAAGAGGCAAATTGCGGACTTTCCGACCGGGTTGATGTTGGTTTGCCTTCTTGGCCCGAAAAATTTACCGAGGAAATTAAAAAGAAGACCTTGATTAAAAATCTTTATAAATGTTCCAAATTAGAAATTAAACGGCATTAATGCTTCGCAACCGAAAATTTGATTTTTTTCTCTTTTTGCCCATGATTTTTCTTTTGGGTTTCGGCATTGCCACTGTGGGCAGTGTTTCCCCAGAAAATCTGGTGACCCATCTTTTTTATATTGCTGCTGCTTTAATTTTCTTTTTCATTTTTTCCTTTCTGGATTTAGAAATCCTTTTTTCCTTAAGTCCATTTATTTATGTTTCTTGCTTGCTGTTTTTGGCCCTGCCTTTTATCGTCGGTACGGTTACTCGGGGATCTGTCCGCTGGGTTCCCTTGGCCGGATTTACCATCCAGCCGTCGGAAATCGTCAAACCATTTTTGGCCTTGGTTGCTTCCTGGTATTGGACTAAAGAAGAATTTAGTTTTAAAAGATTAGGAATGTTTGTTTTATTAGCCTTGCCTGTCTTAGCCTTAATTTTTTTGTCTCCGGATTTGGGCAGTACTTTGGTGGTTTTAAGCATTGCCTTTGGCGTGATTTTTGTTTCCGGAATAAGGTTGAAACACGTTTTGGTGATTGCCTTTCTGGGACTCTTAATAGTACCTTTTTTTTGGTTTTCCCTGAGGGATTATCAAAAAATGCGCATTATTCACTTTATTAATCCCTATTCCGACCCTTTGGGCGAAGGCTATAATTTAATTCAGGCAAAAATCAGTGTCGGCAGCGGCGGATTTTTCGGCCGGGGACTGGGACGGGGGACACAAAGTCACCTAGCTTTTTTACCGGAAAAACATACCGATTTTGCCTTTGCTTCTCTGGCCGAAGAATCGGGTTTTTGGGGTTCTTTTGCGGTAATTGCTTTATATGTTTTTCTTTATTTAAGGCTTCTTACCATTATTAAGTCTTCCCCAAATAAACATTTATTTTTGTTGATGGTGGGTATTTTTTGCGGTTTGGTTTTTCAAACGGTAGTTAATCTTGGTATGAATATTGGTATCTTGCCGATTGCAGGGGTTACCCTGCCGCTTATTTCCTACGGCGGCAGCTCTCTTTTGGCGACGATGATTTCTTTGGGAATGGTTCAGGGGGCATTTAAAGAAAGTAATGAAGAAAAACCACTTGAGATAAAATAATTTTTTTCTGTCGAAAAAAATTAACTTTGATTCTCGCTTATGCTCAAAATTAAGTGATCTTTTCCAAATTGCAAAAGGGAAGCTCTTTTGTTAAAATGGACCAATGACAAAATTTGCCGTAGTTAAAATTCAGGGTTCGCAGTACAAAGTCAGTGAGGGAGATCGTCTTGAAATCAGCCGATTGGTCGGGAAAGAAGGCGCTTTGGTTGATTTGGATAATGTTTTGGCGGTTTCCGATGACGATAAAGTAAAAATAGGTACCCCAACAGTAAAAGGGGCAAAGGTTAGTGTCAGAATTGATAAACAGTATCAAGGCGAGAAACTTGATGTTTATAAATTTAAAGCTAAAACCGGTTATCACCGTCATCTTGGTTTTCGTCCCCAAAAGACGACATTAACGGTTGAGAAAATTACTGCCTAATTTTTTTCACTGGTGCTCTTGACTTTCGTGAAAACTTGAACTACTATTTTTTTAATTAATATTTTTTAATATTTTAATATGGCACACACTAAAGCAGCAGGAAAAGCAAGACAGGGAACTCCCAGAAAAGGCAGGCGTTTAGGTGTTAAAGCTTCTAGTGGAGAAACTGTTTCTGCCGGCAGTATTATTATCCGTCAGAGAGGTTCCTCAGTTCATTCCGGTTCGGGAACAAAGATGGCGAAAGATTTTACTATTTTTGCTCTAAAGAATGGCAAAGTTAATTTTAAAACCCAAAAAGGGAGAAAATATTTGGAGGTAATTTAAATGGCTGATTACGAAGGCGCTTCGGTGGTCCAAATCCCGGTAGAAGAGCTTCAATCTAATCCTCTGCAACCTCGAGGCGTGATTACTCCCGAAAGCTTAGTCGATTTGATTGATTCAATCAGAGAGCATGGAATTTTAGAACCCTTAGTGGTGGCTAAAACTCCGGCTGGATATCAAATTATTGCCGGTGAAAGACGCTGGCGTTCAGCCAAAATTATTGGTTTGAAAACCATCCCTGCCATAATTAAAGAAACAACTCCGAGGGGGATGTTGGAAATGGCAATTGTGGAAAATGTTCAGCGGATTGACTTAAACCCCATAGAAAGAGCGCGCGCTTTGCAAAGACTGGTGGATGAATTTAATTTACTTTCCTCAGAAATTGCTAAAAGAATAGGTAAAAGCCAATCTTATGTTTGCAATTCTTTGCGGCTTTTAATGTTACCGGATGCGATTAAAGACGGAATTTTATCCGGACTGATTACCGAAGGTCACGCTCGGGCATTGGCGGCGATTGGCGACAACCGGTTGATGATTGAGGCCTATAAAATTGTTCTAAGAGAGACTGCCTCGGTCAGAAGGGCGGAAGATTTGGCCAGAAGAATGCGAGTTCAAGAAGGATCAAATCCTAAGGCAAAAGTTTCCCGGATAGTAGATGAAAGCATTGATAGGTTAAGAGATGAAATGGAGCAAGCTTTGTCGGCGATGGATAATAATGCTAAAAAATCCCGGGTTAAGTTATCCCGCTCGCGGGTGGAAACCAGAGTGACCATTTCTCTTTTTGGCAGTTTGGAAGAAACCGAACCCAGATTGCAGAAGATTTATCAAGGAATTTGCAAGTAAATTATTTATAGCTTTCGTGCTTCACAAAACCAATTTTCCTAATCGGCCAGTATCTCAGCCATGCTTTGCCGACAATTGAAGATCGTGCAATGGGCCCGAATTCACGACCGTCCCGGGAAAAAGGCCGGTTGTCTCCCAAAGGCAGGTAAAATCCGTCAGGGATAACCCTTTCTACATTATTGGCCAGAAAAGTGCCTTGGTTACTCAAAACATCTTTGGCCAAATAATCGCTTTCGTTCAAAAGAGAATCGTTAATATAAATTTTACCTTCGGACAGCCTTACCCTGTCACCAGGCAAACCGATAATGCGCTTAATGTATTCGCAGTCAATTTCGGCGCAGGGTTCGGAAAGCGGCGCCTTAAAAACAATCACATCGCCTCTTTGGGGTAAACCAAAGCGATAGGCAAGTTTATTGGTCAATAAAAACTCGTGGTCAATAAAATTTGGATACATGGAGCTTCCTTTAACCAAATGGGGCTGGAATAAAAAAAGATAGACAATAATAAAGATAGATAAGGCCAGAACAATAGCCTGAATCGTGTCCAAAAAAAATTGGCCAATCTTTTTTAATATGTCATTCATGTCTTTTACAAGTTTAACTTTTGCTATAATGAGAGTCAAGAAGAAAATGAACCGCTAAAGCGACCGCTTGGCTCAGTTGGTAGAGCGCTTCATTCACATTGAAGAGGTCGGTGGTCCGAATCCACCAGCGGTCACAATTTG
>CAYVNK010000042.1:0-6296 GCA_964452885.1 uncultured Gammaproteobacteria bacterium
AAAATTATTACAAAAAAAGGTATTTACTTTCCTTTAAAATATTCCTTTAAGATTTCCTTGGCAATTGGGGCGGCAACAGTAGAACCTTCGCCTCCACGTTCCACCAAAACCGTTAAAACTATCGTTGGGTTTTCAGAAGGTGCAAAAACTGTAAACCAGGCATGAGTAGTTTTACCGTCCCCTGTTTCCGCTGTTCCTGTTTTACAGGCGGCTACCGGCTTAAAATCAAAAAATGGATAGGCAGTTCCTCCGGTTTCGCAAGCGCCAATCATGCCCCTTTTAATAATATCTAAATATTCTTTCTTAACTCCGGTATCTTTGCACTCGGCTTGATAAGGCGTATTTTCGGTACCCAATCTAAGCATTCTTGGCGTGCAATATTTGCCGTTATTAGCCACTACTGAAGCCATTTCATTAACCGCCAGAGGAGTTAAATCAATGTCTCCCTGACCAATAGCCAAATGGTAGGTATTCCCCAAAAACCACCCTTCATTTTTATATTTTTTCTTCCATTCCGGTGTACCGACAAAGCCGGGAATTTCACCGGGCAAATCAATACCAAAGATTTTGTCTAAATTATATTTTTGCGCCCAAAAATTAATTTTTTCCGGCCCCACCATCTCTCCTAATTTATAAAAAAATGTGTCGGTGGACCGGATCAAAGCTCTGACAACATTAATTTCCCCTTCTGTCCGGCCGTACTGAGTAAAATACCAGTTGGCGTATTTAAAATCACCTACCGTCAAAACTCCCGGATCGTTGATTAGGGTATTCTCGGTGATTTTTTTCTCTTCCAAACCGGCGGTTGAAGTAACAATTTTAAAAGTTGATCCTGGAGCAAAAATTCCGGAAATAACCCGGTTAAAAAGCGGCCGGTTTTCTTCATCGGTAATTAATTTTGCCAAAGAATTATTGTTGTCTTTGGTGATGAACAAATTGGGATCAAAAGAAGGTGAAGAATATAAAATAAATACTTCACCATTCTGAGGATTTTGGGCAATTACTGCCCCTTTCTTGCCTGTCAATTCTTTGGCCGCTACTTCTTGTAATTTGCTATCCAAAGCCAAATTTAAAGCTTTGCCCGAAGTAGGTAAAATTCTTCCTGTCCGTCTGACAATACTACCTTGAGTGTCAACCTCTGCCAATTCCGTACCGTCACGGCCTTTTAAAATTTCCTCATATTCTGCCTCTATCCCTACTCTGCCCAACCAACTGCCCAAACCATAACCTTTTAAATCCAGTTTACCTGTTGACAGTTCTTTCTCTGTTACTTCCCCCAAATAACCAATAGAGTGAGCAAACATTGAGCTTTGACGGTATTTTCTTTGCAATACAATTTTTAAATCAGCGTCTCTGCCTTCTGACTGTCTGATAATCCCTTCTTCGCGGGAAATTTCTTTGTCTTTAACTAAATATTTTGGTTCATTATCAGCCAAAACTATTCCGTGACGGTCATAAATTATTCCTCTCGGCGCCGGAATTGGGATTTTTATTAGACGATTTGTTTCTGCCAAATTACGGTTTTTTTTACCTTCAATAATTTGCAATTGAAAAAGCCGGCCTAAAAATACCGTAAAAACTGCAAACAAAAGAAAAGTAAGAATTTTTATCCGTCTGTCTGTCATTTATTAAATTCTTATCCTTTGTTCGTCTTTCCCTAAATAGCCAAAAACAAGCCATAAAAAAAACAAAAACGCCAACATTATTAACCCCGATAAACCTAACGGTCTTTGCTCCCAAAAATCGAGAATAAGCCCAGCAGGGATCATAGACCATAAAATCCATTCTGCCTTTCTTGAAAAAACAAAGTATAAAATTGAAAGTAAAATCAACATTGCAATAATTAAGATTACAATTTTCCCCGAACCAGAAAAATCGTAGACAAATTTTCGGGATCAAAAAGAGTTTTAACCGTTGCTGTTTTAAATGGCTCTCCTTTTGTTTGAGTTACTTCATTTACTTCTCCTACCAACAAATCCCCGCCCGATAAGCTAACCATAACTAAATCACTTTTTTGGGGAAATTCAGAAGAAAGAATTTGTTCCAAATTAATTCTGTCTAGACCGCGGCCAATTGCCAAAGCCCGACCGTTAATTTGGTTGGTTTCTTTATCAACAATTTTGACTGATAATTTTTCCTCCAAAAATGAAGCCATTTTTATTCTCCCTATTGATTCACTTACATCATCAACCCTGCCAATATAACTTCCTCCGGAAACTGCAATCATTCCCCGGACAAGACCATCTTTTCCCCCTGCGTCAATAATTAAAATTTCTCCCTCAACCCCAATTACTTTTACCGGTAAAAATTGCCAGTTTTTAGGCAAAGGCACTGACAAAAGCCGTCTTAACTCCTGATTTTCTTCAAGCAAAGCGGCATTTTTTACTTGTAATTCCGATAAATTTAAATTACTCTCATTTTTTAAACTGTCAGCGTTTAAGTCTTTTTTAAGGGTTTTTTGCCAACGAAAAATCTTTTCTCTTAAAGGAATTATTAAGATTTTTTCCTCCAGTTGACGAAACGGCCGGGAAATTCCCGTTAATCCGATTAAGAAAAGAATTGAAAAAACCGCCAGCAAATAAAAAAAGGGTCGTGGAAAGCTTTTTTTAACAAACATTTTTATATTTAAATGGCGCTTATTTTACCCCGCCGCGAACTTTTACCTTATCCAATAAATTTTTATCCGAAAGCACTTTGGCACAACCTCTGACCACTACCGTCATGGGATCGTCAACCACTACACAGGGCATTTTGGTCATTTCGGTAACCAAAGTATCCCATCCAGGCAATTGGGCTATTCCGCCGGCAAGATAAATCCCCCGGGTGGTAATGTCGCCCAAAAGTTCCGGAGGTGTTTCTTCAATAATGTCGGAAATGGCCCTGACGATTTGATTGACCGTCGGCGCTAATGCCTCTCTCACTTCTGCCGTATTAATTCTAATGGAATGAGGAAGACCGGTCGAAAGATCCCGTCCTCTAATAATCATCATTTTTCCCTCCTTGTCCTTAGTCTCCGTTACTGACCCAATTTGAATTTTTAAGCTCTCCGCTGTCGGCAAACCGATTAAAAGCGAGTATTTAAGGCGCATAAAATTAACCATCGCCTCATCCATAGAATCTCCCGCCAAACGGAGTGATTTACCAATAACAATTCCTCCCAAAGAAATTACTGCCAATTCCGTTGTTCCGCCGCCAATATTAATAATCAATGCTCCCGCTGCCTCAAAAATCGGCAATTCCGCCCCTATCGCTGTGGCGATCGGCGACTCAATTAAAAAAGCCTCTCGAGCCCCGGCATTAAGCGCCGCATCCTGGGCCGCTTTTCTTTCTACATCAGTCACGCTGGTCGGAATGGAAACTACCACTTTCGGCCTGGGAATTTTTATCTGAAAACCATAAGTTTCATGCAATTTCTTAAAATAGTAAGAAAGAAGACCGACGGTCGCGTCAAAGTCGGAAATTACTCCGTTCTCCAATGGCCGGATGGTTTCCAGCTGTCCCGGTGTCCGGCCAATCATTTTTTTTGCCTCGATACCAACCGCGACAATTTCTTTTGATTTTTTGTTCCTGGCGACCACCGTTGGCTCCCGAATCGCAATCCCTTTACCCAAAACAAAAATCGTGGTGTTGGTCGTCCCCAAATCAATCCCCAAATCATAAGTCACCAAATTAAAAAGTTTATCAAACATCAGAATAATTGTATCATTTTTTGATATACTGATATGCGGTGAAACTTGATTTATTTCTAAAAAAGTTAATCTCGATTCTCTTCCCGGTCCTGTTTTTCTTGGTCCCCCTCTTCTTCCTCCCACTCAATTACGAACTTTTTGAATTCAATAAAATCATTCTGGTCTATTTTTTAACCATTCTTATCGCGGCTGCCTGGGCAGGCCGGATGATTATTCAAAAAAAGTTTATTTTCAGACATACTCCTTTAGAAATTCCCATAGCAGTATTTTTTCTTTCTCAAGTTATTTCAACCATATTTTCCCTTGACCCTCACACCAGTCTTTTCGGTTATTATTCACGCTTTAACGGCGGGTTTTTGTCTTTAACCGGCTATCTTTTACTTTATTTTGCCTTTGTCAGCAATTTGGAAAAAGGTGATGTTTATCGCCTCATCAAGTCTGTTTTTGCCTCCGGCTTAATAATATCAATCTATGGCATCTTAGAACACTTTGGCCATTCTTTTTCCTGTTTAATCTTCAGCGGAAAATTTGACACTGGTTGTTGGGTTCAGGATGTCCAGACCCGGGTTTTTGCCACCTTAGGCCAGCCCAATTGGCTGGCCGCTTATTTGGCAATTTTGATTCCCATCGCCATTTATTTTTTTATTACTGCCAAAACAAAAATCTCCCGCGCTTACTACTTACTACTAACTACTGGTTACTTCGCCTGTTTATTATTTACCGGCTCGCGCTCCGGCTTCTTGGGACTAGTTATTGCCTTAATAATCTATTGGCTACTGACTTTTTTTACCAATCGCCAGCGAATTAAAAGTTATATCACCCTATTCATAATTCTTAATTCATTATTCTTAATTCTGGTTATAATTTTTGGCTCGCCTTTTTCCCAAATTAACAAATTTATTTACTACCAATCCTTTCTTGCTCCCAAGGCCCTCAACACCCGAGAGCCCCAGCATCCTTCCGGCCAGGGGACCCAGCTGGAAGTAGGCGGCACCGAGTCCGGAAAAATTCGGCAGATTGTCTGGAAGGGAGCCATTAATGTTTTTAGGCATTACCCGTTTTTCGGTTCGGGCGTGGAAACTTTTGCTTATTCTTATTACAATTTCCGACCCGTGGAGCATAACCTGGTTTCCGAGTGGGATTTTTTATACAACAAAGCCCATAACGAATATTTGAACTATTTAGCCACCACAGGCACTGTTGGTCTAGGAACTTATTTATTTTTTATTGGCTTCTTCATTACTAAAAATGTCATTCAATTTAAAAATCAAAAGTTAAAAGTTAAAAATGAAATTCAAAATTCAAAAGTAAATAAAAATATGGTTCCTTCAGATAATTTTGACTTTTGCCTTTTGCCTTTTGCTTTATTTTCCGGTTGGCTTTCTATCCTGGTTTCCAACTTTTTCGGTTTTTCGGTAGTTATAGTTTCACTTTGGTTTTATCTCATCCCCGCTCTAATTTTCGTTCTTAATAATTCTCAGTCATTCCCTGCTCCTTCCAAACCCCTCAAAAACCCAACTGTCCCCCTAATCTTCTTGTTACTGGTTACTTTTTACCTGTTACTTTCTGTTGTTAATCTTTGGCGGGCAGATTTTTTCTATTCTCAAGGCTTAAAATTAACTAAACAAAATGAATATTCTTTAGCTTACCAGGAAACCAGCAAAGCAGTTAATCTTTCTCCCCAAGAACCGGTTTTCTTAAGCGAACTTTCCTCCAACACGGCTACTTTAGCTTTAGTTTCCTCTTTGCAAAAAAATGCTACTGCCGCCGCTGAATTGACTAAAGGCGCCGTTGCTTTTTCCGATCGAGCAATTAAAGAAAGCCCAAAAAATATTAATCTCTGGAAAACCAGAATAAAAGTTTTCTATACTCTTTCCACTTTTGACCATAATTATGCCATTAAGGCAATTGAGGCAACTCAAGAAGCGATTAAACTCTCGCCTACCGATCCGAAACTCGTTTACAATCTTGGACTTTTATACGGAAAAGTTGGCAAAACTGAGCAAGCTTTTTCCACTATTGAAAAAGCAATTGAATTAAAACCTAATTACGAAGAAGCCAGAAACGCGCTGGCTCTTTTTTATGAGGATTTAGGTCAAAACGATAAGGCCATTGAACAATTAAAAATAATCCTCCAAGGAAAACCAAATGATCCGGAGATAATGGCAAGAATTGAAAAACTAAAGAAGTAATCTTAGAAAAAACAGCCGGCAGAGATGGAAAAAAAGAATGGGAAGCCGTGCGGCAAAACGTCATTTTGCTCGTTACACGGCTTTTTCCTTATCGAGAAGAAATCTGTACCCAAAAAATTCGTTCCTCCCACGACTTAGGATAGGACTTGTTTCAGATAAACCCCAAAGACAAAGTTATAACCAAAGCAGCCAAGATAACAAGAGCAATAACATTACGATACCAATGACCCTCCTCGCTGTACATTTCGCCCCCTTTGCCAATTAAGAAACTCTACCGGCTGTCAAGTCAAAGAACCTGTCTTTAGCCTTTACTAAAAGCTGATTTTCAGCTTCATCTAAAGACAAAAAAAGTAACTAAATTAATTGCTATAGGCTGGCCAAATGATATGCTTAATTACCTTTAAAGTCAAGAAAT
>CAYVNK010000043.1:0-6045 GCA_964452885.1 uncultured Gammaproteobacteria bacterium
AAAAATTTCTTTGATACAATGCAGTCGCCTAAAAGGGGCACTTTAATTGATATACGTTCGTTCTTTTTTTTGATATTTTCAGGTTTGCCTGAGAATGATTGTTATCGAAAGAAAGAGCACTTTTGCTCTTTGACATACGGTAGCTTTAATTTGGTGTTCCAGAAGAAACCATAGGGGTGATGGTTTCTTCTTAGTTCAATATACAGACAAAGGAGAATGGAATGTTGAAACTGAAGCGTTCACTTAGAACTGTGTTCTTAGGCTTAATTGCATTAAGCCTGTCCTTGGCAGTACTGGCCAATTTTGTTAATTCGTCTATCTCTGTAAGCCAGGCTGCAGCCATTGTACCGGATTGTGCTAGATGTGATGGTACTGTCAAAACCCATAATGATCCGGGTGAACCAAACCCAATCACCAAGGACGAACCTAAGGTATGTCTGTTCCACCTACACGGCCTTAATTTCGACCCCGGCAGTATTGTTGACTGGTGGATTGAGACCCAACCCGGTGGTACCGTTGTACTTTCGGGAGCAGTAACTATCTTGGCAGATGGAACTTACAAAACTGGTCAGCTAAGTTTGCCTGACGGTCAGTACAAGTTGTATTGGCATGAAGAAGGATGTCCGGGTGACGATAAGCACAAGGTATTTAAAGTAGAGTGCGTACTGCCAACGGCAACATTCACGCCTCAGCCGACAGCGACGAACACGCCTGAGCCCACAGCAACGAATACACCCGTGACACCAACGGCAACACCGGTAACACCAACCGAGACACCAGTAATTCCCACAGAAACACCGGTGACTCCGACACAGACACCTATTACACCAACGCCGGTTACGCCGACATGGACACCACCAACAGCAACGCCTGTGATACCCACAGCAACCCCGACTAAACCCCCTGAGAGAGGAACTTCTAACCTAGGGGTTTTATGCCAAGGGTGCTGGTCCAATGAGGCGACGTTGTGGGTAGGCGGCACTGAACAGACACCACCGCAACGCTTTGCGCTCGATGCCAACGGATGGCCTGCTGTTCACTGGACACTATGGAACTTAGTTCCATGGAAACTTCGAGTGAAGGTCTCGCTACCCGCCGGATTGGATCCCAACCGCTGGAAGTTCATCCGCTGGGTCGATACAGGTCCGAATGATTATCTTTGGACCGACGAATGGACCGGTACTATGAACCCGAGTCAGTCGATCAAGATTGACTTTCAACTGGTGAACACCTCTTCCTGGCATTAGCCAAAAACTTTTTTTTACACCCCAACAAATTAGTTTAGGCTAGATAGCTACCGTTCTTGTTTCTTGGGCCCAGGGTCTAACTTTTTGCATAACAATGCGAAACAAACCCTGGGCCTTTTTCTTTATCAAAAGTGACTTAAAGCTCGTTATTAAGACAAAAATTTGTTAAAATCTCAAGAGAGTAATCAAAACCCATGGAATTGATTATAATATTAATCTTCGAGGCGAATCGATGGAAGATCTCGAAGATTACAACTTAGGGAAAAAGCTTGAGAAAAAACCGTAGGTTTTGTCCATGACTTGGTGGCTGTAGCTCAACAGTAGAGCGCTTGCCTGTGGAGCAAGAGGTCGCGGGAGCATCACCCGTCAGTCACCCCAATATTATTTATTGTTATTTTATTTTCCTCTATTATCCCCTGTTGTCATCTATTGTCCTATAGTGTCTCTTGACTTTTTATAGCTTCTAAAATAGAATCAGGAATTAAGAAAGAGTAATTGCGCTCTTTTCTTTTTTTGTCTCTTGCACATTGACTGACGTGGGCCAATAAAAAAAGGGAAAACAAAGTTGGAAAAAGACATGACCGCCGTTATCTTGAACGATGTACCGGAACTTTGCAAAGAGGAGGTGATCCTTCGTCTCCGTACGAAGTCTTTCATTGTTGATGGAATAATCATCAAATACAAAAAAGGACTTCGTAAAGGTCTCTCGTTCTTGGTTCAAAAGGTTTTCAAGGGGAAAGTTGAGGTGGGTACAATCCTACAAAATATTTCCTTTGATCATCTGCAACAACCGGTTATGTAATCTAAATCCCCACGTCAGTTAGTGTGTTACGCCGAGTGAACTGGTGTTTACTATTTTTTAAACATCTTTTTTGCTCGGCGGTTTCTTTTTAATTATCTCTTTCCAAAAAGCTGAGTTTTGACTTCTTCTTCGTCTTTTTTGTCCAAAAGTTTTATGCCTTCTCCGGCCACTTTTTCTTTTATCTCCTCGGAAGAATTGATCGTTTTTTCAAATAATTCTAAAACAACACCTGTATCGTCATCAGATGCCAAACGATTGGTAGAAATTTTACCGCAAAAAGAACATAAATGAACGACCATCAACTCGCCTTGAATTTTTTTGCCATATTTATCAATGGTTTCTTTTTTAAAAGTAAGACCAATTGGTTCCATCAAGGCTCCGCACTTGGCGTTTCTATCACCCGGGCTTTTCCAATCAACATGAGTTGACCAAAGACAAAACGGGCAATGATTGCGGTAACTGGTACCCATATAGTCGGTTATCTCGACTACTTTATGGCAGTGATTACAAGTAAATGTATTTTTTATTTTTTCCATATAATTATAGATTATACAAGCAAATCCGATATAAGTTAAAATACAAGAAATGAAAGAATTAAGCGTTAAAGAGAAAATGATTTTCGGCAACCTTAAAGACGATTCAGTTAAGGCCTTATTGTCACTTAACGACAACCTTAAAATCGAATCTGTTTTAATGGTTTATCGCGACTGGATCACTGCTTGTGTTTCGGTAATGGTTGGCTGTCCTTTGGGATGCAAGTTTTGCGCCACCGGAAAAATGGGCTTTCAAAGAAACTTAAGCAGCAAAGAAATTGTTGACCAGATCGCTTTTTGGAACAATTATCTTCAGCCAATGAAAAAAAGAGTTTCCCGTTTGGTTTTTATGGGCATGGGGGAGCCATTTTTGAATTGGAATGAAACACAAAAAGCTATCGCCGAAATTAGTATTCCGGGCAAATTTAATATTAGTTATCAACAAATGACCGTTTCTACTGTTGGGATTATCCCCGAGATGTACAAATTTGCCGATTTGAAATCAAAAATCAATTTGGCAATTTCTCTGCATTCACCTTTTCAGGAAAAAAGAGAGCAAATTATCCCAATTGCCAAAAAATATCCTCTTACTGAATTAATGAGATTTTGTGGACATTATGTAAAATTAAACAACCGAAAAATATTTTTTGAATATGCTTTGATTGATAAATTTAACGATACTTTTGAGGATATTTTTGCTATAAAAAAGTTATTTGGTTCATCTCTTTTCCACTTAAACGTCATTGTTCTTAATCCTACCGGCGGAAAATATAAGGGATCAGGAATGGGAAGAAGAGAAACTTTTGTCCGGGCTTTAGAAAAATATAAAATTCCTTTTACCATCAGACGCTCTCTGGGAAAAGAGATCAATGCGGCCTGCGGTCAATTAGTTACTCAAACTGCACAACCGTCTCGTCCAGAGGAACAAAACTTAAACTAACTTCTTGTCCGGGATATTTTGCTCCCGGCCCAAAAACTTTCGCTGATTTAAAATTTTCTTTTTTGGGGATAGCGATATTTTCCAAGATCCAAAACAAAGAACTGCCTTTTTTTATTATTAGTGGGTCATTTTTATCAATTTCATCATTGTTTTTCAAATAAACTCTGATAAACTGCAATTTTTGCCAAAGCACTTCTTTTAATTCATCAAGATTTTTATCTTTTATTCCACTAACGAATAATGGTTCAACTCCGGGCGGTAAATATTTATCTAAATTTTTTGGCATGCCTAAATCCGCCTTATTAATCACCATCAGATATGGAAGATAGGCACGGTTACCCATAAAAACATCGATTAGCCGTTCAATAGAAATATTTTCTTTAATAATAACTTCCGCGTTAGTCAAATGAAATTCACCGGCCAATGATTTTATTGTGTCATAACCTAGTTCAAGAGTGGTCATAGAATTAACTTTTATTCCTCCGGAAAGTTTTTTGATAATACTTACTCTGGGTTTTTCTTCATTTAATCTCACTCCCGCTTCGTGTAGTTCTTTCAATATCTGCGGAATCAGATTTACTGTTTTAACATCAACCATAACCATGATTAAATCGGCGTTTCTGGCAACCGAAAGCACTTCTTTACCCCTGCCTCGGCCAGAGGCAGCGCCAGCCATAATTCCCGGAACATCAAAAATTTGGATTTTCGCTCCTTTATAGTCAAGCATTCCAGGAATAATATTTAAAGTCGTAAAATCATAAGCCGCCACTTTGGATTCAGCATGAGTTATTTTATTAAGTAAAGTGGATTTTCCTACCGAAGGCGGGCCAACTAAAACTACTGAGGCGTCCCCGGTTTTTTTGATCCCATATCCGCCACCACCTCCGTTGCTTCTTGACTTAAAAATTTTTTCAATTTTTTCCTCGCGGAGCTTGGCAATTCTGGCTTTTAATTTACCGATATAATGCTCCGTTCCTTTGTGGTAGGGAGTTTTTCTGATTTCTGCTTCAATTTCTAAAATTCTTTCGTCAATGGTCTGCATCTTGAGGCTAAAAATGATATAATTAATAAATTCTTTATAGTTAACAAATGAAAAGATTATTTCTCTTAACAAGCCTTATTTTATCATTTTTCAGCCTGATTTTCGCTTCAACGGCTTTTGCGCAAGAAACTAATAAATTTGGCATCCATATTTTAGAGCCGGCTGACTTGGAAAAAGCGAATGAACTGGTTAACTCCAATGGTGGAGATTGGGGCTGGGTAACCGTAGTCATCCGTGAAGACGACTTAAATTCCGATAAGTGGCAAGATTTTTTTGATCAATGCCGGATCAAACATCTTATTCCATTGGTCCGTTTAGCTACGCATTTAGAAGGAATAAATTGGGCTAAACCAAAAGTCGAGGATAGTCAAAAGTGGGTGGATTTTTTGGGGAGTTTAAATTGGCCAGTCAAAGATCAATATGTGATTATTTTTAACGAGCCAAATCACAAAAAAGAATGGGGAGGGGAAGTCAATCCGAGAGAATATGCCAAAATTCTTTCAGAATTTAATTCAAAATTCAAAATTCAAAATTCAAAATTCAAGATACTTAATGCCGGCTTTGATTTGGCCGCTCCCAACGGTAAAGAGACGATGGACGCTTTTCAGTTTTGGTCCTGGATGAAAGCGACAATTCCCGATATTTTTGAAAAATTGGACGGCTGGTCGTCCCATTCTTACCCTAATCATGGTTTTATCGGCAAACCCTGGGAAAACAGCCGAACCAGTATTAAAGGCTATAATTGGGAATTGGCAATATTAAAAAACCAGTTTGGTTTAAAAAAAGAATTGCCGGTCTTTATTACTGAAACCGGCTGGCCAAAAACTAATTCAGAAATAAAAGATAAAAAATCAAAATTTGTTAATGAAGTTACTGCTGCCAAATACCTAAAATATGCATTTGAAAATGTCTGGCTAAAAGATAGCCGAATTATGGCAGTTACTCCTTTTGTTCTTAATTATCCGGATGACTTATTTGCTCCTTTTTCTTGGATGGATAAAGACGGCAATCCTTACCAACAATTTTTTGAGATAAAAAATTTGGTAAAAAAATCCTGGTGGCCGGAACAAATAGAAAAATATGAAATGAAGTCTTTATTGATCCCTTCTTTTATGCCGGTAAACACCACTTTTAAAGGCAAAATAACTTTAAAAAATATTGGCCAATCAATTTGGGGAGAAAAAGGGGAGTGGCAAATTGAAAATCAAACACCCATGGGTTTAAATGTTTCCAATATTGTTCTTTCACCCAACATTAAAGTTTTGCCGGGAGAAACTGTTGAAATTGAATTTACTGTTTCCACCGCTTCGGAGTCAGGAGATTTTGAATTATCCTGGGAAGATCTTCCCAAACAAAATCTTAAGGTTTTGCCTTATTCAATTATTGCCTCTGCCCGTTATACTTTCTGGGAAAAGGTTCTTTTGAAGATTAAAGAAATTTTCTAAAATGAGTTTACCCGAATTTTTATTATGTGAACGTTT
>CAYVNK010000044.1:0-5861 GCA_964452885.1 uncultured Gammaproteobacteria bacterium
GGATTCGAACCATCGACCAATCGCTTAAGAGGCGACTGCTCTACCACTGAGCTACGGCCCCAATTAGCTCTAATTTTTCTTCTCTTCTTAATTTCTTAATCTCAATTTCTCTTTTTGCCGCAGAAATTTTATCACTAAAAACTTCCTGGTAAACCAATTTTACGGGTAATTTTCCCCTTAAAGCCTTAGCTCCTTTTTTTTGGTTATGCTCCTTAACTCTTCTTTGAATATCGGTAGTTATTCCTGTATATAAAGAAGAGTCTTTTCCTTGAACTAAATAAAGAAACCAAGACATGGCGCGCCTGACAGGAGTCGAACCCGCAACCTTGTGGTCCGAAGCCACCTGCTCTATCCATTGAGCTACAGGCGCAGCGCTCTTGACAAATTATATCATCGAAACCACTAAATTTCTTGACAAATTTAACTCAATGGTACCCGACAAAGTTAAAATAGTAAGTTGTTAATAGTTCAAGTCCTCCTGGCCTCACCAATTATTTTATTTTTTCTTTGGTAAATAGTATTTTTTCCCTTTCAAGCGGTCAGGGAGATAAACTTCGTCTTTCAGTTCTTCTGATCTAAAATTGTGAGCGTATTTATAGCCCTCGCCATAACCGATTTCTTTCATTAATTTGGTCACGGGATTTCTGAATTTTAAGGGCACGGGGAGATTACCGAATCTTTTAATGTCTTCCGTGGCCGCTCCTTCGGCCAGATAGGCGGCGTTATCTTTCGGCGCCAAAGCCAGGTAAGCGGCGAGCTGTACCAGAAAAATCCGGCATTCAGGCATTCCCACCCGGTCACAGGCTTCAAAAGCAGCTACAGCCAGTTGTAGTGCCTCAGGATCGGCATTTCCAATGTCTTCAGAAGCAAAACGGACCATTCTTCTCGCCACATAAAGCGGGTCTTCTCCCGCTTCAAGCATCCGACAAATATAGTAAATCGCCGCATCAGGATCAGAGCCCCGCATGGCCTTATGAACCGCCGAAATTAAATTGTAATGTTCTTCACCGGCTTTATCATAAAGAAGCGTTTTCTTTTGCATTGCTTCTTCAATGTCTTTTAAAGTAATTTTATCTTTCACAATTTTTTCGGCAATTTCCAAAATATTTAAAACGTTGCGGGCGTCACCGTTGGCCGCTTCAATCAAAAAGGCCCTGGCATCAGGCTCAATTTTCAAATTGAGTTCTTTTATTCCCCGATCAATTATTTTGTTCAATTCGTTTTCGCCAAGGCTCTCCAGAACGAAAACCCGGCAGCGGGAAAGCAGGGGACCGATCACTTCAAAGGAGGGATTTTCCGTGGTCGCGCCGATTAATATTATTGTGCCATCCTCAACATAAGGAAGAAAGGCATCCTGCTGGAGCTTATTAAAACGATGGATTTCATCCACGAACAAAATTGTTCGTTGCCCATAAAGTTTTTTTCTTTCACCCGCTTGAGCCACTACTTTTTTAACTTCATCAATTCCGGAAGAAACCGCCGAAAAATGAACAAAGTAACTTTTGGTTTTACTGGCAATTATTTTGGCTAAGGTAGTTTTGCCACAACCGGGCGGCCCCCAAAAAATAAGGGAAACCAGCTCGTCTTTTTCCGCTAATTTTCGCAATAAACCATTTGGTCCGACTAAATGTTCCTGACCGACAAAATCAGCAAATTCAGTCGGCCGCAATCTATCGGCTAATGGAGAAGAGTTATCCATATTATTTCGTTAGCCCCAAGTCAAAAAGAAAGGCAGGCGGATTTAAGCGGGTATCTTCTTTTATTTTCTGTAAATCATTACCGATTAACTTTAAATCGTTTTCCATTTCTACAATTGACCCATTAGGGGTCGCTGAAGGAGAGGCTTCCGGAACGGATGTTGGCTGAGAAATTGGCACTGGTAAACTTATTGAGGGAGCATGCATCTTATTTTTTCCAACGTAAAGCAAAAACAAAATGCCGCCGATAAAAGCAAAGACCAATAAAATCATTAATAATTTTTTTATCATTTTAATGAAAATATTATGTTTTGGTAACCGGTAATTATCTGGCCAATAACTGCCTTTGCCTCATTTAAGTTCTTCCAGATCTCTTGAGTAAGGCCGATTGGATCACCGTTCTCTAATTTTTTTTGAGAAGTTTCCGCTTGAGAAATTAGATCGGATATTCTTCCAAAATCTTGATTTAAAGTAGAAAACTTTTCTTTGGCAGCCAAAATCTGACTCGTACTTCCTGTTTGTTCATTTAAAAAATTTTCCAACTTATTTTTTTCCACCTGCAAATTGGCAAAAATTTTTTTAACCGATTCTATTTCCACAATTGATTTAATTTGATAACCAATTCGGCTGATTTTTTTATACTGATCAGAAAAATCGGCGCTTAAAGTTTCTGCCTCGCTTAAGGAAGATAATGTTCCAACTTTTCCGCCGGCAATATTTAAGGATGACAGTTCGTCGTCTAATTTAATATAAAGGACAGTGTCCCGATACTGCAAAATCTGAGTCGCTTCAGCCAGCAATGACTTTATAAAAGAGGTATAAGAAGTAATTGCTCTGGTTTCGACATTTAAAAGATTTTTGGAAGCATCCAAAAGTTCCGCCTGAGTATCAACTGTCCCATAGGTCAAATACCGGCTTTTTTTAGTATTGAAGGGGGTTATTGCGTCCTGATAACTGCGGTAATTCTGTAAAAGCTCCTGATAATTTTCCGTGCTGGTTTTACTTTGTGCCAAAGTGGATTTTGTATATAAAAGAAAAAGAGCCAAAGAAAAGAATAGAAAAATGAAGACATAAAATTTCTTCATGACTTAAGTATACTTAATTTCAAAGAAATAATTCAACAGTTATTCGTACCTGAGCGCTTCCACCGGATCAAGCTTAGAAGCTTTGTAAGCAGGTGCGACTCCAAAGACAATGCCGACCAAAGAAGAAACTCCTATCGCTAAAAATATTGACCACCAGGAAAAAGCATTGGCGGCAATTAATTTACCCACCAACATTGTTACCGCAACACCCATAATTATCCCGATAGAACCGCCCACTAAACTTAAAAAAATTGCCTCGATTAAAAATTGGACTAGAATATCGGAATTCTGCGCTCCCACCGATTTTCTGATACCAATCTCTCTGGTTCGTTCCGTCACGGAAACGAGCATTATATTCATAATGCCAATTCCGCCGACAAGTAAGGAAATGGCGGCAATTCCGCCCAAAGCAATAGTGACCACGTTAAGAATGGCAGAAATACTGGTCAAAAGTGTCCCTTGATTAATAACCGTAAAGTCTTCAGGTTTTAAAGATTTTAAAAGCAAATTTTGAATTTTAGTTTTTGCTTCATCTGCTTGATTTTCCCCGGCAAATTTGGCAAAAATCGATTGTAAGTTTGTCACTCCGAAAACTGTTTGGGCGCTGCTTATCGGAACTACTACTACGCTATCCTGTGAACCCAAAGAACCGGCGCCTCGACTTTCCAAAACGCCGATAATTTTAAAACGGTTTTCAGCCACGATAATGTCCTGTCCCAAGGGTTCTTTATTCTCATAAAGTTTAGTGGCAATTTCCGAACCGATTACTGCCACTTTGCGGCTACTGGTAACTTCCGAGTTATTAAAAAAACGGCCTTTGTTTAAAGTGTAAGCGGTAAAAGCAACAATATCCGGAGTTCCACCGACAATCCTAGCTCTAGTTTGTTTGTTTTTAAATTTAACGACTGAGGAAACTTCAATATCACCGGTAACCTGAGTAATGGGAAAACCGATTTTTTCGATTTCTTTAATATATGAAGTTTTTAATTTGCTTCCGGCAAAGTTTGGCGAACCCCCACCGCCACCAAAACCACCTTGTCCATTACCAACCTGACCGGGTAAAACATAAAGAACATTAGCTCCGATTGATTCAAATTGTTTAGTAATATAATTTTTAAGAGCCGTACCGACAGAAATCAAGCTAATTACAGCAAAAACCCCGATGATTATTCCGAGCATGGTCAAAAATGATCGGCTTTTATTCCTCTTTAAGGCAGAGGTCGCTAATTTAAATGTTTCCAAAGTATCCATAAATTTTACTCCCTAACAATTTTTCCGTCTTTAACCCGAATGATTTTTTTGGTCATTCCGGCGATATCCAAATCATGGGTGACTAAAACAATAGTATTTCCTTTTTTATGCAAATCTTTGAAGATACTCATAATTTCTTCGCCTGATTTTGAATCGAGGTTCCCGGTCGGTTCATCCGCCAAAACAATAGACGGGTTATTAATTAAAGCTCTGGCAATGGCCACTTTTTGTTTTTCCCCGCCCGACATCTGATTGGGAAAATGATGAGTTCTTTGTCCCAAACCTACAGATTCCAAAACTTCTTTAGAACGTTCATGTCTTTCTTTGGCAGAAACTCCGCCGTAAATTAAAGGCAATTCCACGTTGGCCAAGGCAGTAGTTCTTGGTAATAAATTAAATGACTGAAAAACAAAACCGATTTTTTTATTTCTTAAAGAGGCCAATTTAACATCATTTTTAAAAGAAACCTCTTCTCCATCAAGTTTAACCACTCCCGAAGTTGGTTTATCGAGTAACCCCAAAATATGCATCAAAGTTGACTTGCCCGAACCGGAAGGTCCGACAATAGATATAAAATCTCCATTTTCGATTTTTAAGGAAACATTGTCTAAAGCAGTGACGGTTACTTCATCTACTTTGTAGATCTTGGAAACATTGGTGAGCTCCATGTTGATCATAAGTTTATGGCTTAATAGCCATTCCTTCTTTGAGAAGGTTGATATTGGAAGTGATTATCAAGTCGTTTTCGTTTAAGCCGGATAAAATCTGAACATAATTATCATTCGATTGTCCAACAGAAATTTCAGATTGCTTAGCTTTGCCATTTTCTATTTTCCAAGCATATGACTTGCCGTTCTTTTCTACCAAGGCTATGGCTGGCAATAAAAGAGCGTCCTTTATGCTAGTCTGTAAAATTTCGGCATCACCGTTCATACCTACTCTTAAAATTAAATCGCTTTGATTGTTAATCCCCACCCTGGCATTATAGGCAGTACCTCCACCTGAAGATAGAATAGAAATTAAATCAATTCTATCAACTTTGCCATTGAGAACTTGGCCCGGAAAAGCATCCAATTTTACCGTTGCAGTACTTCCTTCTTTAATTTTAGGAGTATCGGTTTCATCAACTTGTGTTTCAAAATATAAACTATTCGGGTCAACAATTCTAAAAGAGGCACTGGTCGGTAAAATATTAACTCCCGGATAAGGAGTATTTACCGAAACCACAACCCCGTCAAAAGGGGAATGAATTGTGGCCAGTTGTAAGGATAAATCAGTTAACTCCACATCCAAAACCGAATTATTTAATGAATTTTGTGTTTGGTCAAGAGTTCGCCTGATCGTATCGGTCAAAAGTAGAGCATCTTTAATCGGCTTATAATCTGCCTGAGTTTGTTCAAAAGTATCCCTTTGTGTCATATAAAGATTAAGACTTTTTTGCAGTTGTTTCTTTATTTACCGGCTATCGAGAGAGGCGATGGCTTGGCCTTTTTTAACTTTGTCTCCTTCTTTAACACCCACCCAGGTCAATAAGCCACCGGTTTGAAACTGTAAGGTAATATCCTTTTCCGCCTTGATTTCACCGGAAGCAGAAATAACCACATTCAAATTTCCTTTTTTAATTACTTCGGTCGTAAAAGGATTATTCTTGTTTCTCCCTCTAACCAAAAAGAAAGCCAAAATTATGGCCAAAACGGCAATTCCAATAAAAAGATATTTTTTCTTCATACAGGAGGGGAATTGTACACTAAAGAGACTAAAAAAGCATCCTGGAGTCTTACCCAGTCAATAATGGTACTGAAAATGGAGTATTTCTAAACGAAGGATG
>CAYVNK010000045.1:0-5831 GCA_964452885.1 uncultured Gammaproteobacteria bacterium
GTCATATGCTCAAACCTACAAACCGGAAGTGTTACCGATGACCCCAGCCAGGACACAAACTTGATTCCTCGTGATATCATAGAGTCATGAAGAAAATCATTCTTCCTATTTTGGCGGTAATAATTATAATCATTTTGGCAGTAGCTGCTGCGAGAGTATTTACTAAAGAAGATAGCTGGAAGGGAAACCCCAGTACTCCTAAGCCGACAGGAACATGTAAAGAAGAAGTTAAAACTGCCACCTTGCCCAATCCCGCTTCCCAAAATTGTCTTGATAAAGGCGGAAAATTAGCAATAATTAGAGAAACCGCGGGAGAGATAGGCATCTGTAAATTTAACGACGGAACAGAGTGTGAGGAATGGCAATTTTTTAGGGGCGAATGCCAAAAAGGACAATACCAAATCGCGGATACCAGTCACCCTTATTCCGGTTTTATTGACAAAAGTGGTATCAAATATACTTTTAAAAGTGATAATGATGTAGTTTATGATTTGCAATTGCCACCCAATGCCAGCCAAGAATTAAAATCAAGATTAATAAGTGAGCTGGGTAATAAAGATTCAGTCACCATTGTCGCCGCCGAAACCCCACCACTTTCTAAAATTTTGCTTCTTAAGAGTTTCCAGGAAAAATGAATAGATTCACACCTTCAATTTGAATTACTTAAATGGGGAACTATTTTATTAAGACATACGGTTGCCAAATGAATGTCGCGGATAGCGAGAAGGTAGCTGGGTGGTATGAAGCCAAAGGATGGAAATCGGCCAATAAGATTGAAGAGGCAGATGAAATTGTGATTGTTTCCTGTTCGGTTCGTGAGTCGGCAGAAAATCGGGTCTTTGGACTGGTGAATAATTTGACCAAAATCAAAAATCAAAAATCCTGCCTTGCCGGCAGGCAGGCAAAAATCAAAAGTTCAAGGCAAAAGTTTAAAGTGATTTTAACAGGGTGTATGTTGCGTTATTCCAAAAGGTGGTTAGAAAAGAAATTGCCAAATGTTGATGAATTTAAAAAAATAGCGGATTTCTCCCTTGATTCAAAATTCCTGCCTGCCGGCAGGCAGGGCATAATTCGTAATTCAAATATCCACGCTTTAGTTCCGATAATGGAAGGGTGTAATAATTTTTGTACATACTGTGTGGTCCCTTATGCTAGGGGGAGGGAAGTTTCCCGGCCATTTGCAGAAATTGTTTGTGAAGTAGAGGAATTGGCCAGTAGAGGATATAAAGAAATAACACTACTGGGGCAAAACGTAAATTCATACTCAGGCGGTTTTGCGCTGCTTTTGAAAAAACTTCATGAAATAAAGGGAATAAATAAAATTTCATTTCTTACTTCCAACCCCTGGGATTTAAATGAGGAGATAATTGAGGCAATGAGTTTGCCGAAAATTGACCGTTATTTACATTTGCCGGTTCAATCGGGAGATAGTGAAATATTAAAAAAAATGAGTAGAAAATATACGGCATCTGATTATTTAAAATTAGTAGAAAAAATCAGAAAAAAAATTCCGGATATTAAAATTGGGACCGATATTATTGTCGGCTTTCCGGGAGAGACCGAAGAACAATTCCAAAATACGATGGATTTATGCAAGAAAGTAAATTTTGTTAAAGCTTACGTTTCGATTTATTCCCCTAGGGAGCAAACTGCTGCTTACAAAATGAAAGAAGAAATTCCTTTTAAAGAAAAAAGAAATCGCTGGAAAATATTAAATGATTTAATTAATAACAAATAAAGCTCTAGACTAGGAAATAACGAATTTCCTCCACTTTCTTAATAAAACTATAAGGTCTTTGTATAATTCCTTTTTTGTTTTTCCATAACGCCATTCGTATTCTTTCAAGTGTAGTTCAAAATTTACTTTAACACCATTAAATTTGGTCAATCTTCTTTTAGTAAAAGACCAAAAGTTTTCAATACCATTGATGTGGTTGCCGTTACCATCGGAAAATTCTTCCTCATGGTTAATTCTAAGGTGTTTATCGTATCCTACATCAACCAATCCGTCATACTCACGCCATTTATCTGTATAAATAATTGTTTCTAGATTGATCTTTCCCCGAATGATTTTCTGCAGGGGTGGTTTTTTACAATTGGGAACAATTTCCGTATAAACCCTGCCATCTCGTTCAAATATACCAAAGACTGGTTGTTTACCGTAACCTCTACCTCTTTTCCCTGGAACACCTCGTCTTCTTTTACCGCCAAAGTAGGCTTCATCACATTCTGCTTCTCCTGAGATTTCCCTTTTAAATTTTTCCGTTTAGTGATACCATATAACTGTCCTAAAAAGATTAAAATATTTGTTGACGGTATTTCTGTTAAGTGAAACTATAAGTCTCGTTTTGTCGGCATTGATATCAATACAAAAACACCAAAAAATCTTTTCAATTTTAAAATCACTTAATTTTGCCGATTTAACAAGCATTTTGACTAGTATAGCAGGAGGTATTCTAGTCTAGAGCCCAAATAATTATTGATAAAAATATTCAATGGTACTAACTGATAAAATTTACGGAAAATTTGAGATTAATGAACCGGTTTTGAAAACATTTCTAAAAACACCGGCCTTACTACGCCTGAAAAATATTTCCCAATTTGGAATTCCGAACAAATATTTCCACTGTAAAGGTTATAGTCGTTATGAACACAGTGTCGGAGTGATGCTCCTGTTGAGAAAACTTGGAGCTTCTTTGGAAGAGCAACTGGCGGGTTTGCTTCATGATGTTTCTACCCTTACCTTTTCTCACGTTGCCGATTGGGTTTTTGCCGAGGGAATGAAAGGAAAAGAAGACTATCATAATCAGCTTCATGAAAGTTTTGTCAAAAGAACCGAAATACCCAAACTTCTCGAAAAATATAATTTTTCTTTGGAAAGAATGTTACAGCAAAATAATTTTCATTTATTAGAGCGGGAAATTCCCGATTTATGCGCCGATAGAATTGATTATTCGGCCAGACAATTAAAATATTATTTGAGCGAATAAGAAGTTGCTTTGTGTTTAGAAGATTTGACTAATTTTAACGGGGAAATAATTTTTTTAAATAAAAACTTGGCTTTTAAATTTGCCCATACTTTTTTGATACTGCAAACAGAATTTTGGGGAGGAGAAGAAACTTCCAGGAGGTATTATTTGTTTGTTCAAATGCTAAAAAGAGCTCTAAAAATTAAAATTTTGGAGAAAAAAGATTTTTTTAAAGACGAAAAATATATTATGGAGATAATTAGTAAAAGCAAGGACACTGAGATAGCAAAATCTTTAAAGATGTTATCTGAAAAAGCTGTTCCTAATTTAGAAGTCAAAAAGACGGCAAAAGTTTTTAAGAAATTTAGATATGTTGATCCGAAAGTTTTGAAAAACGGGAAATTGGTAAGATTAAGTAGATTGATGCCGATGTTTGGTAAAATTATTGACGAGCACAGAAGAATAAATAAAGAAGGGATAACAATAATTAATAAATGAACAAAATTTTAATTATTTGCGGGCCGACAGGTGTTGGAAAAACGGCACTAGCGGTGAAATTGGCCAAAAAATTTAATGGAGAAATTGTTTCTGCCGATTCCCGGCAGGTTTATAGAGGAATGGATATTATTACCGGAAAAGATTTATCGGATGAAATTAAAATTTGGCTACTGGATATTGCAGCTCCGGATGAAAAGTTTAATGTGGCGGATTATTATAAATTGGCTTGGCAGGTGATTACCGATATTTGGCAGAGGGGAAAATTGCCGATTATTGTCGGCGGAACAGGGTTTTATATTAAAGCGGTGATTGAGGGTTTGGGAACGATGGGAATCGGTCCGGATTGGAAGTTGAGAAACGAGCTACAGGGAAGAACGGTTTTGGCACTGCAGGAAATCTTAGTCAGGCTTGATCCAAAACGAGCTCGAAGGATGAATGCCAGCGACAAGAAAAATCCGCGAAGATTGGTTCGGGCCATTGAAATTGCCGGGAGCGGATTGACTCTTGAGCAAAAAAGGCCTAACCCCAAAATAAACAAACTGTTTATCGGATTAACCGCTCCTTATAAAACTTTGTATGAAAGAATTGACCAAAGAGTGGATGAAAGAGTAAGGATGGGGGCGGAGGAGGAAGTTAAAAAATTGCTTGCTAAAAGATATGAATGGGGCAACTCTGTTTTAGGGACTACTATTGGCTATCGTGAATGGCAAGAATATTTTCAAGGGAAATTAAGTAAAGAAGAGGTAATAAAAAAATGGCAGTTTGCCGAACATAATTATGCAAGGAGACAAATGACCTGGTTTAAAAAAAGGCCGGGAATTAAATGGTTTGATATTGAAAAAGGCGGTTGGCAAGAGAAAGTAGAAAAATTAGTCAAAAGTTGGTATAGTTAATTATGCCGAAAAAAGTGGAAATCTCCTATAAAACCGTGGTCTTCATTACCGTATTTGTTGCTTTTGTCTGGCTTTTGTTTCAAATTAGGTCAATTTTACTCAGCATTTTTATCGCCCTCATTTTAATGTCGGTGCTTAATCCGATTGTCCGCCGCCTGGAAAAATTAAAAGTTAAGCGTAGTCTTTCTATTCTTATTGTTTATATCGGGGTTCTGACCATAATAATTTTATTCATCGGAGCAGTTGTCCCTCCTTTAGTGGAACAGACAGCCAACTTGATTAACCAGATTCCCAGTCTTTTAAAACAATTTAAGGTTTTGGGAATTGATGAAAAACTACTGGCTATTCAGCTTAGTCAATTTACTTCCTTGCCGGCAAACCTGGTCAAATTAATCGTTAGTCTATTTTCTAATGTTTTGGCGGTAATCGCGCTTCTGATTATTACTTTTTACTTATTGGTAGAAAGAAAAAATCTGGAAAAATATCTTATTCTTTTTTTTGGTGAAGCAAAAGAAAAAGAAATAGAAGGGGTTTTTGATCAAATTGAAATTAGACTTGGCGGTTGGGTAAAAGGAGAGTTTTTATTAATGCTGGCGATTGGAATTTTAAGCTTCTTGGGTTATAGAATTATTGGTTTAAACTTTGCCTTGCCTCTTTCTTTATTGGCCTTTTTGTTAGAAGTTGTTCCGAATTTTGGTCCAATTGTTGCTTCGATTCCGGCCATTATTGTTGGTCTGACGATTTCTCCCTGGCACGGAATTGCCGTAGCCGGCTGGGTTTTTCTGATTCAGCAGGTGGAAAATTCCTTTCTCGTCCCCCGGATTATGAAAAAAGCGGCCGGAGTCAATCCGCTGATTTCGATTATCTCTTTGGCGATTGGTTTTAAACTGGCCGGCGTCGGGGGAGCCTTACTGGCAATTCCGACCTATCTCGCCTTAGAGGTGATCGTCGCCAAAATTTATTCTTCGAAAAAATTCGACGAGAGATAATCTTAAAGAGTAGTTAAGAGCTCATAAGCCAGATTCTGTTTTAATGAGAATAATCTCTCTAATGCTCTTTCTTCAACTCTCGGGAAAGCACCTTTCATCCCGCCAAGGCGGGGTAGCGAGTTGCTCGAAGATTGCCGCGGGGAGGATTGCCTAACGCATCTTTTGATGCATCACCCTTCTGGGCGTTTCACTCCGTTTTGCACGGAATCGTCACTGTGGCTCTAACTAGGGACGTACCGTTTGGTACATCCTTCCCGCCTTAGGCGGGACACCCTGCTTTCTGCTGTCTGGACTTTCCTCCCCATCATTCGCTTACCACTCGCCTTCAGGTACTATTCGTACACAGCTCGTGGAGCGCTACGACGGGGCTATTCTCCGGCTCTTAACCGTGTTGATTGTATCTCTTATTGAGTCTAAAATCAATTAGTTGTATCCGTTCCACACCTGTTGGACTTTTTAAGATAATCAACAACTGTTTTCAT
>CAYVNK010000046.1:0-5534 GCA_964452885.1 uncultured Gammaproteobacteria bacterium
ACACATGATTGACTTTATTTTTATTTGTTCTTAAAATTGCTTAGCATGACAGGATTTTCAAATATACTGCTAATAATAATTACTTTTATAATTTTGCTGTGGCTTTCGGCGATCACTTTTTTTCTGACGCGGATTTTAAAAACTTTCAGCCGGTTGACCAAAGGGATAAGCGAGAAAGATTTAAAAGAGATTTTGGGAGAGGTCATGGTTGCTTTGAAAAAAGGAGAAAAGAGTTTCGTCGAGTTGGAATCGAGGATAGAGCTTTTAAGGGCGGAGAACAAAATTAATTTCCAGAAAATCGGTCTGGTGCGCTATAATCCCTTTTCCGATACCGGAGGCAATCAAAGCTTTGTCCTGGCCCTTTTGGATGGTAATGACAGCGGTTTTGTCATCACCACCTTGCACAGCCGCGAGGCCACCAGAGTTTTCGCCAAGCCGGTAAGCGGCGGCAGAGAAGGAGGTTTTGAGTTTTCCAAAGAAGAAATTCAGGCGATACTGGAGGCGCAGAAAAAAGGCAAACACAAAACAGGATAAGTCCGGCAACAAATACTTTCAATTTATTAATCCGTTATTGTATAATAATCTATCGTTATGAATAAAAAATTAAGTTTTATCCTTTTGCTGGTGGGGCTTTATTTGCTCTCTACCGGTGCCTCATACGCGGTTTTCGGTTTTATTCAAAAAGGCAGTACTTCAAAAATAGTTACTCCGACGTCCCAGGAAGGGACCGATAAAGGTTTCCGGTTCCCGGTTCTTACCGGGCCCAAAGATCAAATTTGTCCTTTAAATGGGACAAAATTCACCCAGACCGAAAAAGATTTGTGGTCGCAAAGAAGACCCTTGGTGGTCATGATTGAAAACCATGAAGAATCACGGCCTCAGTCCGGGTTAAGTAAAGCAGATGTTGTTTATGAAGCTGTTGCTGAAGGAGCAATCACTAGGTTTATGGCCGTTTTCTATTGCGCCGATGCGGCTTTTGCTTTAAAAAATGATTATGATATTGGCCCAGTTCGTTCCGCCAGGACTTACTTTTTAGATTGGGCTTCGGAATACGGCGACTATCCTTTGTACAATCATGTTGGCGGAGCAGGGCAATGTAATGACCCGACAGTTGATCCGCGGGCAAAAGCGCTTTGCCAAATCGAAAAGTATGGCTGGAAGAATAAAGATACTCATAGTGACCTTGATCAATTTGCTTTGGGTTTTAAAATTTGCCGGCGGGAGCCGGATCGGATTGGCCATCCGGTAGCTACTGAACATTCTATGTATTGCAGTACTTTTGCTTTGTGGCAGACCGCCGCCGACCGGAAATTAACCAATGTTAATTATAAAGGAATCGCTTGGGATAAATCTTTCCGCAGCTGGGTATTTAAGGACGACGCGCCGTCTTCCGGATCGGTTTCCCCCGAATTTGAGTTTTGGAAGGATTATAAGCAATATGTCGTCAGGTGGGATTATGACAAAGTGACTAATTCCTACAAAAGATCAAACGGCGGTCAACCACATCTGGATTTCAATACTAAAGAGCAGATTACCGCGAAAAATGTGGTGATTCAATTTGCCAAAGAACAGGGCCCGGTTGACGAACACAAGCATCTTCTTTATACTACCATTGGCACAGGGAGAGCTTTGATTTTTAAGGACGGTCTAGTTATCGAAGGAAAATGGTCAAAGCAATCGCGGACCGAAAGAACCCTATTTTTTGACGGCAAGGGTAAGGAAATTAAATTTAACCGGGGTCCTATTTGGATTGAAATCTTACCGGCTGCCGGCACAGTAAACTATTAAGCTTAACGGTTCAATCGAGGTGAATACCTGCCCTTCAGAAAAAGATGCTTAAAGATATCGTCGTTTCCAAGGTTCGAGTGAAGCTCTTGGGCTGGTTTTTTGGAAATCCCGCGGGGCTTTACCATGTCCGGGATTTGGTCAGAAAAACGGATGAAGAAATCAACGCCGTCAGGAGAGAACTGCAGCACTTGGAGGAAGCCGGGATTTTAAAGAAAGAGCCGCGCGGCAACCGTCTCTATTATTGGGTTAACACCAATTATTCCTTGTATCACGAACTTTTGGTAATTGTTACCAAGGAAACCGGCTTGGGTGAACAAATCATTAAAAACCGCAACCGCATCGGTAAGATTACTTTTTGCGTCTTCTCCGATAAATTTGCCCGAAAACAAGAGAGAAGAGAGGATGAAGTTGATATTTTAGTAGTGGGAAACATTGTGATGGTAGAGTTGGCTTCGTTGGTAAAAAGTGAGGAGGAAAAAAGAGGCAAGGAAATTAATTACACGGTTATGACTGATGAAGAATTTTCCTTCCGTAAAAAAAGAAGAGATCCATTTTTGCTGGGAATTTTAGGGAGCGCCAAAATCATGCTTCTTGGGGATGAAGCTGAATTAATAAAATAATCACGATGCAAAAAGTGATAAAAACAGGCAATTCTTTGGCAGTGACTATTCCTTCAAATTTTGTAAAATTAATTGGTATTAGAGCAGGGGATGAGGTAAAATTAGAGATGGAATCGGAAAAGGCGAAAGTTTCTTATTTTTTTTCCGGAATGCAACAATTGCCGCTCTCCGAGAACTTTTTGAAGATTAAAAAGGTTGAAAAAAAATAATTTTTTTCTTTAATCCCAATTATGAAAAAGCATAAATCAATTCTTTGGCTAATTATTTTTTTGACCTTTTTTTCCTTTTATGTGGATTTACCCAAAAATTTGTCTTTTTTGGGCAGAAACTATTCTTTTGAGGGACTGGATTTCAAAATCGGTCCGTTAAACTTCAAAAGACCGCTGGAGCTTAAAAAAGGACTGGACCTTCAGGGCGGAACCCACCTGGTTTTTAGTGCCGATATGTCAGGAGTGGCGGAAAAAGACCGGGAAAATGCCATTATTTCGGCGCAAAGAAATATTGAAAAAAGAGTTAATTTTTTTGGCGTCAGTGAAGCCTCAGTGCAAACTTCAAAGACTGTTAATGATTATCGTTTAATAGTTGAACTACCCGGCGTTAAAGAGGTTAATCAGGCAATTGATTTAATCGGCAAAACAGCCCAGCTTGAATTTATGGAAGAAAATCCTAATAAAGAAGAAGCTTCCAAAAGCGGAGATTTCTGGTTAAAAACTGGACTTACCGGAAAAGATTTAATTCGTTCTTCTGTTCAATTTGACCAAAATACCGGCAGTCCTACAGTCGGATTGGAATTTAATTCTGATGGAGCAAAGAAATTTGGGGAAATAACCACCAAAAATCAGGGGAAATTCGTGGCGATATATTTGGACGGAGAACCGGTTTCTATTCCCAAAGTGGATGAGCCGATTACTTCCGGCAATGCCGTAATCAAAGGCTCCTTTACCTTGCAGGAAGCAAAACAATTATCAATCCAATTAAATGCCGGTGCTTTGCCGGTCCCGATAAAGTTAATCGAACAAAGAAATATCGGAGCGACTCTTGGGGATGAATCAGTAAGAAAATCCGTTATTGCCGGGGTTATCGGACTCTTTCTGGTAATGGCTTTTATGTGGGCTTATTATGGATTCTTAGGTTTACTAGCGGATTTGGCCCTTATCAATTACGGACTGATTACTTTTGCGCTTTATAAATTAATTCCCGTCACTTTAACCTTGCCGGGAATTACCGGGTTTTTACTTTCTGTGGGAATGGCCGTTGATGCCAATATTTTGATTTTTGAAAGAATGAAAGAGGAACAAAGAGCAGGAAAACCCTTAAGAATAGCGATGGAACTTGGTTTCGGCCGGGCTTGGGATTCAATCCGCGATGCCAATGTTTGCACTCTAATTACGGCTTTTGTTTTGTTTAATCCTTTTAATTGGGCTTTTCTAAATGTGTCAGGAATGGTTCGTGGGTTTGCTTTGACTTTAGCGTTGGGAATTGCGATCTCTTTGTTTACGGGTATTGTGGTGACCAGAACATTAATCAGATTATTCTATCGGGGGCAAAAATAAAATGAAATTCATGCGTTTAAAATGGCTTTACTTTCTTATCTCGGGAATAGTGATTTTACCGGGGCTTTTCTCTTTAATTTTTTGGGGGCTTAAGCCCTCGATTGATTTTACCGGGGGCACGCTATTGGAATTGCAATTTACCAAAGCGGCAAACAACAACAAAGGAATGGTTGAAGAAACCATGAAAGAATTGAACCTTGATATTTCCTCAATTCAGTCTTCGGGAGAAAACAGAATTCTTATCAAGACTAAACCGATTTCTCGAGAAGATGTTAGCTCTATAATTGGTACTTTGGCTAAAAAAGTGGACGAGAAACCCACTGAACTGCAGTTTGATACCGTGGGCCCGGTTTTGGGTAAAGAGTTAATTAGAAAAACGATTATCGGAATTTTACTGGCTTCTTCTTTTATTCTTCTGTATGTCTGGCGGCAGTTTAGAGATCCCATGTTCGGCGTCTCCGCCATTTTGGCGATGTTTCATGATTCGTTGGTGCTTCTGGGGATCTTTAGTTTATTGGGCCATTTTGCCGGGGTGGAAATTGACACACTTTTTGTGACGGCAGTTCTGACCATTCTTTCCTTTTCGATTCACGACACGGTAGTGGTTTATGACCGGATTCGGGAATCAACGAAAAAATATCCCAAAGTTCCTTTTGAAGATTTGGCCAACAAGGCAGTTACCGAAACGCTTTCCCGGTCGATTAATAATTCCATGACCATTATTTTTATGCTGATTTCTCTTTATCTTTTGGGAGGAAGCACCCTTAAATGGTTTGTCTTTGCTTTACTGATCGGTACCGTTTCCGGAACTTATTCGTCTACCTTTACAGCTGCGCCATTATTAGTTGTGTGGGAGCATTTAAAAACGAGGAAACGGAATTTATCCTGAGCGAAGCCAAGTCTGGCTTGGCAGAGTCGAAGGACCACCGCACCGCTTTTAATTGTTCTTCGTTTTACCGTACTATAAAACCTTGCAAAGAGAAGGTATAATAGAAGTATGCCAAAAATAAAATGTAGTTATTCAATTCCAGTATTAGTCTTAAAAGAAGGAAACTGTTTCGTGGCGTATAGTCCGGCGATTGATGTATCTACGGTGGGAGATACGTTCGAGGAAGCTAAGGCTAGATTTACTGAAGCGGCTAATCTTTTTTTCGAGGAGATTATCGAAAAAGGGAAAGTCAATGAGGCGTTGATTGAATTGGGTTGGCAGACGAAAAATGATCAACTAGTACCGCCATCAATAATATCTCATCAAGCCGAAACATTTTCTTTTAATAACTTTTTGCAATAAATGCCACAGCTTTTCCCGATTCATTGGAAGAAATTTGAAAAATTTCTTTTATATGCGGGATGTGTTTTTAAAAGGCAAAAAGGCGACCATCGTGTATATTGGAGAGCAGATTTAAACAGACCAATAATTCTTCCGACCTACAAAAATCTCCCTTTATTTATTATAAGAAATAATTTAAAAACGTTAGGGGTTACTGTTGAAGAATATTTAGAAATATTAAAAAAGATTTAATCGATAAGTAATAAGCCATATCTTTCATTTTTAGTTTTCTTTCTACAATCT
>CAYVNK010000047.1:0-5477 GCA_964452885.1 uncultured Gammaproteobacteria bacterium
TAACAATTAGTAAAAAAATAAAGAACAATGTGTGGCATAACAGGAATTTTTGAGTTTAATCCTCAAAAGAAGTTTGATCTTAATTCTCTTAAAGAGATGAATAAGGCAATTTTTCATCGCGGTCCCGATGAAGAAGGATATTTTGATGGTGGAAATATTGGATTGGGCAGTAGACGACTGAGTATTATTGATCTTACTTCCGGTCGGCAGCCGATTTTTAATGAAGACAAAAAATTGGTTATTGTTTTTAATGGAGAGATCTATAATTATCAGGTTCTTAGGCAAACTCTATTAAAGAAGGGACATCATTTTAAAACAAATTCCGATACGGAAGTAATACTTCATCTTTTTGAAGAAGAGGGAGAAAATTGTGTTAAAAAACTGGACGGGATGTTTTCCCTTGCCATTTGGAACATAGAAAAAAAAGAACTTTTTTTGGCCAGAGACCCTTTGGGTAAAAAACCGCTCTTTTGGGCCATTTTCGAAAATAAATTCATTTTCTCTTCCGAGATTAAAGGACTGTTAAGTCATAAGGATTTTAAAAGAAACATTGATGAAGAATCATTAAGTAAATATTTTTTATACGGTTTTGTCCCGGCGCCGGCTTCTATCTTTAAAAATATCCAAAAGCTTTTACCCGGACATTTTCTTACCATAGATTCAACAGGAGAAGCTAAAATTAAAAAGTATTGGGAACTGGATTATCGTGTTCAAGAAGAATTTTTTGGTGAAGAAGAGTTAGAGAATGAAATTATTAAATATTTAGAGAAAGCGGTTCAGAAAAGACTTATTGCCGATGTTCCGGTCGGAGTTTTTTTGAGTGGAGGAATTGATTCAGGATTAATAACAGCAATGATGAGGAACTTTATCTCACCTTCTAAAATTGACGCCTTTAGTATTGGCTTTGAAGAAAAAGACTACGACGAGTCTTCCCTAGCGAGATTAGTTGCCAGGCAATTAGGGGTAAATCATCATTTAAAAATATTTTCCAAAAAAGATTTATTGTCAGTAATTCCTCAGGTAATTGATATTTTAGATGAACCAATGGCGGATTCTTCGATTTTACCAACAGTACTTCTTTCCCAATTTGCCGGAGAAAAAGTTAAGGTTGCTTTGTCGGGAGATGGCGGGGATGAAAATTTTGCCGGTTACCCAAAATATTTAGCCCATTTCTTATTGGAAAATTATTGGTTGAGAAAATTGCCTTTCTCTTTATTTTCTTCATTTTTTTCGGGAAAATCATCTTTATTTTTTACACACGCAAATCAGGAACTATATCTTCGCAATCAACTCTGGATTAATCCGTTTTCTCTTGAAGAAGTAGAAAAACTAATTGGCATAAAACCGACATTCACTGATTTGGAAAGATACCATCTTGATTTTAATGGCCAAGGAGCAGAGGAAGCCTTTTTCCTGGATCAAAAAATTACCCTGCCAGATTTATATTTAGTTAAAACCGACAGAGCGAGTATGGCGGCGTCTTTGGAAATTCGCTGTCCATTTTTAGACAATGATTTGACGATACTTGCCGCCAAAATTCCCCTTAAAAATAAATTAAAAGATTTTAAAACAAAAAGTTTACTCCGAAATATTGCCAAGAAATATTTGCCTTCGGAGGCAGTTAATAAGCCTAAAAAGGGGTTTGGGATACCTATTTCTTTATGGTTGAAAGGAAAGGAAGGAAATGAAATTCTTAAAATTCTTTCCAAAGAAAAAATAAAAAAAGCTGGAGTTCTTGATTATAAAGTAGTAGAAAGCATGGTAAAATCCGGAAATGCCCAAAAAATTTGGGTGCTTTTGATATTTGAATGGTGGCAGAAAAAATGGTTAAAAAATTAGTTTCCGTTGTTATAACAACCAGGAATAGAAAAAAAGATGTTTTGGCTTGTTTGTCTTCGGTGTATGCCAATGATTATCCAAATAGTGAAGTAATTCTTGCCGATAATGCTTCCACAGATGGGACAACCGAAGCGGTCAGGGAGAAATATTCTAAAGTTAAACTGGCGGTTGCCAAAGAAAATCTAGGATTAAACGGGGGAAAGAACTTGGGGCAAAAGTTAGCCAAGGGCGATTATATTTTCTTTTTGGATTCGGATACAATGGTCGATAAGAAATTGCTGACAGAATTGATCAAGACAGCGGAAACTGAGGAAAAAGTAGGCATTGTCTGCCCAAAAATGTACTTCTTTGATCAAAAAAATGTCATTTGGTATGCCGGAACTTATGTAAACATGTTTACTAGCCAAACATTTAATATTGGGTGCGATGAAGAAGATAATGGTCAATATGATCAGGTTCGGGAGACGCAATTTGCCCCAACCGCTTATCTGGCCAAAAGATCGGTGATTAATAAATTAAAAGGGCATGATGAAACATTTTTTATGACCTATGGAGATACTGACTTTGGGTTTAGGGCCCGGGAAAATGGCTTTAAGGTTTTGTTTTGTCCAACCGCCAAACTTTGGCATCGTTTGGGTAAAGAAGAAAACTCCAAGACCATAAGGTCTTTAGGTTATAACTTGCCCATGAGAGCTTATTATTTTGCCAGAAATAGAGTGATTTTTATGAAAAAACATGCTTCACGGAAAAACTTTATTTTTTTTATGATCGTTTTTTTCCCTCTTTTTACTTTTTATTTTATTGCCAAAATTATTTTTCTTGGGGCTAATTGGAAATTTTTAAAACCCCATCTTCAAGGAACTTGGGACGGCTTATTATTTGCCGTTACCGGAGTGTTAAATCAAAACAGGGATTATAGATGAAGCTGACAGATTATCTTTGTTGTCCTAATTGCAAAAAAAACTTAATTGAGAAGAAAAATCACTTAAGTTGTAAAAGTTGTCGGATTGACTACTCGGTAAAAAGCGGTATTCCGATTTTACTTGATCCAAAAGCGATTTCTTTTCAAAATAAAAAACAAATCGAATACTTTTCGGTCAGCCGGGATGTAGTTAAAAAAGAATACGAATTGGAAGAATGGCATAAAAGTTTTTTGAACAGATTTCTTGAAAACTTTTCAAACTTAAAAAATAGGCTGGTTTTAGATTGCGGGGTCGGTCAAGGATATATGGCCATTGAACTGGCTAAAAGAGGAGCTTTTGTCATTGCTTTTGATTTAACTTACGAATGGTTAGTAAGACTTAAAGAAATTGCTAAGCAAAAAAAACTGGAGGATAAAATTCTATTTGTCTGCTGTTCAGCCGAGTCTCTGCCGATAAAAGACAAAAAAATTGATTATTTAATTTCCAATGCCCTTTTGGAGCATTTAGAAAAAGAAAAAGAAGCAGTAGTTGAAATTGACCGGGTATGTAAAAAAGAATCTGGACTAATGATTACGACTCCCTTAAAATACCGTTTTGTTAATCCATTATTTGTTCCTTTCTTTTTTATTCAAGATAAAGTAATCGGTCATCTGAGAAGATACCACGATTTAGATTTAAAAAAGATTTTTGAAAAATATAAATGGCAATTTAAAAAAGTTTATTATACGGGCCATATTTTTAAAGTAATAATTACAAAATTGTTTGTAGAAGTTTTTGGTTTTCAAAAATTAGCTGAAATTGGGGAAAAGGTTGACAGAAAATCAGAAAAGAAAAAATTCGGCGCCAGCAGTATTTGTATTTTTTTTGAAAGAAAAAACGAATGAAAATAAAAGTTTTGTTGATTAATCCATTTTTAACAGTCTATAAGGACGATCCGGCAGGGATTAGCCCCGCTTTGGGGTTAGGATATTTAGCCGCATATCTTGAATCTAATGGTATTGAGGTAAAAGTTTTAGATATTGCCGCGGAAGGAGTTAATATTCAAAAAAAGATAGGAAAAAAAGTCAGGTATGGTTTATTGGAAACCGAAATTTTTAAAAGGATAAAAGAATTTTCTCCAAAATTAGTGGGTATAACCTGCCAATCAACTCTTCATGCTAAAGAGGCGATGGAGACTGCCGAGCTGGTTAAAAAAGCCGATAAAAATATCTTAGTGGTGATAGGAGGAGCCCACCCCTCTGCCAACCCGATAGAAGTTTTAAAAGATGAAAATGTTGATATGGTGGTGATTGGGGAAGGGGAAGTTACTTTCCTGGAAATAACTCAAAGACTGGAAGCTAAAAAAAACTTGAATAAAATAATCGGCACTTTTGTTAAAAACGGCAAAAAAATTATTAAAAATCCCGGAAGACCGTTTATTAAAGACTTAGATGCTCTTCCTTTTCCCGCTCGTCATCTTTTGCCGATGGAAATTTATTTTCGGGAAATGGCAAAAAATACCAGTTATGCGATCAGGAATCGTCCAATGACAGTAATCACTTCACGGGGGTGCCCGGGTAATTGTATTTTTTGCGCTGTTAAAACTGTTTGGGGTAGGATGTGGCGGGGAAGATCGCCAAAGAATGTGGTTGATGAAATCGAAGTTTTGATAAAAGAATATAGAGCAAATGAGATTCATTTTATTGATGACAGTATTTCAGTTGATAAAAAAAGACTGGAAGGAATTTGCGATGAGATTATTAAAAGAAAACTTGATATAAAATGGACAACACCCAACGGAATTGCCGTTTGGTTATTGGATGAAAAGTTATTAGTAAAAATGAAGAAAGCAGGTTGTTATAGACTTACTTTTGGATTGGAATCGGGAAACTATGAGACGCTTAATAATTTTATCGGCAAACATTATGACTATGACAAAGCAAAACAAATCATTAATTTTGCTTCAAAAATAGGCCTTTGGACTATCGGTACCTTTATAATTGGCTTTCCATACGAAAAAAAGGATTCGATTGAGGACACGATAAATTTTGCTATTGCCACTGATCTGGATTTTGCCGTATTTTATATTGCCAATCCTTTTCCGGGGACACCGATGTATGAGATTTATCTTAAAAATAAATTGCTTCCATCAAATAATGCCTTTGAGGTGGTAAGAGGCTGCGGAACCAAATACTTTAGCCATAAGGAATTAACTAAAATTCAAGGAGAAGCCTTCTCCCGATTTTTAGAAAGCAGAAGAAAAAATCCATTAAGATTTCTTAATAAAATCAGGTCAGTTGAAGACCTTTTTTATATTATAAAATTGGGTAAAAATCTTTCAAAACTTTTTTTAAACAAAACCTTGGTAAAAAAGAGAGGAATTGCCGCCTTATGGAGATAAAAGAGAATAAATTAGTTAATTTTTACTTCAAAATTTTTCCTGAAATAATTATGCACAATCATACCTATCGATTGAAGCATTTTGTTAAAGAAGTTAGTGAAGAATATTGCTCGAAAGGAGGAAAAATTATTGACATAGGAGCCGGTACTTGTCAATATAAAAATTATTTTAAAAATCTGCAGTATTTTTCTCAAGATATTCAAAATAATCAACAAGAATCAATAAATTACGTCGGGGAATTTGAAATTTTACCAAGTAACCGCTTTAATTATGTTTTGTGTACGCAAGTTTTGGAGCATTTAAAAGATCCAAACGCAGCCTTTAAAAATTTTCAT
>CAYVNK010000048.1:0-5377 GCA_964452885.1 uncultured Gammaproteobacteria bacterium
GTTAATTGACATCTTTATTTCTTTTACTGTATTCTGGTATGAGGATTAGTTATATTAGGAGGGAGGTGAAAACAAGTCAGACTTGTTTTAAAAAAATGGCAAAATCTACTTTTGGTTTAGAAAAGAATGTCGCTTCCGCTTTATGCTATGTTTTGGGTTGGGTTTCCGGCCTATTTTTCTTTTTAGCGGAAAAAGAAGATAAGACGATTCGTTTCCACGCCTTACAATCAATTATTTTCTTTGGCGTCTTAAACGTAATTGTGATTATTCCCTTTATTGGTTGGACTCTTTCGCCTTTTGTCGGCATTGTTTCTTTGGTTGGCTGGATTTTACTTTTGGTTAAAGCTTATCAAGGTCAAGTTTTTAGGCTTCCTGTGGTCGGCAATTTGGCCGAGAAGTGGAATAAATAAGGATGTCTATGTTTAAAGACCGAGTTGAGGCAGGAAAAAGACTGGCGGAAAAATTAAAAGCTGACTTGGGAGTTATCGATCCGAGAGGGGCGGTAGTTTTGGGAATTCCCCGGGGAGGATTGGCAATTAGTAAAGAAATAAACCTGGCTTTCCAAATTCCTTTTGATTGTTTGATTATCAAAAAAATTCCCGCGCCGGAAAACAAAGAATTGGCAATAGGGGCAGTGGGTGAAGGAGGAGTAGTTGTTTGGGAGGAAAAGATTTGTCGGGATTTGGAAGTGACTACCGAATATAAACAGGAGATTGTTAAAAAAAAGATTGAGGAATTTGAGAAAAAAGAAAACGATTTCCGCTTGGGTAAAGACGTTTCCGGCCTTAAGGGAAAATCAGTAATTATTGTTGATGACGGCATTGCGACTGGAGCAACCATCAAAGCAGCCGTTGCCGTGGTTAAAAATTTTAGTCCTAAAGAAATAATTATTGCTGTTCCGGTCATTGCTCTGGAAACTCTTCCGGAAATAAAAAAGATAGTTGACCGGGTAATTTATTTAGAAGCGCCGGAAATGTTTTTTAGTTTAGATCAATTTTATGAAGACTTCAGACAACTTACTGATGAAGAAGCGAGAAATATTTTAGCGTCTAGCGTTTAGCTGCTTAGCGTCTAGTTATGGTTTATATTAAATCTTACAATGTTACACTCAATTATTAATAAGCTTCCCCGCCAAAGGCGGGGTTTTCTCTGGCAAGCTTTCAACCGCTTTGCTATTAGTTTCCGGGGAAGCTTGAAACCTTGCTTTGCCTTCATCTCCCGCACTGAAGTGCGGAGTTTTGGCAAAGCGGTTATAAACTAGACGCTAAACGCTAATTAACTAAACGCTATGATATTAATTGTCGGTTTAGGTAATCCGGGAATAAAATATAAGAATACGCGCCATAATGTCGGTTTTTTGGTTTTGGAACACCTCTTGCAAAAACTGACCACTGTAGAAAAAAGTATTTGGGAAGAAAACAAAAAATTTAACGCAGAAATCGCGAAGGTTAAAGATGATTTAATTTTGGCAAAACCGCTTTCTTTTATGAATTCTTCCGGAGAAGTGGTAAGCCAGCTGCTGAGCTTCTATAAAATCCCGCCATTTGGTCTTTATTTGGTTCATGATGATGTTGACTTGCCCTTGGGAAAATTAAAAATTACCGTTGACCACAGCTCTGCCGGACATAAAGGAGTGGAATCAATAATGGAAAAGCTTGGCAGTCAAAACTTTGTCAGGATAAGAGTAGGGGTGGGAAAAGACAGAAAAGTGACGACCGACAGATTTGTTTTAATGCCTTTTATGCTTTGGGAGAAAGGCCAGTTGTCACACGCGGTCAAAAAAGCAGTGGAAGCCATCGAGATGATTTTAAAAGAAGGAGTCGAAAAAGCAGCTAATAAATTTAATCAGTGATCAGAAAAAAATGAAAATAAATAATTTAATTAAAATTCTTACTTTTTCGGATGTCGTTATTATTTCCGGCTGGGGCTTGACCAATCCGCTTTTTGCCGTTTATGTCACTCAGCAAATTAAAGGCGGAAATTTGGAGTTAGTCGGTTTGGCTACCGCCATTTATTGGATTACCCGTTCACTTTTACAGCTTCCTTTTGCAAAATTGATAGATTTAGTTAAAGGAGAAATTGATGATTTTATGTTAATGGCAACCGGCTCATTTTTAATGTCTTTAATTCCTTTTCTTTACGCTTTCGCCGTTACCAATATTCATATTCTTTTACTGCAGGGACTTTTGGGTTTTGCTTCGGCGATGGTTTCGCCGGGGTGGCTCGCTATTTTTACCCGGCATATTGATAAAAACGTTGAGGCGGAAGAATGGGGAATTTATAATTCAATGATTGGTTTGGGGGCGGCTTTAACCGGCGCCCTGGGCGGCTTCTTGGCGGAAACTTTTGGTCTAAGACGTCTTTTTATTCTGGTGGGCATAATTAGTTTTATCGGCTCTTCCTTTTTGTTTTTTGTTTATCAGGATTTGCGCAAAGAAGAGAAAATTCTTAAGGCCAGGGAAGCAAGAGCGGAAGAAAAAAAGTTGGCCAAGGCATGAGTGATTCAAAACAACCTCAATCACTGGGAGATATTTTTAAAAAATTTAACCCCTTAAACGATAAATATGTTTCCCGGGAATTTCAAAAATATGGTTATGATTTGGCCATGGAACTGGGGGACCCGGAGCATAAATCTTTGTATATCAAGCTTTCCAAAGACATCCCGAGACCGATTTTGGAAAAAGCCAGATACTTTGTCAAAGATGCCAATGCGAGAAGCAAGGGAAGACTTTTTATGTGGAAATTAAAAGAGTTAAGAAAAGCAGATTCTAAAAAGTAGATTTCAATTGATATTTTTTCTTCAATAACACATACTAGTTATATGCTAGGAAGTGAAATTATTTCTCATTTTCTTCTGACTATTATTTATTTTCTTTTGGTTTCGGTTTTCCGGGGGAGATTTGATGTCTCTTTAGTTTGGCTTTGGTTGGGGGCGTTTTTGGGCATGTTTTTACTGGATTTAGACCATATAATTTACTGGTTTGTAACCAATTCCGAAGAAGAAGATTCCCGGCAGGCAAGAGCGCTCTTTAAAACCAAAAATTATAAAGGAATGTATTTGCTTTTAAAAAGAGTCCATGAAACGCATCGTCATTTAATCTTTCATACCGCAACTTTCCAAGTAGTTTTATTAATATTAAGTTTTTATCTACTGACTGCCGGAGGAAGTGTTTTGGGTTCGGCTTTAGTTTTGTCTTTAAATTTACATCTGTTAAAAGACGAGTGGTTTGATTTTTTTGGCGGCAGGAAAGAAGCTTTGAAAAATTGGCTTTTTTGGCAAATAAGGGATTTTTCCGCAGAAAAATATTTAGCTCCTTTTCTGGTCGGAGCAAGCATACTTTTTTTAATTTTGACAGTAATTTTTAAGTAGGAAATATGGGGAAGGTGATTAATGTTATTAAAGTCTCTGGAGAGGTTGAGCCTTTTTCCGACCGGAAAGTAATTAGCTCACTGTTACGAGCGGGAGCGCCTTTGGATTTGGCCCAAAAAATTATTGCCGAAATTAAACCTCACCTTTACCAGAATATTCCCAGCTTTGAGGTTTATAATCTGGTCATGCGCATTTTGAAAAAACAACAGCAGGATTTGGCGTCCAGATACAATCTTAAAAAAGCGCTGATGGAATTGGGACCAACCGGTTATCCTTTCGAGAAGTATGTCGCCGAGGTTTTGAAGGCGCAGAACCATGAAGTATCGATAAATCAGATTATTGCCGGAAAATGCGTTTCTCATGAAATTGATGTCATTGCCCAAAACGATAAAAAATATATGATTGAATGCAAATTTCATAATCAACCGGGCGGACGAACCGACATTAAAGTGGCTCTTTATACTTACGCCCGATTTTTGGATATTAAAGATAAAGGTTTTGATCAGCCATGGCTTGTTACCAATACTAAAGTGACCCAGGAAGTAATAACCTATGCTTTGTGTGTTGGGATGAAACTAACTTCCTGGGATAGTCCGGAAGGGGAGAGTTTAAGAGAAATGATTGACAGGACAGGACTTTATCCGATTACCGCCTCGACAACTTTAACTCTTGCAGAAAAGCAGGATCTAATTGAAAAAGACGTTGTTTTTTACCGTGATTATATTTCCGTAAAAAAGACATAAATAACCCCTTGATAAGTTTTATTAAAGGAGTATTATAACTTCATAAACCCCCTAGGAGGGGGTATAAAATAAATTATAAATTACAAATTATAAATTGTAAATAATAAAAACATTGAAAACTGAGAAAAATAAAAAAGAAATCACAAATCGCCTTTCTTATTTGGAAGGTCATTGCCGGGGAATTAGAAAAATGGTGGAAGATGGCAGTTATTGTATTGATGTCATTCATCAAATTGAGGCGGTGGAAGCAGCGTTGAAAAAGGTAAAAGAAAAAATCCTGGCGGACCATTTGGAGACTTGCGTGACCACGGCAATAAAAGGGGAAGACGAAAGAGAGAGAAAAAGAGTTTTGGATGAGCTTTTGGAAGTTTACCAAAAAATATGTTAAACAACGTAAAAGAAACCAAAAACTGTTGCCAGCCAAGAGGGGAGAAACTAAAAGGATTGCTTCCGGGAGTTCTTTATGGGCTTTTGCCTCATAGTTTTTGTATTGCGTTTGTGATTTTTAGTGTTATTGGCGCTACTGCCGCCACTACCGTTTTTAAGAAATTTCTTTTAATTCCCAATTTTTTTGAAATTTTGGTGGGAGTTTCTTTTTTCTTTGCCACTCTTTCGGCAATAATTTATTTCCGCCGGAAAAACCAGCTTTCGGTTAAGGGAGTTAAGGGGAATTTGGGGTACTTGGGGATATTATTCGGGACAACCATTGCCGTTAATCTTCTTTTCTTTTTTGTGATTTTTCCGGCAGTGGCTAATCTTAAACCTGCAAGTAAGGTCGTATTGGGGAACACCGGAAACGCGGGAAATTTGAAAGAACTAACCGTTAAGGTACAAATTCCCTGTTCCGGTCACGCCCCTTTGATTATTGATGAGCTTAAGAAAAATCCCGGTGTGGGAGAAATAAAATTTCAATTGCCCAGTCAATTTGTAGTTAGCTACGACTCTTCAAAAACTAATCCCGAAGAAATCTTGTCGGCGGAAATTTTTAAATCTTTTCCGGTAGTTTTGAATTAAAAAAGCATGAAACAGGAATTACAAATCTCCGGAATGCATTGTACGGCTTGCGCGGCAAAAATTGAAGGAAAGCTTGGGAAGCTCAAAGGAGTTCAAGGGGTAAGTGTTAATTTTGCCACCGGTAAAGCGGTAATTCATGGCGAGGTCGAGGAAGCAGAGCTGAAGAAAGCAATAAATGATTTGGGATATAAAGTAGAAGAAGCGGGGCCCGTCTCGCCGACGGCGTCGAGCCGAGGCGGAGAGTTGAGAA
>CAYVNK010000049.1:0-5226 GCA_964452885.1 uncultured Gammaproteobacteria bacterium
CTGAAGTTTGGTTTGATAATGTAATGGTTTGTAGTTTAGATGACCCATGCGAACCAAGTTCACCTACTCCAACACCTACTTCTCTTCCCCCAACCCCTACCCCCACGCCTCCAACCCCAGTCGTTTTTCTTCCGGGTTTAGGAGGAAGCATAAATTTCAAAGAAATGTTTCTGGGAGTTTCTGATCCTGGAGGTTGGCGAATGACACCCGGAGCAAGAGTTTATGACAATCTGCTTAAGGCTTTCGAAGGAAATCCTGATTTCCATGTATTTTATTATGATTGGCGAAAACCGGTTTTAGACAATGCTCAAAAGCTTAATACTTTTATCAAAAACACAGTTAACCCCTGGAATAATAAAGTTGATTTAATTGGACATTCACTGGGAGGTTTAGTTGCCCGGACTTGTGTTCAAAAAACAACAAATAACTGCTATGCCAATAAATTAATTACCATTGCCTCTCCTCATTCAGGCGCTGTTGATGCCTATCCGGCCTTGGAAGGCGGAGAAATATGGCGGACCGGCCCAATTAAACTTGGTTATGAACTGCTGGTGCATTACTTTCAACGCCCAGGAGAAACCAGAAGAGAAACAATTCAAAGAATTGCCCCTGTCTTAAAGGATTTACTGCCTAATTTCGACTATCTGGTTAAAAATGGCAGTAACCTTCCTCCTTCCACATTATCGTTCCAAAATTCTCTTCTGCCAAGCATAAGTAACATAAGTATCCTAGAGAATATAACTTATACTCTTTCCGGCCGAGGCTTCGACACAGTTGAACAAATTATTTTAACGGATCGGAACTGGATAGATAAATTACTCGGAAACTGGCCTGACGGGAAGCCAATAGACAAGCAATTGACACTAGAAGGCGACACTTCCGTCTTGGTCAAAAGTTCATCTTTCACCAACTCTCCCATTGAAAATTTTACTTACAACTTAAATCATGGCGGAATTATTTCCGAAGCAGCTCCTTTAAAAAAAATCATGGAAATTTTGAGTTTAAAACTGAAACCTGGAATTTATAACCCCCTAAATGACGAAGAAAATTTCTTGGTTTTTTTCGTTCATTCTCCGGTTAAAATATCTTCTCCCGATGTCACGCCTGATAGTTACATAAATGATGAATTAATTATTATTCCCTCTCCCAAAAACAAAGTTTACACTTTAAATGTCGAAGGAACAGGAAACGATTTTTACTCTCTTTCTGTTGGGCAAATTGGGACAGAAAGCGCCAGCTGGCAGGATTATTACGGCGAGGCGCAAACAGGGATAACGCAGAATTTTGAATTTGATATTAATATTGTAAATCCGCCGGAAAATCCGCTTGTAAATAATCAAAGTTTTTATTCATCTGAATTCGACTCTCTTCTCAACCAATGCAAGAATTTAACCAATTCACAAATTGCAAATCTGAAATACAAAAATATCATTCTTTCCCTTTTAAACTTAATTACCAAAGAAAAAAACAGCCCGGAAATGGCCCTTAATTATGTTAATTTGTTGAGAAATACTATTGCCACTTTAGAAAAGCAGAGAAATCTTGATTCGGCTCTTGCCAATCAGTTGAGAAAATATTCTTCCAAAATGACATTTTATTTTGAAAAAAAGGCTTCTGGTAATCCAAAGATAACCTCAAAAACTCAAGCCGACAATTATTTTAATTCAACAAAAACAATGCTGAACCAAATGGAGACCCTGCATAATTTCAGCAAAACTGCAACCCTAATTTTCCTTGAAGCAAAGGAAAAACTTAGCGAAGCGCAAAATTATCTTAACTTAAATCAGTATTATCAAACAAAAATCCTTGCCAAAGACATTATTGGTCTCCTTCTTGAAGTCAAAATCCTCTCAAGATAAATTTGAAGATTATAATATAAATTTCAAATTCGGCTCTTACTTTCTCAAAATCTGTTCAATCTACCAACCTTCAAGGTGTGATAGCTTCACCTCCGGTATTTTAGTTATATTAAGACCAGTTCAGACCCACTTGATAGACAAATTTATAGTTCATTTTAAATTTTCCTCATGAGAGACGGGTTTGGAGAGTTTGGCGAGCTTAAAGCCTTTGGCAATTTCCCCCAGAAGCTGTGTCGGGGTTCTTCCGTTTTTAATTCTGCCGGTTCTTTTTTTAAATTCGGTAGCAATATCGTTGGCGGTTTCGTCAGTAACTTCCACATAATTTAAAACATGAGTAAGATAATACTTAATAATATGCCGGCCGCTTAAAGGACCAAGCAAAAGACGGCGTTCAGTTACTCCAAAAAGCGATAAATCATAACCCTCATAAGTACTGGAATTTTTAATGACTGCTGATGTATGAGGTCCGGCCGAGTGAGTTCGATTAGTCAGACTAACCGGCTCAGTTGTCGAAACCTGGATTCCCAAAATACTGGATAAAAAAACATTTAAAGAATAGGACTCTTTTAGATTAAAGCCGGAAGTAAGTTTTGGATTTTCCAAATATAAATTGCAAAGAAGACCGGTCAGAGAAGTAACTCCCGATCTTTCCCCAATGCCCAAAACAGATGTTTGTATATACTGCATGCCGGCTTTAACCGCCGTTACCGCATTAACCAAAGCATATCCCCGATCATTATGAAAATGTCCTTCCAAGGGAGTTTTCGGGTATCTTTTTCTTAAGGCGGTAACTCTTTCGATAACTTTTTCCGGATTGGCAACGCCCACCGTATCCGGAGTCCCCAACCGATCAATAAATTCAACAATGGAATCGTAAACTTTAAATAATTCCTCAATCGGAGTTCGAAAAGCATCTTCTCCGCTAAAACGCAATAATAGATTAGGATAATTTTTTCTGAGACTCTTAAGTAAAGGCTTAACAATTTTTATTATTTCATTAATTTTTTTACCGTGGCCGTATTTCTTGATTTCTTCCGAAGTACCGATATATAAATTTAAGCCGTCAACTCCGGCTTTAATTGCCTCCTCAATATCGGCAGGGTGACAGCGGGCATGAGCAAGAATAAAAACCGGTTCTTTGGTTTCTTTACAAAAATTATTTCTGGCCTTGATTAAGTCGGAGAGATAACCGCCTTCTTTTTCATTAACTACCGGAGAAAAAACTTCAAAAAAGCGGACTCCATATTTCATCTGCGCGACCGCAAGATCACTTCTCTCTTCCGAAGAAAGATTATATTTTCCAACATCATCCAATAAGGGACTTTGCAGACCTTCTCTTAAAGAAACATCGATTATTTCAAAACCTCTGGGGGAATAATTCTTCGGATTAAACATTTTTGTTTAATCCATATTTTACACGAAAGCGGGAATTATTCCCAATTCTTGCTACTTGAAATAATATATTTAAGTGATAATCTAAGGGCAGATGGAAAAAATACAACTGATTTCCGGCCGCGGTAACCCGGTTCTTGCTCAAAAAATCTCCCAATATCTTAAAGTTCCCCTCTCTCCGGTAATCATTAAAAATTTTGCCAACGGGGAAATTTATGTCAAGATTGAGGAAAAAGTGAGAGGTAATGACGTTTTTGTCATCCAAACCCTTTCCTCTCCGGTAAACGAAAATTTGATGGAACTTTTGATTATGATTGACGCACTCCACCGCGCTTCGGCAGAAAGAATCAATGTTGTCTGCCCGCTCTTGTGCTATTCCCGTCAGGACCGGAAAACGACTTCCCGGGAGCCGATTACGGCAAAGTTGGTGGCAAATTTAATTACCAAGGCGGGTGCCGACCGGCTTTTAACCGTGGACTTACATGCCGATCAAATTCAGGGATTTTATGATATTCCGGTTGATCATTTAGTCGGTTATCCCCTTTTCGCCAAATATCTGCTCGCGAAAAAGTATCGTCAGATGGTGGTGGTTGCTCCTGATATTGGGGCAGTAAAAAAGGCCCACAAAATGGCGGATTTACTCCAGACTCCCTTGGTGATGGTTGACAAAAGAAGAACCAGACACAACGAATCTGAAGTTTCTTTTATTATTGGTGATGTGGCCGGAAAAACGGCCGTTATTTTAGATGATATGATCGATACCGGCGGAACAATTTGTAACGTGGCAGATATTCTCAAAGAAAAAGGAGCTAAAGAAATTATTATCTGTGCCACTCACGCTTTGTTAAACGGACAAGCCTGCGAAAGACTGCAAAAATCCCCGGTGTCTAAAATTATATTTTTGGATACGGTTAACATTGACAAAGAAAAGAAAATTCCGAAAATTGAAGAAATTTCTCTCGCGCCGCTATTATCCAAAGTTATCAAAAGACTTCATGGAGGAAAGTCTTTGGGTTCATTATTTAAGTGGGAAGAGAAAGAGATGGAATTGTAGTTTCATTACTTTCCCAATATTTCTTTAAGAAGAGATTTCCACCAGGGCAATTTGCCGGTCCATTTCGAATTCTCAACTTTTCTTGACCAGACGGAAAGAATAATCCACTCCCCTTTTTCATTTTGCTTGCCTACCACCTCCACTCGGTCGTTTTCCCAAGTACGGTAATAAACCGTGGAGCCGGGAATATTTCCCGGACGGCTTTCCTGCGGTGAATTAAAAGCGGCTAAAGCAACTTCAATTTTTAAGCCCCGTTCCTTTAGCCTCTGTAAAGCATGATCTGTCCAAATAGCATTACCGTATTTAAAGCCCATAAGTTATTTTAATTTTATTCCAACAAAAAAGCCCTATCAACAATAAAAAGACTGTTTTTTTGACAACCATGATAGTATAGAAACATGGATGCAGAGCGATCAGAGGTTTCAGAAAAACAACATTTTCTCGCCGGCCTAAGATTGCCCAATTGAAGATTTGACTGTTTAGGAGGATCTCTTTAGAAAGAACTTGCCTATACCGACAGAAGAAGGTGGTTTGGCTAAATTTAAAAGTGTCATGGAAAAATTTTCTTCACTGGTGAAAAGGGCAATAGTCGGTAGAAATAAATTAAAAAACTTACAAAAAATTCAAGGGGAGAACGATCGTACTGATTTTTTCCTCTCTAATGAAGAGCAATCGGCTATTACCTCAATGCAATCATTGATACCGGTAATTGAGATAACACCTCGGCTTCTTGAATTAGAAACAGGCATAGAAGCGTATTTGGATGGAAAACCTGTTAAGCCGGTAAGAATGAGGTCAGGAAATTCTTTAATAAAAACTGTCTAGGCAATTCTTTCGGTTTCTTAAGATTAAATCTTGGAAGAAAATTCAATCCTTCTGCCTTTCGGACATGCCCGCCAAGTCTGACTTGACCCGCCGCAA
>CAYVNK010000050.1:0-5086 GCA_964452885.1 uncultured Gammaproteobacteria bacterium
AGAAATTTAGCTAATAATTGTACTCCGGCGGAACATTTTAATTCCCGTCCGGATCTGTTTATCAATGCGCCTTCAGAGTTTCAATATTCTTCCTTCCTTTTCCAAGAAGTGGCGCCATAGGAGAAGTATCACAAGTATCACGGGCCACTGGCGACCATTTCCTGCCCGAAGATTTCCCCTTCAGGATAGCACTTACAGTATTTTGGGGATATAATATAAGTTTAAGAGGTAGGTAATTGTGTGTGGATAGATTCTATTTTGTAATTCTTGGATATGCTTTATTTAGAGCCATAAGGGGAATTTATCGTCTTCTTGCTAGTACTCGATGGTTAAAAATCAATAGTCTTAGGCTTCCTAATTCTCGCCCCGGAAAAATTAAATACAATTTTATAATTCTTTTACCCGTCCTTCGAGAGCAAGAAATTATAGCTAAGACTTTCCAAATTTTTTCTAATTTAAAAGGGGAATATAAATTAATATTTATTACTACCCAAAAAGAAGATTTTCAGAAAAAATTGTTGCTCCAAAAGTTAAGGGAACTAATTCCCGAATTGTTAAAGATAGGTGACGAAAATCAGTTTGCAGAAAGAACTTCCGGGATTTTTCCTAAAACATTGGCAGAACAGTTATTCAAAAAATTGGGGGAATTTGGAAACGACCAAGAAGCGACATCATTTTTAATAAATAGTTATAAATTGCTTCCACACACTAGAGAAATTCTTGAAAGATTAATACAGGAAAGTGGTAAAAGTAACAAAATTTCAATTTTAGATTATCCCAGAGTTGATGGAGTAATGTCACACCAGCTGAATTTTGCCTGCAATTTTGTTAATCAATCAAATGATCCTCAAAAAACTTTTATAATGGTATATAATGCCGATTCTGTTGTCTCCGAGGATTTAATTATCCTAGTGGAAAAGTTCTTGGGATTATACCCTAAAGCCAAAGTAATCCAACAATCTGCAGTTTTTCTAAATAATTTTAATAATTTCAAGGGCCATTGGAGGAAGAGTTTCCTTCAAGCAGTGGCTTTATTGCAAACAAGATGGACATTAAGTCATGAAATTCCAAGAATCCTAACGCAATTCAATTCAAAAATAGGAAATTTCATTGAAGGAAGCCATGTTGTTGGCCACGGGTTATTCATAAGATCGGACATACTTAACGAAGTTGGCAATTTTCCCACAAAATATCTAAATGAAGATCTTCCCTTAGGTTACTTAATAAGGTTGCATGGTGAGAAAATTTATCCCTTCCCTATCTTAGAGTATGCTGATTCTCCAACCATCATTAAAAGTATGTTTAACCAATATAAAGTTTGGTTCTACGGAGTATTCAACTATCCCCAATATATGTATGACGCAATCGTAAAATTGAAACTTCCGATATTAAAAGCCTTAATTTGGGGATTAAAATATTGTGTAAGGGCTTTAATGTGGCTGTTATTATCATTTACATGGTTTTTTCTTTTTATTTATCCTTTATTGTCCGGAAATTTTACTTATTTATTATTTACCTTATTTGCTTTTGTTATATATGCTCCCTTAAGTTATTATTTAATCATAAAGATTTATCGGAAAAGTGCTGAAGCTGACTGGAAAGTATATTTGATGAGCTTCCCTGTATATTTAACTCATAGTTTAGGTCCTCTGATGGCGGTCAAAGATTTTACTTTAAAATTCTTTTTTAAGAAGACATTTGAAAAAACAAAAACAGAAAGGTGATGAACAATATTGATTCTGGAAATAACCAAAGAGGAAACGCTTTTGAGGGAGAGTCTTATGTGGGTAAGTCAGTCGCCATTGAAGAAGCGGTTGAAGTAGAGAGATTAAGAGGGAGAGGAGTAATCGCAATTCCCGAATACGCCGTAATTGGACAATTGCCAAAATTTAAAAGAGAGGACGCTTCGGATTTAAAAAGGGTGGTGGAGCGGATAATTGATCTAGAGAAGAGAAGAACAAATTTTCTTATTGATGAAACGAAGGATAATTCGGACGCTTTAGTTTTATGGGATCGAAGTGTTTTTTCTTGTTTAGCTTTTGAAATTGCGGCAAAAAAGGCAGGATTTCTCGATGCAACGATGATGCTTGCCGAAGCTTTTCAAAAGCAAATTGCGGACAGGAATGTCATCGTGCCTTCGGGGGTAATCCTGCTAAAAGCTTCACCTGAGGTAATCAATTTTAGAAGAAAAGTTGATCTGGCAAAAGGGAAGGGCGACGTTATTGATTTTCTCAAAAGTTCAACCGTCATTGCTACATTAAATGAGTCATTTGATACAATTGGAGAGGTTATTCCTAAACATCTTTTCTTAATGTTAACTGTGGACAGTTTAAACCCGCGCCAAACAGCAACGACTGCTTTGGAATTTATTGCCGGTCAACCTAAATCTATCGAAAGGGAACCATTAGATATTATTGCTTACGCCCAAAAATTATTAAATGTTCGATAGTTAAGGGATGATTAAAACAATATTTATTGATTGGGATAAAACATTGTCAACTTCTGTTTTTTGGGAACAGATGAAAAATTCGGATAGTTCCCACATTCACGATTTTGACAGGTTAGAGGAATTTGTTTTTAAACAGAATAAACAACTAGTTAGCGATTGGATGTTTGGTAAATACAATTCTGAGGAAATATGTAAAAAGGTATCAAAGAGCATCGGATTGAACTATAAAACTGTTTTTAGAGAGCTGGTAATGAGTACTGCAAATATGAGGTTTGTCGATTTTAGGATTCCGTCGATACTTAAGAGAATAAGAAAAAAAGGTCTGAAGTTGGTTATTGCGACAGATAACATGGATACTTTCAGAAGATTTACAATTCCCGGAATGAAACTTTATGATTTTTTTGACGACTTTTTGATATCGAACGAACTTAAATGTTTCAAATATCATATAAGCGGTGGAAAACTACCTTTTTTTGAGGACTTTTTGAAGACAAATAAACTAAGTTACAAAGAAGTGATATTGATTGACGATTCAGTTGAAAAAACTGGATATTTTGAGAAAATTGGTTTTAGGATTAAATATATCAAAGATAAAAAGGATCTATTAAATCATTTAAATGAATACATATCTTAATCTTGTTTTCCACTATCTTTCTGATAATCCAAGTGACGACTGGACACTAACTATTGAAAAATATTTCTCCATTATTAACGGGATTGATAAGTTAATTGAGCTTAAAAGAATTCGGTTCAGTAAGTACCGAATATACTTTGACGATGGTGAAAGATCCTTCTTTGATAATTTATATCCTTTGGTAAAAGATCGGCTTTCTACGATTACACTGGGGATAACTACAGATTTTATTGGTAAAAGTAATTATCTGAAAGCTAAAGAAATAATATTTTTAAAAAGAGAAGGTGTAAACATTGCTTCTCACGGCGTATCTCATGCGGCGGTTGCTATCTATGACCACGAAGATATAGTTTTATTGCCGACACTTGAGGGCGGGAGTTATAAAAACTTGTCGGCTGGGAAGACAAAGAGGCTTAAAGAGAATGAAGTAGTGTTCCAATACCTTGAGTCATACAAGAAGTTAATTTCTTTAGTGGGAGAAATCGACGAGTTTATTTTTCCCTACGGCCTTTATAATGACCGATCTCTTCAGATTAACGATCGCTTAAAGCTCTATAGATATTTAACAACTTGCGATAGCAAGCTAGATAGTGGATCTTTTTTGCGGCCGAGATATTTAATTAATAATAGTAAACCAGTAACAAAAATATTGGATGAGGTTTCTAAATTAGAATTGTATGATGTTTAAAGACTATCCCCATAAAAACGAAGTCATTTTATTCAACAAGAAGAACTATCTTCAAAAGACTTTAGCCTCCCAAATAGTCTTACAGAAGGAATATCTCGTTATGAAATTTTTGGAGCCAACGGAAATTGCCCCAAGGGCAATTTCATATAATGGGAGTATTTTAATTGAGGAATATCTTAATGATTGGTGCCCAATAGAACACAGAGAGTTAACGGCGAAGATTATCGAAAAAATAGCAGAAACTCTTAAAAAATTACACTCTTTAGAATTAAGCGAAGGAATCATTAAAATTTGTAAAGATAAATATACAATGGATTTAAAATATCATCCGTTTCAGATATTTAAAACAATCGAGAAAGTTTTGAAAAGCAAAAACGTATACTGCAATTATGAAAAATTGGGCGAATATTTTATAACAGTAAACGAGAGATTAAGTAGAAGCAATTATACACTTAGTCTTATTCACGGTGATTTAAGCCCTAATAACATTATGCTGAAAGGAAATGAAATAAAGATAGTTGATTGGAGTGACTGCCGTTTGGATATTTTTACTGCTGATATTTCGCAATTATTCTATTTGTTTAAATTTTCTGAAGGTCAGGAAAGATTGTTTAAAGACTTCTATGGTTATGGTCTTGGTGATCTGGATAATTCTCTCCTGCTAAACCACAAGATTTTACTTGTACTTTATGATCTCGCCTCGGATTTTTCTCTGCCTAGTGGTAGGGAAGATAAAGAAAGCAGGCTAACGTCTTTGTTAAGACAAATATGAACACAGTCTACTTAATTAAAAACATATTATATTTAATTTCACAAATGCAGGTTGCTAAGGATTTATATTTAGAAGGTGGGGCAGCGTTAAGTTTCGTTTATAAAATTAAAAGGAAATTTTCCGATGATTTGGATTTTACAGTTCCTAATTATAAAGTGATTAAAATTTTCAAAGAAGAATACCACTCTTTTGTTAAAAAGACTGAGTATTATATTGAGTTTCTTGATATGTTCGATAAAAATAGTTTAAGACTAAACTTTATAAGCAAAGAGGCACGAGACTTTCATCTCGATTTTACCGTAGTCGAGAATAAATTGTTTGATTGGTGTTGGGCCAAAATACCCACACAGAAAGGTGACATTGTAATAAAAACCCACACTTTGGAAGATATAACAGCAGAAAAAATCTGTGGCATTCTGAGCCCTGATAGATTTGAATATAAGGATATAGTCGATATAAACAAAACTGTTTCACGAGTATCGATAGCAAAACTAATTTTCAATTTTAAATTTTAAATTTTAAATCAAAGTATACGAATTTTAA
>CAYVNK010000051.1:0-4731 GCA_964452885.1 uncultured Gammaproteobacteria bacterium
GTCTATCTGAGTCAGAAAGGAGGAATGTCTGAAAACTCCGTAACTTATACAAAAACTTGACAATTTCAAGAGGCAAAAGTATAATAGCCCCAGTTTAACAAATCCGTTACGAGCGGAGTCACGATCCGCCAGGAGCCTCGCAAAATCGAGGCCGCAGGGAAAAGCGTAAAAAGATACCACCCATTGTCGTCTTGAGCGAAGTCGAAAGACGGAGATGGACTGAGAGCCCCGGTGTAACACCGGGGAAGAAGGATGGGACCGCGGGAGGTTCTTTTTTAATGGATTAACCTCTCGTTCCTTGTCTCGATATTTATTTATCGGGGTAACGAACGGGAGGTTTTTTATTTGTCTTGTTTTAGCACCTCGGGGGTGGGTCCTGACTCCCACGAGGTGAATTTATTACATGGTGGGTGTAGTGAAACGGTATCACGCCAGTTTGTGGAGCTGGAATCGGGGGTTCAACTCCCCTCACCCACCCCAAATAGGAAGAAGGTGAAAAGAATATGACGGATAAAAAAAGAGTACCAACATTAGCAGAATTTGAAAGGGGGTTTAAAACACCCAACTTTTTAAATGACCCAAGGACACCCGATGAGATGACACAGCAGTGGTATCGGGCCATTGAAAACAAATATTACCAATTGTATGGCCAAGAAAAAATAGAATCCTTAAGACCTAAAAAAGAGGGAGAATAAATATGGTAGAGTTTGAGCGGCTTGACAGGAACAATTTAAAAAAACTGACCGTAGTGGCAAAAACTTATCGGGAAGCTTTTGCCACTGAACCGTGGAAGGAAGTAAGCCGCGGACCGGCCTGTGGAAAATTTTACGGACCGGAAAATTCTCCGGGAAGCCGTTGCCCTTGCGGCTGCGGCAAATTAGAAGAAGCCTATCCAGTAATTAAAACAGTACGCTATATCCGAAACGAAATATCGAAACCAAACGCAATCGCATTTTCAGCAAACAAAGACGGAAAAACGGTGGGGTTTGCTTGGGCCTACGAAGAAACTGGGTTGGAATTCGCTGAAACAAAATATGCCCCAGAAAATCGCGAGTTTGTCGCAAACTTAGTCGGTAAAGATAACGAAGTAATTTATCTGTCCGAATGCGGTTTCCTCAAAGCAGAAAGACAAAAAGGGCTAGGCACAGAGATCACCGCCCAGATCATTAAAGAAGGTGTGAAATTCGGCCTACCATTTCTTTTGAGAACAAACAAGGGCTCTGCGGCTAAATGCATAGCCGAAAAGTTGGGAATGAAACCAATAATGGGATCTGACGACACGCCGCCCGATCCCGAAAATCCCGAACGGATTCTATTTTACAAAGAATGAAAAATATCAACACTTTAGACATTTTAAAAGAACTCGTCTCAATCCCCTCTTGGGTTGATAGCAAAACCAATGAAACAAAAATTGGCAATTGGATTGTGGATTTTTTAGCCAGAAATTCAAAACTAAAGATTACCAAGCAACCAATTGGAAGCGGTAGAGTTAATATAGTTACCTCTAGTTCAGATAAAATTGATGTTCTGGTTACCGGACACATGGACACAGTTCAACCAGTTTCTGGTTGGACAAAAAATCCAATCAAGCCAGAAGTAACCGGTAATAAAATCTACGGCCTTGGAACTACCGATATGAAATCGGGGCTTGCAATTATGCTCTATTTATCAATACTTCCCAACTTGTCCAAAAATATTGGATTTTTATTTTATTGCGACGAGGAGTATGACTTCCTGGGAATGAAAAAATTTATTTCTCAATACCAAAATAAAATTAAACCAAAATTGATAATTTCACTCGATGGTGAGGGTTTGCAAATCGCAAATTCGTGCAGAGGTCTTATTGAATTAAAAGTATCAGTTGAAGGAAAAGCCGGACACGCCGCAAATCCGAAATCCGGAATAAATGCAATCACTCAATCTTTTAAGGCAATTAATGATCTTAAAAGATGGCTAAAAGCATATAAAACAAAGGGGCTGGGTGATTCAACTTTGAACATTGCCTATATTAACGGAGGTGGAAGTGAAGGAAACATAATTGCGGAAAGATGTGAATACATAGCTGAAATAAGAGTTGCGAATGAAATATTAAATGCCGATTTAGTTAAAAAGTTTTTTACAAACAATTCCAAAAAATTTGGATTAAAAGTTAAAGAGATTAAAGTCAGGCACGACCTAGGAAGTTGGACTACTCCAATAGATGACTTGAAAAGCTTAATTATGAAGGTACCAAAAAAAATACTGAAAAGTGCCAAGAAAAGTGGATATATAGATATCCAAATGCTTTGGCAGGCTTTTGGAAAGGTTCCAACTTTTAATCTCGGTGTGGGAGAAAATGGAATGTCGCACAGAGCGGATGAGTTTGTAAAAATTTCCAATGTTTTGAAAGCTCAGAAATTTTACGAGACTATTCTGACCGAAAGGTAAATATGCTAAACTCAAAGTCGATCAGCATTTTTAGTAATAAAAAACTCGGGCAAGAAAGCCCGAGTGAAATAACTGAAAATTAGTATAACATACAAATATGTCAAGTCAAAAATTACAAACATTAAAGGGATTTAGAGACTTTTTGCCGGAAGAAGCTCTGAAGCGTGCGTGGTTAAAAGAAAAATTAGTTAAAATATTTGAAAATTGGGGTTATGATCCCATGGAAACACCAACCCTTGAACCTCTTGAGATCTTTGAGGGAGAGATCGGCGAAGGTGAACAGATGTTTTATAAATTCAAAGATAACGGGGGGAGAAATGTAGCATTGCGTTATGACCAAACAGTCCCCACCTGCAGAGTTGTAGGGCAATACTCAAATGAACTGCCAATGCCATTCCGGCGCTATCAAATTCAATCTGCCTACCGCTGCGAAAATACGCAAAAAGGCAGGTATAGGGAATTTTTACAGTGTGATGCGGATATCTTTGGTATCGCCTCTCCCTTGGCTGACGCTGAAACAATTGCATTATCTCTGGATATTTACAAACAACTGGGTTTTATAAAAGCGGTTGTCTCAGTCAACGACCGCGCTCTTCTTAAAGGCTTGCCTTACGAAGCCGTGGTGGCTATCGACAAACTCAAAAAAATCGGTGAAGAAGGCGTCTTAAAAGAAATGATCAATAAAGGTATTCCCCCAGAAAAAGCTAAAGAATATTTTAACTATGTCAAGACCCTGAAACCCAATAAAACTATCCAAACTATCCTTGACTATCTAAAAAATTCCGGGTTTGAAAATGATTGGTATAAATTTGAATCAACTCTAGCCAGATCATTCTCTTATTCGACTGGTCCTATTTGGGAAGTTGAGATTCCCGGATTTGAGTCAGGTTCAGTTCTGGGTGGAGAAAGATATGACAAGATAGTTTTAAATATTTCCGGAAAAGATATTCCCGGAACAGGATTCGGAATGGGCTTTGATAGAAGCCTGGAAGCTGCTGAGCAGTTTGGACTTATCCCCCAACTTAAAACCAAATCACAAGTTTTGGTTACAGTATTCTCTTCTAACCTTCTACTTCAATCGGTTAAAATTGCAAAAGATCTACGGGAGAAAGATATTAATACAGAGCTTTTTCCGGATGAAAATACAAAATTAGATAAACAGCTTAAGTATGCCGATAAAAAAGGGGTTTCTTTTGTCGTTATAATCGGCCCTGAAGAAATAGAAAGTAATTCAGTAACTCTTAAAAATTTAAAAACCAAAGAACAAACCACAACTTCTTCCGAAAATCTTGTATCATTAGTTAAGTAACATGAATCCCCACCGCCTTAAAGCCTACTTCCTGCTTCTTGTGGTTACGGTCATCTGGGGAGTCGCCGGACCAGTGATTAAATTTACCTTAGGCGGATTTCCGCCGCTTCTTTTCTTAACCTACCGTTTCGGCCTTTCCACTGTGGTGGCTGTTATTTTATTTGCTTTCTTGGGTTTTCATTTCCCCAAAGACCGGAAAGTCCAGTTTGAGCTTCTCCTTTACGGTTTTATTACTTCAACAGTTACTCTGGGTTTTCTTTTCTTCGGACAGGAAAAAACAACCGCCCTTGATGCCGCTCTTATTATCCTAATAAACCCTCTCTTAATTTCTCTGGCAGGAGTCCGTTTTCTAAAAGAGCGTATCACCGCAAAAGAAAAACTGGGGATAGTCATCGCCTTTGTGGGAACAATTCTGACAATAATTGAGCCTTTTTTACAAAATGATCACAGTCTGGCCGGGTTTTCAGGCAATATTCTTGTCTTTATCAGTCTTTTGACGGCTACCTGGGGGGCAATTCTTGCCAAAAAGCTCTTAAGAGCCGAGATTAATCCCCTGACTATGACCAATGTCTCATTTATAGTCGGCTTTATTACCCTTTTGCCATTTGCTTTACCCTTAATTCATTATTCATCGTTCAATATTCATTATTCTTACCATCTGGGCGTTGTCTTCATGGCTCTTGTCTCCGGCTCATTGGCTTATTTTCTGGCCAACAAAGCCCAGAAAACAATTGAGATCGGCGAGGCGGCGGTTTTTTCTTACCTCCAGCCCATTTTCGCCGCTCCCTTGGCGGTGGCCTGGCTCGGAGAGGCAATCACTCCGACTTTCCTTTTGGGAGCGACAATTATCACCATCGGGGTAGTTATTGCCGAAACCAAAAAGAAAAGGTATAATTAGCCTCATATGAAAACCGATATTCATCCTAAATGGTATCCGGAAGCAAAAGTCACCTGCGCCTGCGGGAATAGTTTTGTAGTGGGTGCAACTTTTCCGC
>CAYVNK010000052.1:0-4709 GCA_964452885.1 uncultured Gammaproteobacteria bacterium
ATTGGGTGAAGTAATTTTTTCAAGAAATTTAGCTAATAATTGTACTCCGGCGGAATCTTTTTCTTCCCGTCCTGATTTGTTTATTAACGCCCCTTTGGAATTTCAATATTCTTCTTTTTTGTTCCAAGAAGTGGCACCCTAATTGGTGCAAGTAGTAAAAAGAAAGTTCAAAATTGGCGTTGTGAAGATATATCACCCGCGTGGAAGTGATTTCAATGAGTTGATGGTGGCTCCTGCCAGAACATTTTGTTGCATTTGAGCCTATTTCTTGGTAAAATCCGCCCAGTGGCTATGAAATGACAAATGACAACACCAAGTTTATTATAGGGGGTGGAATTTCTGGCTTAATATACGGATTTTATAACCAGGATTTTCAGATAATTTCGCCTGACATAGGTGGGAAGCTTAAGAATAGCTATCTCACTTCTACAATTTTGCTTCACGATACACCAGAGACAAAAAGACTCCTAGAAGACTTACAACTGGATCCAGAACCAAAAGCCCAAGTCATTCGCTATTTTTACCAAGGTAAGGTTCAAGAAAACATTCCTGCCAATTTACGGGAGGTTATGATCTCAAAGAAACTGACTCCATGGAAAGAATTAGACAAGCTCAACATAGACTTTAAAGTTACAGATATGACTTTATCTACAAATGATATTTTTATTCCGATATTCAAAATATCACTAGATAAAGTAATTCGTGCCTTAGCAAAGGAAGTGAAAATTCTAAAAGATAAAGTCATCAGGATCACTGATGAAGAGTTAATTACTGAAAGGTCAAGATATAAATATACTAAGTTAATTTCAACAATTCCAGCACCTATTTTTTGGAAATTATATGGAAGCGACAAGTATTTGAAGTATCTTTCTGAAACTTTTGTTCTTTCAAAAACAAATCCCGTTCCAGAGAATGATATTTATTGGGATCTAATGTATTTTATTGACAAAAAAATCTCCTATACTAGAGTTAATAAATATACTAACGATACATATCTCTACGAGTTTACTGGCGATATAACAAAGAAGGAGATAGTGAAAATGATCCCTAATTTTGAAGTTCTGAACACCTATACTGATCCTTTTGGGATTGTGATAACCGATCTAAACAATATACCGCCCCCCAATGTAAGATTTATAGGTAGATTTGCAACGTGGAATCACACATACAAGACGCAAGATGTGATTAAGGATGCACTGGCGAGATATGATTTTATCTCTGTGTGGAACAAACAAAAAGATTTTAACGCTAACTTTTTTGATTTTAATGTAAAAGATATTGAATTACAACAGAGGTTGACCAAAGAATTTGTATTACATGTCGAGGATGAAGCTCATGAACTCCTCCAGGAAATAAATTGGAAAATGGGACAATATAAAATTAAAGAAGTTGATCGAGATCGTTTGCTTGAAGAATGGATAGATGTTTTTAAGTACTGGCTAGGTATAGGAAATGTTTGGGGTTTTACTTTGGAGGACCTTTTTAATGAGTTTTGGAGAAAATCGAAGATTGTGGATGAGAGATACAAAAAATATATAAAAGTCAAAAATGGAAAAGAAAATGAAGATAAACGACGATTTTAAGTTAAAAATTGTACGTTAAATAGAAATATGCCACAGAATCCAAAAGTTAAAGAGATAAGAAAGCCAGCCGATGTTTTAAAAGACGAGAGGCCTCGAACACAATTTATAGATTCCTTGGAGGCGGTTCAAGTTGACCTGATTCATTATCCAGATCTTCAAACTGACTTGGCCGCATACGCTTTTCAAAAAGCGACATGGATGACAAGTCCTTATATTCCATTAAAAGACAGAATCAAAGATAAGAAAATACTAAAAGATCTTAGAATCAACGCTTTTGAACAGAAAGGGTTACCTTTATCGCTAGAGTTATATGATTTTGTTTTCTGTGTTTCAGGAATTACGAGAATAGTAACTCATCAGATAGTAAGAAACAGAATAGGCGCAACTTATTCCCAACAAGCCTCTGGAGATAAGGATTGGAGACACCATTCAGTTTTAGTTCCAAGAAGTGTTTATAAAAAAAAGGATTTATACGAAGAGTTCAAAAAGCAAGTTATAAATGCAAAAATTTTGTATTCGAGGATGTTGGATACCATGGAAATACCTGTTCTGGATGCTAGAAGGGTATTGCCACATTGTTTAGAAACATTTATTTATGTAAAGTTTAACCTTGTAACCTTGGCAAGTTTTATTCAAAAGAGAGACTGTGTCCAAACCCAAGATCCAGAAATGGTGATAGTCGCAAGAAAGATGAGAGACGTGGTTTTACAAAAGTTTCAAAACCTATCTCCGTTATTAAGGAACTTATGCAAGGAAAGAAGATGTTATTATACTGTTTCAGATCGACAGGTTGGGACATCGATGTTTATTCCTGATAAAGATCATGATTTTGAATACAATAGGAAAAACTTTTTTTATAATCAAACAGTTCATGAGATGGCGTATGATTTGCCCAGAGTTCCTACAGAATTTTATATAGGGAAGGAGAAGGTTAGTCAAAAGGAGTTTAAAAGATGAGAGAGTGTGAGCGGGACCAACGAATAACCATACTCGCCTTTGAAGGTCCAGATAAATCAGGGAAGTCAACTTTGATAAAAGAAGTCAATAGAGCTGCTAACTATCGTTTTTTATGCATAGATAGATTTACGGGGTCAGCATGGGTTTATGATAAATTAACAGGAAGAAGGGACAGAACAAGTTCTTTAGTAGATGCCGAAGAAGAATTAAGCCATATGGGTAATGTGGTAGTATTAAATGTGTTATTGAAAGGCGATCCAGATATTTTGAGAGGAAGAATTCAGTCAGAGGACGAACATGGAGGGTTGAGACTTCAGCAATTAGATTCAGCTATTTTACTCTATGAAGAATATGCAGAAAGAGTCTCTCGCCTTCCGACGATTGAAGTAGATACAAGCAATAAAACTATAGAGGAAACAGTACAAGAAATATTATCTAAAATAGAAAAATATGAACAAGATCATAGTTAATAAAATTGTCGAGATTACTGAGTTAATAAAAAAAGATGGCAAAGAAATTAATGGAACGAAGGAGTTGACAGGTGTTTTTATACCAAAACTTGATATCTCTAAGATGGATCTTGTAGAGGAAGAGAACCAGGTGAGAAATTACTACTCAGAAATTGGGATTAATACCCAAGCGATTCGGAGTTTGGAACACAATTTATATGAGTTTATTTATAGAGGTCTAAGGCAGTCTGTTGAACAAACCCTATACTTTGACAAGACCCAGGATTATACCTCTAGAAAATTTGTATTTTCTACCACTGATTGCATTTCTCATGTCCAAATTCTGTATAGGGCAGGTCAAGCCGAACTGTTTATGTATATAAGAAGCACTGATATTGTAAAACTTTTTCCTTGGGATATGCTCTTTGCTTGCAAATTACTCAATCGGGTTCTCCTAGAATCTGGTTTTCCAGAAACAAAGAGGAAGTATGTAACGATATCGATAGGTTCTGCCCATTTTTATCTTAAACCAGCAGCAATGTATTAAGTATGAAATATGAAAGGTTAATAGAACTTAATAATGAGATCCAAAATACAGCCAGGTGCAGCGATGGCACACAGCCAGTTATAAATGAGCTAAGACCCACACAAAAATATCTAATCATTAGTTCCGATCCCTCATTAGATACAGATAAAAGTAAGGATGTTTTAGATAAACATTCGGGGTTTGAAGAAAGAGTAATTTCGCTAGTTTTTTTTGGTTCGGATGATCCAGAAAGTTTAGCAAAAATCAGGGCTGATTATCAGGGATATAAAAATAAGTTTTTAGACAATTTCTACTGGACGCATTTTTCTAAATGTTATTCAGGAGGGAATCCTGATAGTTTTTGGGCTGACAGGTTTTTGAGAGAGGAAATAGAGTTGTTTGAGCCCGAGTTGATTATAATTTTTGGAAATCGACCAGCAGATTTTTTATTTGGAAGAGGAAAGTTGCAAGATAGAGTTAACAGAGTAGTTAGCTGGAATAGTATTCCAACCATTTGTTGTTTACATCCGTCAAAAAATTGGAATATGCAACGGAGAAAAGAATATAATTTTTACGATACTTGGGTCTTGATTCGTTCAAAAGTTGATTTAGACTAAAGATATGCAGCCTTTGCAAATCGTATCAATCATTATTTCCATAAAATGTTCAGGAAAGTTTCTATTGGTTCAAAGAAGTGAAAATGATGACATTTTCCCTGGTAAGTGGCAGAATCTTGGAGGAAAGATTGAGCTGGGAGAAACGGTTGAAGAAGCGGTTAAAAGGGAGATCAAAGAAGAGATTGGGATTGAAATAAAAAAACACCCCCTTTTTCTACAAAGTTATTCTTGGAAAAAAGACAATAATAGCTCAGTAAGGCTTGGGCTTATCTTTTTAATCGATTTGAAAGGTAAGACGAAAGATTACCAAATAAAATTGGATAATGAACTTGAAAACTTTGGGTGGTTTTCTCTCAAAAAAATTGACAAAATGAACGGAAAAGATATGCTTATCGGAAGAGATAGCTCCACTGGAACTTTTGGACAATTATTACAAGTGAAGAAGTTGAGATTTTAGTATTTTTAAACTCTCGCACCTGTTAGGTATGAAATACTGTCGGCTTAGGAGGAATAAACTTTGCCAGAAATTTAGCTAATAATTGTACTCCGGCGGAACATTTTAATTCCCGTCCGGATC
>CAYVNK010000053.1:0-2426 GCA_964452885.1 uncultured Gammaproteobacteria bacterium
TTCTTCGGCAGGCACTGTTGGTGCCGGGGGAACTCCTGTCGTCGGTTCACTCACCACCTTAGCTAACTTAAAAAAAGGCACTAATTCTACAACCGTATTTCCAATTTTTAGATTTTCCTCAAGCGACAAATTTACAACAAACGCTTTTGGGGGTTTATATTTTTCTATAAAGCTTCTTAAAGACCTGCTGACTGACAATTTATCCAACGAGGAATATTTAACTTCAATCGGGATTGGTTTGGGATATGCGTCCAAAATAATATCCACTTCCCCGCCCTGTTTAGTCCTCCAAAAACCCTTCCGGATATTCTGGTGTTTTAACAAATCCCTTAAATTATTAAAAACGAAGTTTTGAAATACAAAGCCTTTCTCCATTTCGTAATTTTCCAAACTGCCTAAAGCATAATTACGAAATCCAAAATCAACAAAATACATAATTGGAGATTTGGTAATTTCCTTTCTGACATTCCTAAAAAATGGAGAAGACTTCTCAAGAATATAAGTTTTTTGCAAATACCAGAGGTATTTCTTAAGGGTCGGCAGAGATAGCTTCAGCGTATTTGACAGCTCGGTGTAATTGAGAATTCTGCTATTTTGACTGGCAAGAACTCTTAACAGATCCAAAAAAACATCGCTTTTCTCAACTTTCAAAAGCGCTTGAATATCTTTTTCAATAAAGCTCTTATAAATATCCTCTATCGCAATATTTTTTTCTTCTGAAGTTTTGGATAAAACAACTTTCGGATACCCGCCAAATTTGAGATATTCTTCTAAAAAACTCCTTCGTTCATCACCGTTGATATCCAGATAGTTTTCAAGTTTATTTTGATATTTATATTCCGTTTTGTAATTTACAAATTCCTCAAAGCTTAACGGGTAAATTTCGAAAAGCCTTTTTCTCCCGGCTAACGATTCATAAACTTTTTCCTTAAGTTCGATAGACCCTGAACCTGTTATTATAAATTTATAAGGGAGCTTCATATCGTAAATTCCCTTGATGAAAATACCGGCATCTTCTTTTCTTTGAATCTCGTCTATAAAAACATAGCCCTTCTTCTCACCCAAGACCGTTCTAATTTTGTCAACCAAGCTTGATTGTGAAGCAAAAAATCTCTTTTCCTTTTCATTATCTAAATTAAGATAAATGGATTTTTCACTCTTTACAGCAAGCTCTTCCATAAGACCCGTCATTAAAGTAGTTTTACCAGCCTGTCGGGGACCGACCAACATAGTAATTTCCTCATTCCCCAAATGATTAATTAGGCTGGAGAAAACAGACCTTTTTATTAGCATAGTTATATTTTAGTAGTACTAATCGTAAAGTCAAGATCTAAATACCTCAATACATCCATACCTGCCATACAACCCATGCCGGCGGAAGTAATCGCCTGTTTATATTTCGGGTCGGCAACATCTCCCGCCACAAACACTCCCGGCACACTGGTTTTTGATCCCTCATGAACTTTAATAAATCCTTTTTCGTCTCTTTCCAATACCCCCGCAAATAGATCGCTCTCCGGTTTATGACCGATTGCGACAAACAATCCGTCAACCTTAAGTTTCTTGACTTCGTTTGTTTTATTGTTTTTTATTTCTAAATTCTCAATTCCCAATTCCCCATTAACTTTTGTTACATCCGTGTTCCAAATAATTTCAATCTTTTGATTGTTGTTTACTTTTTTCTGCATGACGGGACTTGCCCTAAATGTATCCTTTCGATGTATTAAGTATACCTTTGATGCATATTTAGTTAAAACCGAGACTTCTTCCATAGCAGTATCTCCGCCCCCAACCACAGCAACAACTTTTCCTTTAAAGAAAGGTGCATCACAAGGGGCACAGGTTGAAACTCCCCTGCCGATAAGTTCCTTTTCTCCGGGAACATTCAACCACACGGTTTGGGCACCTGTTGCAACGACAGCTGTTTTTGACAAATACTTTTCTTCACCTACGAAAATCTCAAACGGGGTCTTTATAAAATCTACGTTCGTTACTGTTTTATTTAAAATAGTAGATCCGAAACGCTCCGCCTGTTTTCTCATATTGGTTATAAGATCAGGTCCCTCAATTCCGTCGGGAAAACCGGGGAAATTGTCTACTTTTGTGGTTAGCATTAATTGTCCTCCCCACGCTTCTCCGGCAAGAACTAAGGTCGAGACCGCTCCGCGAATCGTATAAATAGCACAGGTCAAAGAAGCAGGGCCCGATCCGATGATTAAAACATCCCAGACTTTTTCCATATGTTATTTAGTATTTATTATACTGCTGGTGTTGGTGGAACTTCCGTCGTTGCTGGTGCCTCAGGAATCTGCGGCTCAACGGGCGGTTCTACCGGTGCCTGCACCGGAACCGTTGGTTCCGGCATAACTGGCTCAACAGGTGTCGTCGGCACCACTGGCTGTTGATTTACATCCGCCACTGGTTGA
>CAYVNK010000053.1:2526-4708 GCA_964452885.1 uncultured Gammaproteobacteria bacterium
AGGTGTCGTCGGCACCACTGGCTGTTGATTTACATCCGCCACTGGTTGATTTGTGTTTGGACCCATTAAATATCACCGCCTTTCGAAATAAGTTCAAGATATGCTTCTTTTCCTGAAAATCCTGTTTGACGGCCCACTTCCTGACCTCCTTTAAATAAAATTACAGTGGGGATTGACATGACCGAATATTTGGTAGGCATTTGATTATTTTCGTCAACATTAACTTTGGCAATAACCAATTTATCTTTATACTCTTCTGATATTTCCTCCAAGATAGGGCCTGCTATCTTGCATGGAGAACACCAGGGTGCCCAGAAATCAACAAGTACAGGAAGGGAACTTTTCAATACCTGTGCGTCAAAATCAGAATCGGTTACATTAAGAGTCGGCATATTTAACTTTTTCACTATACCTTTACACGGGAAGTTTAGTCAACCCCTAAAAACTATAAAATTTGTTTTCTTCTCTTTCTCCTTCCCTATTGATACCCAGGTGTCGGTAACGACGACATCAGCCTCGGCAACTGCCTTTTTCGGATCTTCGGTTTCTTTACCCAAATTCAGCTTGTAACCTTTAGGCGAGGCGCAAATAAAGTAACGCGGGTTCTTAAAGAGGGCTTTTCAAAAATCATGGCCAGGGTTTTATCCTTAAGAGCTTTGTTATATTTCGGTTGTACTTAAGTCGTTGATAGAAATAAAATGCCTTACCTTTTCCATCGCCTGTGTAATTTTATGAAGCAAAAGCGCCTTTTTCGATATACTGCTTCATTAAGGATTGGTACGGAATATTTATGGCGTTTGCCTTCTCTTTTACCCTATTAATAATATACTCCGGGACACGTAACGAGATTGGCCTCGTGGTTGGCTTTAAATTCGGAAAGCTCACGGAAACCATGTCGCTTGGCTCATAATAATCAGAGAGATCAATTTTTGCCCAAAAATCCCTCTCGTCATCTTCGTTCTTAAACCTTGGCAACACTAGTTTTTTCTTCATATAATTGCACCTCCTTTCTATTCACATTTCTTACCGAAATAATCCTAACTAGCCCTTTTCTGATAGTAAAAGCAGCAAAAAGCAATCGTCCTCTTTTCGTTTTTCCGATAATTCTAAACCTTTCCTCTTTCCCGGAATGCAAATAATCTTTAAAGGTCTTTTTCTTATTGTCAAAAAAGGGCTCTTCTGCTTCTTTCTCATTAACACCGTGTCTTTTCTGATTTTTTCCTATATTTCCCTTATCCCACTCAAATTCCACAGGCTCTTTAATAACAATAACAATCATGTATATACTGTATTATACAAATATCTAGGTTGTTTTGTCAAGACCATGATAACAGTTAGATTTTTATCCTTTTTAACCTCAAGGAGTTAAGAACCACAGAAATTGAGGACGCGGCCATGGCGAAAGCGGCCAGCATCGGGTTAAGAAAGCCCAAAGCCGCTACCGGAATAAGGATGACGTTATAACCAAAAGCCCAAAAGAGATTTTGGCGGATAGTTTTTATCGTCCGGCGGGAAAGATCAATCGCCGCCAGAACGCTTCCGATATCTTTATTCAGCAGAGTAATCCCTGCCGACTCAATGGCCACATCCGTTCCCGTTCCCATCGCAATTCCCACATCAGCCGAAGCCAGCGCCGGGGCGTCATTTATACCGTCACCAACGAAAGCCACATTTTCAAACTCTTTGACCTTCTCGGCTTTCTCCCCGGGCAGGACACCGGCCAAAATATTTTTAATCCCCGCTTTTGAGGGTATCGGCAAAACTAAAAGTAGCCAAAAGTTTATTGCCGGAAATCAAGGTTACCGGTCCGTATTTTGTCCTTCCCAGAAAATATCTCTTACCGTTGATAACCCCCTCCACCCCGGCCCCGGAATGGGCCAAAAATTTTGTCACTTTAAGCAGCCTAATTTTCCTGCTCCTTGCTTTTTCGACAATTCCCCTAGCCAACGGATGCTCCGAATTTTGTTCCAGACTTGCCGCAATTTGAAGGGGTCTTTTTTCAATCTGGCTGACCAAAACCGGCTTACCTTTGGAAAGTGACTTTGAAGATGCCGGCATCAAATGCAAATGCTCATATGCCAGGCAAACCCTCGCAGTTGAGGGAAAGTGCGATTTTAAAATACTGGAGGAAGTTGTCAAAAAATCGGGCTACAATATATTGGAATGAAAAAATTTTCTTTAA
>CAYVNK010000054.1:0-3068 GCA_964452885.1 uncultured Gammaproteobacteria bacterium
ATTAGACTTTGGCAGTTTGATTACTAGGAATGAGAGACTGCTTGAACAATTGGGCGTTGTTTCTCCTAAAACAAAAATTTTAATTCAGAAAATCGAAAAGGAAGGTGGTTTTGCTAAAATTTCCGGAGCAGGAGGAACAAAAGAGAATTCAGGAATTGTTCTTGCTTATCATCGAGACCCGAATGTTTTGCTAAAATTAGCGAAAGTGGAACAATGGGACATGTTTAAAGTAAAATTAGGCGAAAGAGGAGTTAAAAGTGAGTAAAATTGAAGTTTCGACTCCAGGAAAATTAATGCTTTTTGGTGAACATTCAGTTGTTTACGGTCGTCCTTGCATTGTCACTGCAGCTGACCAGAGAATGAGGGTTGTCGTAGAAATTGAAAAAAGTAGCAATCTGCAGTTGATTGCTCCCGAAGTTGGTTTATCAAATTATTTGCAAAATATTGATAATTTAGGTAAGAGTCAAAATATTCCCAAAGGGGCGAGATTTGTAGAAACTGCTGTCAAAAATTTTTTTGAAAAATATAATATTAGATCCGGTCTTAAAATAGAAACCAGAAGTGAATTTTCTTCTAAGTTTGGATTTGGCAGTTCTTCGGCAGTAACTGTTGGAGTAATAAAAGCTTTATCAGAACTCTTCAAGTTAGAGCTTTGTAAACAGGAGTTATTTGATTTAAGCTATAAAACAGTCCTTGATGTTCAAGGAGTTGGTTCAGGTTTTGATTTAACAGCAGCAATTTGGGGCGGAACAATTTATTTTAAAACAGGAGGCGAAGTAATAGAGCCGATTAAGGTTTTGGAATTTCCCCTTGTGGTTGGATACACTGGGATTAAAGCCGATACGCCAACTTTAATAAGACAGGTGGCGGATTTACACCAAAAAAACGAAAGTGAAGTTGAAAATATTTTTGATCAAATTGCTATTTTAACTGAAGAAGCCAAAAAGGCATTAATGAGTGGCGATCTGAAGACAGCAGGGAGATTAATGAATTTAAACCAGGAACTTTTAAATCAATTAGGAGTAAGTACCAATAAGTTAACGGTTTTAATTGAGGCAGCGCGAGGAGCCGGAGCTTATGGAGCAAAACTTTCCGGAGCAGGCGGGGGCGACTGTATGATTGCTTTGATGCAAGAAAACAATAGAAATGAAGTAGAAGAAGCAATTACAAAAGCAGGAGGAACAGTTTTAAAAATTGAAACCAATACTAAAGGAGTAACTTTAGAATGAAGATAACCACAAAAGCACCCGCTAATATTGCCTTTATTAAATATTGGGGTAAAAAGGACAAAATTTTACGTTTGCCCGCAAATAATTCGATTTCAATGAGCTTAAGTAATATTTTTACTATTACTACGGTTGAATTTTCAAAGGGATTGACCAACGACAAAATTGAAATTAATGGCGGACAATTAAATTCTGAAGAAGAAGAGCGGATCGTTAAACATTTAGATAAGATTAGATTCCTTGCTAAGATAAAAGATTTTGCCCGAGTAGTGACCAAGAATAATTTTCCTAAAGGGACCGGAATTGCTTCTTCTGCTTCCGGTTTTGCCGCCTTAACTTTAGCAGCCAGTAAATCTGCCGGCTTAAATCTTTCCGAAAAGGAATTGTCGATTATTGCCAGACAAGGATCAGGGTCAGCCTGCCGGTCAATTCCTGATGGCTTTACTGAATGGATAGCGGGGAATTCCAGTGAAACTTCCTTTGCTCATTCTATTTTTCCGGCAAATTGGTGGAAAATTTGCGATATTACCGTCCTTATCAGTAAAACTTCCAAAAAAGTTAGTTCTTCCGAAGGTCATGATTTGGCCGAAAGCAGTCCTTTTTATCCAGTCAGAATTGCCGATATGGAAAACAAAGTAAGCGAGATAAAAAAAGCTTTAAAAGAAAAAAACTTTGAAAAGTTTGGTGAAATCTTGGAAGAAGAAGCAATTAATATGCATGCGGTAATGATGACTTCCCGGCCGGCGATCTTATATTGGTTACCGAAGACCTTGGAATTAATTCTTTTAATTAGGGAATGGAGAAGTAATAATTTGCCAATTTTTTTTACAATTGATGCCGGTCCCAGCGTTCATTTAATTTGCGAAAAAGAAAATGAAATGAAAGTTACTCAAATGCTTTCCAAATCCGGATTTAAAGATTTTATTGTTAACAATCCTTCTTCCGGAGCAAAATTAGTTGACGATAATCTTTTCTAAATGATTGAAACAAAATTAACGGCAGATGATTTTTCGAAATATCAGTCGCGTTTAAAAAAATACATCTCTCAAAAAGTGGGGGATGAAAATGATGTAGACGAACTTCTTCAGGAAACCTTAATTTCCGCCACCGACAGCTTGCCGACTTTTTCCGGAAATTCTTTGCTTTTTACCTGGCTTTGCGGTATTGCCAATCATGAAATTGCTGATTTTTACCGGAAGAAGAAAATTAAAACCTTTTTGTTTTCCCATTTCCCTTTTTTGGAGGAAATTATTTCCGAGGCCCTAAGTCCGGAAGAAATTCTTTTAGAAAATGAACTGCGAAGGGAGGTGAAGAAAAAATTAAGCGTTCTCTCCGAAGGATATTCTAAAATTCTGCGACTAAAGTATTATCAAGGCCTTTCTGTTCGGGAAATTGCGCAAAAACTGGGAACAACCGTCAAGGCAATTGAATCAAAGCTTTCGCGGGCCAGAGAAGCTTTCCGTTTAGAATGGCTAAGAGAGAAAGATAATTATGGTTAAATCAGAAATACTTAAATCGGGAATATTAATTGGGATTAAGGAAAGTTATTTGTTTTTTCGCAATCTGTATGGGATTTATTCTCACCCTTTTTTGACGATTAAAAGAATTATTGAAGGTAAAAGTTATTTTCAAGGCATTTTACTTTTTGGTTTATCGATTTATCTTTGGCTCATTTGGGTTTTTGTTTTGCTTTTTTCCCGGATCTTTGTTTTTGGCCGGCTTCAATTTGGTATTTTAGCTAAATCTTCGTTTTTATTAGTTTCTTTCTTTGTTTCCCTGCTTTCGCTTTTTTTAGGTTACTGGATATTTGTCGTTTGGAAGAAGAAAGGAAAAGCATGAGTG
>CAYVNK010000054.1:3168-4494 GCA_964452885.1 uncultured Gammaproteobacteria bacterium
TTGAAGTGATAGAATTTGCAACATGGTAGTTTTAGATAAAAACAAAATTCCTAAACATGTCGCCATTATTATGGACGGCAACCGCCGGTGGGCAACGGAGAGAAATCTCCCAATTGATGCCGGTCATGAAGCCGGGGCAAAAAATTTAGATGAAATTGTTAAAAGAGCAGAGGAATTAGGCGTTAAGAATTTAACTGTTTACACTCTTTCTACGGAAAACTGGCGCAAAAGAACCAAAGAAGAGGTTGTCGGAATTTTTAATTTGCTTATAAAAATTGTCCAGGAAAAAAAGAAAGAGTACCAGGAAAGGGGAGTCAGGCTTTTTGTTTTGGGCAATTTCCAGGCTTTCCCGAGAAAAGTTGCCCGGGCGATCGCCGAGGTTTTAAAAATTGTTTTAAAACACGAGCGGATTAAGGTTAATTTGGCCTTGAATTACGGCGGCCGGGACGAAATTCTTAGGGCAATTAAGGAAATTATTAAAGAAAAAGTGCCGGCGGAAAAAGTTAACGAAGCACTGGTGGCCAAACATTTGTACACCAAAGGCCAGCCGGACCCGGATTTGATTATCAGAACCGGCGGAGAGATCAGACTTTCCAATTTTCTTCTTTGGCAAATGTCCTACTCCGAACTTTATTTTGTCGATACTCTTTGGCCGGATTTTGGACCGGTACAATTTGAGAAGGCAATACTGGAATACCAACGCCGGCAGAGGCGTTTTGGTAAGTAATTTAAAAGTTAAAAGGCAAAAGTTAAAAATTAAAGTAAAAAGTTAAAAGTTTGATTACTTTTAATTTTTTAGATTCTAACTTTCAATTTTATGACTCCTGCTGCCAGCATATTGGCAATTTCATTAACTTCCGCCATTAAAGAATTAATTCTTAACTGTTCTGCCAACCCTGCGTCTTTTGAAAGACCTAACCAATATTTTGTTTCGTTCGCACTTTTTAATGAAATTTCATAGAATTTTTTGTATTCCAATCTCGAACTTGAAGCGCTTGCTTCGATAAGGTTTGCTCCAATTGAAGTAGCCGAACGGATGAGTTGGTCAGTAATAATCCAAGCACTTCTTTTGTTAGGTAATGTATCTGTTAAAGCAATAATTGCCAAACTAAACTGATAACATCTCCCTCTTAAGTCACTTTTGAATTTTAAATTGTAATTTTGCATTTTGACTTTTGATTTTTGAATTATTCTTCTTTAGAAGATGGTTATTCCCAAAATGATCTCGATTATCTGGACCAGCCAGTAGGAGATGAACAGTAAGAGGAATCCAAATAGGGCATTGGTAATTTTCTTTTTTGCTTCCCCTAAAGCTTTTTCATCACC
>CAYVNK010000055.1:0-4469 GCA_964452885.1 uncultured Gammaproteobacteria bacterium
TCCGCCAACTTTCCTTCTTTTCCCCAAAGAAAAGTTACCGGAAAGGCTTGGCCTTCGGCAAAAAAGGTTTGCATTTCTCCTTTGGTAACCACAATTTTCTCGTTCATTTTTAAAAAATTAAGAGCGCCTTAGGCGCTCTTTTAAAAATATTTCCAAATGGCGAAGCTATCAGTCTCGCTTAAGTAAATTATTTAAAAATTACACCTCCCAACGTAGCCATATTTTAATATATTTGAGCGAAAATCGCAAGCTGGCCCCGTACCGGACGGTACAGAGCTGGTGATACTGTATTACATTCTAATTTCAATATCAACGCCCGCCGGAAGCTCCATGTGTTGTAAGCTTTCAATTGTTTTTTGAGTCGGCTCAGTAATATCAATCAGTCTTTTGTGGGTCAACATTTCATATTGTTCCCGAGCATCTTTGTCCTTATGTGGGCTGGTAGTCACGACTATCAGTTTTCTTTCTGTTGGTAAAGGAACCGGTCCCATAATTTTTGATCCCGATAAAAGAGCAGTCTCCACAATTTTTGCCGCCGCTTCATCAACAACGCGGTGATCGTATGATTTAAGTCTAATTCTAATTCGCCCTTTCTGCATTTTTTAAAGTTCTTTTGTCCTAAATATCGCCGGCCTTTTTTGGCCATTAAAAACCCCGAGCTTTACTCGGGGCTTTGATTATTTTTAAGCTAAAATTTTGGAAATCGCGCCTGCCCCCACGGTATGACCGCCTTCCCTAACCGCAAAACGCAAACCTTCTTCCATGGCCACCGGCACAATCAACTCCACGGTCATTTTGGCAGTGTCTCCGGGCATCACCATTTCCACACCGGAAGCCAAAGTAACGTTGCCTGTGACATCGGTTGTCCGAACATAGAACTGCGGCCGATAACCGGTAAAGAAAGGAGTGTGTCTTCCGCCTTCCTCTTTGGTCAAAATATATACTTCCGCCTCAAATTTGGTGTGAGGTTTCGCGCTGCCCGGTTTGGCTAAAACCTGACCGCGTTCAATATTGTTTTTTTCGATTCCCCGCAGTAAAATCCCGACATTGTCGCCGGCTTGACCCTCATCCAAGGTTTTTCGGAACATCTCGACTCCGGTAACCACCGATTTAATCGTTGGTCTGATACCGATAATTTCCACTTCCTCGTTAATTTTAATTTTGCCCCTCTCGATTCTCCCGGTAGCGACGGTACCTCGACCTTTAATGGAAAAGACATCTTCCACCGGCATTAAAAACGGTTTTTCTGTCTCTCTTACCGGTGTAGGAATATATTCATCCACTTTTTTCATTAGCTCTAAGATTTGCTTTTCTGCTTCCGGATCGCCGTTTAAGGCTTTCAAAGCAGAAACTCTAACAATTGGCACTTCATCACCTGGAAATTTATATTTCTTTAAAAGTTCCCTGATTTCCATTTCTACCAAGTCCAAAAGCTCAGGATCGTCAACCATATCCACTTTATTTAAGGCGACCACCAAAGCGGGAACATTAACCTGCCGGGCTAAAAGAACATGCTCTCTGGTTTGGGGCATTGGACCATCCGGAGCAGAAACTACCAAAATTGCCCCATCCATTTGAGCGGCCCCGGTAATCATGTTTTTGACAAAATCAGCATGGCCGGGACAGTCAATATGAGCATAATGCCGTTTTTCCGTCTCGTACTCGCAGTGATGAATATTAATCGTCACTCCACGAGCCTTTTCTTCTGGAGCATTATCCACTTCCTCAAATTTTAAAGCTTTGGTGGCATTGCCTGTTTGTTTGGCTAAAACATTGGTAATAGCTGCCGTTAAAGTCGATTTACCGTGGTCGACGTGACCGATTGTCCCGATATTCAAATGGGGTTTATTCCTCTCGTACTTGGTTCTTGCAACATCTGCCATGTCTTAATCCTCCTTTAATTTAAATAATTTTTGATAGTAACACCTTAATATACCAAATTTAGATTCTCTTTGCAACAATCGCTTCAATAATATTTTTCGGCACTTCCTGATAATGGGAAGGCTCCATATAATAACTGGCTCTTCCTTGGGTCAGACTGCGCAAAGTGGTGGAATAACCGGAAATTTCCGCTAAGGGAACAAAACCAAGAATAATTCTTGATGGACCACGAATTTCCGTACCGGAAATTTGTGCCCGGCGGGCAGAAAGGTCGCCGATAACTGTACCCATAAATTCTTCGGGCGTCGTCACTTCTACCTTCATAATCGGCTCAAGCAGAGTAAGACCGGCATTTCGCGTGGCTGTCTGCAATGCCTGTGAACCAGCAATCTTAAAGGCGATTTCCGAAGAATCGACCTCATGAAAGCTCCCGTCATAAACGACTACTTTCATATCCACTATTGGGAAACCGGCCAAAACGCCGTTTTCCATCGCTTCTTTGACTCCCTTTTCAATCGGGGCAATAAATTCATTGGGAATCGCCCCTCCTTTAATCTCCGACTTAAATTCGTAGCCTTCACCGCGGTTTTTTGGTTCTACTCTAAGCCAGCAATGACCGTATTGGCCGCGGCCGCCGGATTGATGAATATATTTTCCTTCACCCTCCCCGATTTTGGTAATCGTTTCCTTATAGGCAATTTGTGGCGCGCCGGTATTCGCTTCAATTCCAAATTCACGGCGCATCCTATCCACAATAATTTCCAAGTGAAGTTCTCCCATACCGGCAATAATGGTTTGTCCGGTTTCGTGATTAACCTTAATTTTGAAAGTGGGGTCTTCTTCGGAAAGCCGGTTTAAGGCGTTGCCCAATTTTTCCTGGTCGGATTTGGTCTTCGGTTCAATAGCCAGAGAAATGACCGGTTCTGGAAATTTAATTGATTCTAAAACAATTGGACTTCCCGGATCGCAGATTGTGTCTCCGGTAGAAGTTCTGGTCAGACCGATAGCCGCCACAATTTCTCCGGCATAGGCTTCTACGATTTCTTCCCTTTTGTCGGCATGCATCAAAAGCAGACGGCCGATTCTCTCTTTGTCTCTCTTGACCGAATTTAAAGCGGGACAACCAGCTTTTAAAGTCCCGGAATAAATCCTTAAATAGGTCAATTTTCCCACGTGGGGATCAACTTGAATTTTGAAAGCCAGGGCGGAAAGAGGGGCCTCGTTTTTGGCTTCCCTTTTTTCCTCTTCACCGCTTTGGGGATTAAATCCGGTAACTGGAGGAATATCCATAGGCGAGGGAAGAAAATCCACCACTCCGTCCAAAACCGGTTGCACCCCCTTATTACGCAAAGAAGAGCCGACATAAAGAGGAACAAGCTTAAGGCTTATTGTTGCTTTCCGTAAAACCGCTTTCAATTGCTCGAGCGTCGGCTCTTCACCATTAAGGTATTTTTCCAACAAAGTCTCGTCTTCCGCACAAATCTGTTCAATTGATTCATGTCTGGCTTGAGCAACTTCTTTCTGCATCTCGGCAGGAACTTCTTTTTCTTCCCATTTAATACCCAGAGGATCTTCGTTCCAATATAAAGCCTTGTTCTCTAAAAGAGCGATTACTCCTTTAAAACTTTGCTCTGAGCCAATTGGATAAGTCAGCACCACCGGAGAAATGGAAAGACGGTCTTTAATCATTTTAAGGCTACCCTTAAAATCTGCTCCTAAAACATCCATTTTGTTCATAAAAATAAGCCTCGGGACATGATATTTATCCGCTTGATGCCAAACGGTTTCCGACTGTGATTGAACTCCGGAAGCAGCGTCAAAAATCATCACTGCCCCGTCCAGCACCCGGAGCGACCTTTCCACCTCAGCTGTAAAATCAACATGTCCAGGAGTATCAATAATATTTATCCGGCAGCCACGCCAAAAAGTGGTAATGGCCGCAGAAACAATAGTAATGCCTCTTTCTCTTTCCTGCGGCATCCAGTCGGTCACGGTTGTCCCCTCGTCGATATCCCCCAATTTGTAGGTTTTACCGGTATAAAACAAAATTCTTTCTGTGGTGGTGGTTTTTCCGGCGTCAATATGGGCAATAATGCCGATATTCCGGACTTTATCCAAGGGTACTTCCCGATTGGTAGTTTTAGTAATTTGCGCCATATTTTTTGAAACAAAAAACTGCTCCTACGTCAAGCATCGCGTTTAACGCGACGAAGCAGTTCATACTTCAATTATAAGTATTTTAACAAAATCTTAACCTCAAAGCAATAAATGTATTCTGATGCTGAACTTTAATATACCCAGATTACTCCAGTCGCGTCAGAGGCGGACTAAGGAGGTGTGAACGTATTACACCCTTAGGGTGTGAAGCTACGAAACCCTTTTTAGAGTGTTCTTTCTCAACAATTACTCGGTAGTTTAGAGCTTTAGTCTCCATTTGAAATTATTTTACTTTTAAGGAGAAAGAAAAGCAAGAGTTTGTACGCGTTCAGTACATCCCGTACACATTCCTTTCTTTGTTTTTACAGATATTAACATAGGGTCTTGCATAGATAACGGCTGTATAATTAGTTATTAATGCCGTTATCAGA
>CAYVNK010000056.1:0-1987 GCA_964452885.1 uncultured Gammaproteobacteria bacterium
AAATTTTGTCGGGTTAGGCCTCTACTGCCATTATATCTTCAAATTTAATAAACATCAGTTCCTTCTCACCAACTTTATATTCGTTCCCCCCCCATTTTTTATAAACAACAGTATCCCCAACTTTGCACGGAGCTTTACAACTGCATTTTCCTTTGCAATCGCATTTTTCGACTGGACCAACAGCTAAAGCTTTTCCTTTCTGAGGTTTTTCATCAACGCTCTCTGGAAGAACAATTCCGGAAGAAGTTTTTTTAACCGCCTCTTCGGGCTCAATTAAAACATAACCGGCAGTGGGTTTCAGATTTATTTTGGCCATAGGTTTAATTAATAGTAAATTATAACTTACCAGTTTCAGAGATTATCACTTGAAGATTACGATTGCCATTATAGGGTTAAGCCTTCAGGCTTGTCAAGACCCCAATTTTTGTTGATAGTCTTTTAAAATTTTATCTTGTAAGTTGCCGGGGTGGAAAAAAGCCTGGTGTAAACTGACTTTCTCGTTGGTTATTTTTGACTTCATGTAGAAATACTGTAACTTAAAGGCAAGGATATTAAAAAAAGAGATTAAAAAGTTATTTTTGATATTTGATTTTTGATATTTGATCTTTAAATTTTTACCGGCGTTAGGTAAAAATTTAAAAACCCATTTATTCTCCCCAAAAAATTTTTCATAAGTTCCCTCTTTATTGAAAATCGGTTTCATCTGGCAAACTTCATGAGCCAAAAAAAGATTTTCCGGTCCGATTTTTAAATGATTTTCTTCCAAAAACAAATTAAAGCAAATTTTATTTTTAACTTCCTTGTCTTTTGGTTTCCTCCGATTAATGTCCAATATCGGCGAAAGTAAAATAATGGCTAGCCGTACCAACCATAAAGAATTTCCGGCCGTAACGATTAACAGGTCGATATCGTCGTCCTTTTGGCAGTTATCCATCGCCAAAGCGCCGGTAACACCGATAAATTTAACTCCGGGAAGTTTTTTTAACTTTGCCGCGGTTTCTCGGGCAATCCGCCATTTTTCCTTCGACCACCTTTCCCTTTCTTTTCTTAATTGGACTATTCCACTTCTCCCTTTTAAATAAAAAAAATCTCCATCCGCGCCAATCAGCCCGCGATCCGCGAGAATCGACAAAGTTTTTTTGACAACTTCGGCTTTAACTTCAGTATCACTTATTAAAAAACTCGTTACCTCACGGGGAGTCAAGGGGTAATCAAAAATATCAGCGTAGTTGAGCGTCCGAAGTATGTCCCCTTGCATTTACTTGGTAATCCCGTATTGGCGCAGGACTTGGCTTACTCCTTGACCGGCAGTATTTAAGGCAGAAACTGCATTGGTACCTTTATTAATGGCGTTCACCGCGTCCCCATAATATTTGATAATCTGGTCGTTAATGCCGTTGTCGCCGGTATTAGAAGAAAGATACCAACTTTGAGCAGTTTTGGCTTGCTCGATAAAAGCACTGACATACGGCTGACCGCTAAGCATCGCCGCCATGTCCACCCGGGAATACGGTTCGCCAAAATAATTTCTTAAGGCAGTTTCGGTTTGGTAAAGTTTTTGCATCACCTCTTTGGAAGAAAGATATTGCAAAAACCGCCAAGCGGCTTCCTGATTCTTGGAATTTTTGGAAACTGCTTCCACCCAAAAAGAAGACCAGGCAATATTTTTTCCTTCCAGTTGCGGCATGGCAACAATTTTAAAATTTAAATTGGGATTAATTTGTTTAATGTCAAAAACCCGCCAGGAAGGACCAAAATACATGGCCAAATTTCCCGAGGCAAAAGCATAAGTCGAATTAGGCATTAAGTCATCCCAAACCGGACCAATATCCAAGCCCTCGTCAAGACAAGCCTGTCCACCGGCAAAAATGGTAAAAAAGGTCAGCGCATCCCGGCCTAAACAGATTTCTCCGGAAGAAACCGCTTCTCCACTTTCTTGAGTACAAAAACCGGGATTTTTTAAATCGGCGCCATTTTGCAAAAGCAT
>CAYVNK010000056.1:2087-4375 GCA_964452885.1 uncultured Gammaproteobacteria bacterium
CGCATCATAAACTGTCGCCGGCAGTGGTGAAAGATAACTGCCCAACATCGGCACCCAAGTTTGGTGCATCCGAAAAATATCCGGACCTTCACCCCTAGCCAAAGCCGCCTGCAATCTTTCTCGGTAGGATTTTAAATTTTCCTGCGTATAATTAATTTTTACTTTGGGATTGGCTTTTTCGTAGTCGGCAATCACTTGCTGAAAAACTGAAGGCGGTTCAAACAAACCCCAATAAATTAAAGTGACCGGAGAAGCGGTAATACTTTTGAGATTTTTCCTGAAAAGAAACGCTATAATTAAGCCAGCGACCAGAAGAAGTAAAATTACAATCAGTAAAAAAGTTTTTTTCTTGGGTTTAACGACAAAAGTAGGTGTGGTGGCTGGTGGAGTTGGCGGCACTGGTAGAGGTGGCGGAGGAACAGTTGGGAACGGTTCTGCCACCGGCAACTCTGGGATAGCATTAACTGGTGTATTTTGGGGAAAATCCATAGATGATTTATGATAAGTAAAACATTAAAGGAAAACAAGAACAAACCAATTTTTTGCTTTTGCTGGGTGGTTATTTTGGGACTGCCTTTAGCCTTGATTCTTTCCTTTATACTCGCTTTTAGCGGGAGAATTTACCCCCGCGTTTCGGTTTGCCAAATCGGCTTAACCGGCCAGAAACAAAAAGACGCCGCCTTTTCGCTGACAAAATCCTTACCCGTAGGTACTTTGCCAAGAGTTATCTTAACCAGCCAGGAACAAACTTTTACTCTGGATTTAAACTCTTTTAAATTTCTTCCGGAAGTCACCGGGCAAAAAGCCTTTAAGATTGGCCGTGACGGCTCTCTGGAAAAACGACTAAGAGAATTGGCAAAGACTCTTTACTGGAGGAAAAGCCTCCCTTTTAATTTTCAACTTAGCGAAACGGAGTTGGAATCGGAAATCGCTTCTGTCTCTGCCAAAATTAGTGAACCGGCCATTGAACCAACGATTAAGATTCTTTCCCAAAACGGAATAAAAAAAGTCATTGTTGATTCAGGCAAAGATGGCTTAGAAATTAATGTTAATGAATTAAAACAAAACATTCTTACTTCTCTTTCTTGTCCCCAGAAAGAAATAGTTTTACCAATTCCGATATTGATTATTTCGCCAAGAATTTCTTCCGCCCAAGCAGAGGAAACCAAAAAAAGAGCCGGTCTTTTAGTGGGAAAAAATATCGCTCTTACTTTGAATGAACAAAAGTGGACCGTTTCCGACGAAGAAATCATCAGTTTTCTTTCTTTTTACGGCGGGTTTGACCGCCTTAAAATTAATGACTATGGTCAAAATTTGGGCAAAACCGTCAACGCCCTTCCGGAAAACGCCGCTTTTCAATTTGATGCCGGCCGGGTTAGCCTTTTTAGACCGTCAAAAGACGGTATTTCTTTGGAAGAGGAACAATTTAGCGAAGAATTTGAAAAAGCTTTGGTTGCACTTGAAGGAAGCGGGCAAAACCAAACTCTTCCTCTACCGATTAAAACTACTCCGCCCCAAATTACGATGGCCAACGTCAATACTTTAGGAATTCAAGAACTTTTAGGCCGCGGCACTTCCCTCTTTTTCGGTTCAATTCCCGGAAGAATTCATAATATAAATTTAGCCAGTCTTAAACTTAACGGAATTTTGGTTGCTCCCGGAGAAATTTTCTCTTTTAATAAATCACTGGGCGATGTTTCCGCCGATACCGGTTTTGAACAGGCTTACATTATCAAAGAAGGACGGACGGTTCTGGGTGACGGCGGCGGGGTTTGCCAGGTTTCCACCACTTTTTTTAGAGCCGCCCTGAATGCCGGACTGCCAATATTGGAAAGGCACGCTCACGCTTACCGCGTCCACTATTATGAAGATGATTTGGGGCCCGGAATTGATGCGACTGTTTTCGATTCCACCGCCGACTTAAAAATCCAAAATAACACTCCGGCCTATCTCTTAATCCAATCCAGCGTTGATTTAAAGAAAAAGAAATTAACTTTTGAAATTTATGGTACCAGTGATAATCGTCAAGTGGAAATGTCAAAAGTAAGAGTTTGGGACCAAGTGCCTCCTCCACCGGACCTTTATCAGGATGATCCGACGCTGCCGGCGGGAACTATAAAACAAGTTGATTGGAAAGCTTGGGGCGCTAAGGCCTCTTTTAGTTATAAAGTGACCAGGGGGGAAGAAATCCTGACCGAAAAAACTTTCACTTCCAATTACCGACCCTGGCAGGCTATTTATTTAAGAGGCACTGGAAAATAAGTTTCTAATTTTCGGATTAATTTATA
>CAYVNK010000057.1:0-4362 GCA_964452885.1 uncultured Gammaproteobacteria bacterium
ACAATTCAAATCTTTACCACGCCCAAAAAGATGCGGGTTGGTGGATCGATTGGAAGAAACTCAAGACATTCTTGCAAAAGCGGTTAAACATCTCCTTTTACAATTTCTATATTGCTCTGCCGGACAGATCAGACGCGGATTACAAATCAACAAAAGCCTTCGTGTCTCAACTTAAAAAGTTCTCTGTAATAAAAACCAAGCCAATGAAGTATATTAAAACCCAAGCGGGGGTTTTGAGAAAAGGCGACATGGATGTGGAAATTGTTTTAGACATTGTCAGAAATATAAAAAAACTTGACGTAATCATGGTGGTTACGGGCGACAGCGACTACCTTGAACTGAAAAATTGGGTTCTCAAAGACCAGAAAAAGAAAATCATATTTGTCGCTCTTGAAAATAACATCGCTTGGGAATTAAGACAGTGCTGGCATATCTATTTAAATAGGATCAGGGAAGAAGTTGAATTCAAAAAAAAGCCCCGAGTTTGACCTCGGGGTAATAGAGATAGTGATAATATAATATAAATGCACAAATTTGTCAAGTAAACAATTATGAAAATCCTGCTCAAAAAAATACTTCTTGTTCTTAGTTCAGTATTCGTAGTTCTTAGTTCATCGCTGGCCTTGCCAGCAACCGCCCGCGCTCAAACTTGGTATAACCAGCCGTTTGTCGAGTGGTACCTTAAGGTTTACGATACTACTAATCCTTCCGAGATTTTCGGAGAAAGGTATACGGCGGCCCAGGTTCAATGGGTAATTTGGAGTCTCATCTCACTACCTCTAAATTTTTTTGGAAAGGACAATCAAGAAATAATTAATTGTTTCCTCAAAGAAGTAGGTGGGGCTGGTGTAAATGTTATCGAATGCGGGAAAGGCGCCATAGGCGCAATAAAGAATGCTACCGACCTTATTTGGCCCGGACCTAGTCTATTCGATAGTAATCAACAGGTTTCCCCGCTGGCACGTGTTTTCGATACAAATAACAGGCCAATTTCAGGAATAAGATATGTAAAAGGGTTAATAGGAAAATTCTCCCCAGTCACCGAGGTAAAGGCACGGGCCGGTTTCGGGTACTCTGCAATTAGCGCTGTCCAAAAATATTGGGTTGGATTTAGAAACATGGCCTACGCCATTATCGTTTTAGCGGTTATTATCTTCGCGTTTATGATTATGTTTCGGGTAAAACTTTCACCCCAAACTGTTATCTCTGTCCAGTCTGCTCTTCCTAAAATAATCGTCGTCGTTATATTAGCAACTTTTTCGTACGCCATCGCTGGCTTTTTAATTGATTTTACCTATGTAATCGCGGGCCTATTTGCCTCTTTACTATATTCTTCGGGCTTTGCTATCCCCGGCAAAGACCTTTATGGAATTTATGAGCAAATCGTCCCCAACACCACGCTTCTCGGCAATTTCTATATTCTTGGATACATGCTTTGGTATACAATCCTTTTTGCCATAGCTCTTATTTGGTCGTTTGTAACCGCATTTACCCAATTATCGGTATGGGGGGCGTTAGCTTCAATTATCATGATAGCTGTCTGGGTTTTCTTAATAATCCTCTGTATTTGGTACACCATCAAAATTCCGTGGGTCCTTATTAAAACCTTGATCAGTATCTATATTTCAATTGTCTTAGCCCCCATTCAAATTATCGCCGGGGCCTTAATCCCCCAGGTGGGTTTCGGACAATGGTTTAAAAAACTAGCAACCGAGCTTTTAGTTTTCCCTGTTACCGGCCTTTTCCTTTACCTAGCAATGAGTACTCTTCTTTCATCTTTCGCAGTTAACTGCAGAATTATTGGTCTTGGGTCACTCTGTGGATCAACCGATCCCGGGAAGCTTTGGGCGCCTTCGTTAATAGGATCCTCCGCAGATATGAGCGGGCTTTTGTGGTTGGCGGTAAGTTTTGGTATAATAGTCTTAATTCCGAAAGTTCCGGAATTACTTAAGTCAATGATTATGGGAGAAAAATTCTCATTTGGAACAGCTATGGGTGAAGCGGTTGGTGTAGGTAGGGCGGCGTGGGGAATGACTGGTGCGCCATTGGTGACTGGTGTTCAAAGAGGACTATCTGACAAACTCTATAGGGACAATGAGACAAGAATACTTGGCATATTGAGCAATCTAAAATCTAAATTTTCAAAACCAAAATCGGGTTAAGATTCTCTTCCGGTAATCTTTCCGACACATCTCACCAACTCTCTCTCTTGTTGTGTACTAGGCTCAAATTTTTCTTCAAGAATGGTGGATATATCCCTAGTCAAACCCGAAGTTCCCTTAGTTCCAAGGGTTCTTAAATCTTTATTTTCATCAATATAGCGCTTAAGTAACAGCTCCTCATTTGTAGGGTTATCTTTCAAGACTTCGGTAACGAATGCTTTTACTAAAAGTGGTGCCGGCACATCAACGTCCGCCATATTTGGATTGAATAATTTTTCCTTTTTATTGAGAATTGTTGTTGAAAAGGTAAAGCTATGAATTCTTGCTAACATAAGATTCCTTAGAAAATTTTTTGCTATTATTTTTGGGGCTTCAAATGAATTTGTATAAAGTTGAGTGGATCCCTTGGTCAAAATAACTGAATTCATAACAATCCCAATAAATTTATTTTTTTTCTTTAGTTCGTTAAGACTAAATTCTTCAAAACCAAAATCAACTTTCATCGCTTCCGTAAACACACCACTATCCTTTCTCCCCGTAAGCCATTGCATAATTCCAAACGACCCATGAACATCTCGATCCGCAGAGTCAAATTTAATTTCCCTAAGCGGATGGTACGGCTCTTCTATGGTTTTTTCTGCAGTCTCTTTACCTGTAAGCAAATCTTTTTTTGCTTTTCCACCAGCGGTTCCCAACCACACGTCCCAAATCGAACGTTTTGCTGGCGTACCATCTGGGTTTTTTGCAATATCCGACACCTCTACCTGCCACCAATCAAATAAATTCATGGCCAAATCCGGAATTTTACCGATCATGTCTTTTAACCCAGACGATCTGCCTTTTGTACCCTCTTTCAAATTAAACATGTATGCCCAAAACTTGCCGGAGTCGTCTCCTGTTATAAACCTAGCTTCGCCGAGAGGTAAATTAGATTTCCCGTTAGGAAGCGCCACATAACCCTCCGAAGCATACGCTCCAGTCGCTTTCATCATGGAAGCCGCTATCCACGAAGCTTCTACACTACCGACAAGCCCACCAATAGTTTCTTCAATAAAATCGTCCTCGTTTTTTTTGCTAAATTCTCCCGGCTTCCCGCCCCAAGCAGAAATGTTTCCCCATTGAGTTACAGATCCCCTTCTCCCGTCTGCGGCTTCGGTAAAAAATGTGGCACGAACCTCTTTGCCGTTCTTGTCTTTTCCGTCTGTCAACAACCTCTTATTATCATCTTCCCAACGATTTGTGTCGCCTATGTTCTTTTGTACCCACTCGTCATAAGTTATACCTTGTTCTTTTGCTAACTTAGCCATTAGATATTTTGACCCTGGCCTTTCCAAAAAATCTATCATCTGTATTTTTCCGCCCGAATTTAACATTACTAAGTTTAAAAACATCGCTTCTTCAACCCTATCTCCCAGAGTGTGATTTTCCGGCTTTGTTTCTAGTTCTTCAACATCTGGCATGTTAAAAAGTGCTTGGAGATGATCCCCCCTAAACTTTGCGGTTGTTGTGTGTTCCCAGTTTACTAAATCCTCCAAACTATCACGGGCCGCCAAATTAAGCCTAACCCCCACATGCTCCCCCAAAATTGCTCTTGCTTCCAGTTCCAAAATGGCCCGTTCATAGGCACGGGCCAGTTCGGCTCTTTCTTTTTCCGTTCCATACTTAAAAACAAACTTTGTTTCCGGTTGTCCGAAAATATTTGATACAACCTCACCATCTTTAACTACAAAGTCCTCTTCAATACCCAGGGCCAAAGAACTGTATTTTCTATTCATCGGTAAGCCTTCACCAGTACCTGGATTATAATTTTTTAACCAACCCCTCCTTTGAAGTTCCTCGTTCGATAATTTAAGAACTTCGGCACGATTAAATAATATCGACAGCTGTCCTGGGGGTCTATAGCTTTCGGTGAGAGAGGGTGGAATATTTCCATCTTCTAACTTTCTCTCGATGGCTCTTAATCCATAAAAAAGCTGTTGGGGTGTTTCTGCAGAACTAATCAACTCATCATTTAAAGATTCTCCTCTTCCTATTAATCTATTTGCCAGCGCCGCCTCCAGTTGTGGATTTTTTTCTGGCGTTAAGGACGTCTTGTCGTCTGGTGAATGACCGCCTAGAACTTCTGCCATACCTAAATTCTATAACAGATTTTAAGAATACGCCAATACCTTTTGGCACTGAATTAAACCTGATACAAAAA
>CAYVNK010000058.1:0-4168 GCA_964452885.1 uncultured Gammaproteobacteria bacterium
GTTTTTTTGACCCCCGGCTTAAAGAGCCGGGTTTAACCTTCGAACAAATAATAAACCTTAAAAAAAATTACTCCACGATACCGGCAAAAGATTTCGGCTGTTTTCAACTTTCTTTGCAGTCGGACGGCTTGATTTACAGCTGCTGCGAATCTCCCACCCCTATCGCGAAAATATCCGATTCCGTTGAAAAAATTATCAAAAACTTTAAAAAAACATTGACCATCTGCCAAAAATGCGGTCAGTGCCAGGGGTGCGGCAAGCCTGAATTTTTATGCGGATATATTAAAGAATTGGGGCAAGACCGGTGCCAACAAGTAGTAAAATTATTTAAATGAAAAATTTTCAAAGTTACTTCGTTAAAGAATATACCACTCAAGCCATTAGGGATTATTTTATCTCCCGCGGGTTCCATGAAGTGGAAACGCCGACCCTCCTTACCCAAGTTCCCTTGGAGCCAAACCTTTATACCCTAAAAACTCATTGGCGGCAAAAAAATCTTAACTTTTATCTGGCCACTTCACCCGAATCTTCCCTAAAAAAATTAATCGCCGAAGGAATCGGCAATTGCTTTGCCATCTCCAAAGTATTTAGAGATCTTGAAGATATCGGCCCAACTCATAATTTAGAATTTTCCATGCTGGAATGGTATGAAATGGGCCAAGATTATCAACACTTGGCTAAAACTACCGAAAACTTAATCGTTAATACTTACTGTTTACTTCTTGAGAAACTTGGCCGGAAACAAACTAACTTTTTGACTTATCAAGGCGCCCAAATTGACCTGACTCCCCCCTGGCCTCGCTTTACCTTGAAAGAACTTTTTTTAAAGTTTGCCGGTATTGATTTGACTAAAAATTTAGATGCCGAAAGTATTATTGCCACCGCCAAGGCCAAAGGTTATAATACCACCGGCATCACCACCTGGGAGCCGCTTTACACCCAAATTTTTATTAATGAAATTGAATCGAATTTGCCTCAAGACAAACCGGTTTTTATTTTTGATTATCCAACCGCTCTTTCCCCCCTATGCAAGTTATGCGCCATATCGACTGGTAAAGGACAAAGCCCTGCGCCGAATGGTGCCGGATTCAGCCAAAGATTTGAGTTTTATCTCGGCGGCATGGAAATCGGCAACGGCTATACTGAACTGACTGACGCCAAAATCCTGGAAGAAAATTTTCAAAAGGAAGAAGAGTTCAGAAAGAGTAATCATCTGCCGACTCACCCCTACGATAAAGAATTAATCGAGGCCACCAAACATTTTCCCGAATGTACCGGTATCGGTTTGGGAATCGACCGGCTGGCAATGCTCTTTGCCGATACGGCCAAAATTGAAGATGTTCTTTATCTGCCGACTTCAAAGTTAATCTCACTGACAAACAACCCAAAGCGCTAGCCACTAACTTATTATGGAGTTTAAAAAAGCGCAAAAAATCGGGTGAGGCGTCAAGGGCCGGCTAATATATTCCGGGTGAAATTGAGTTCCTATAAAAAAAGGGTGGTTAGAGAGTTCAATTGCTTCTACTAATTGACCGTCCGGAGAAGTTCCGGAGATTATCAATCCCGCTTTTTCAAACTTATTTTTAAATTCATTGTTAAACTCGTAGCGGTGACGGTGTCTTTCATCGACAGTTAAGCCATTGGCCTTCCTCAATTTTTTATCCCCTAACCGGGATTGATACCAGGGAGCTTTTTCCCCATCACCATATTTTTTATAAGCCGCCTCCAGTTTTGTTCCCTTTCTAATGAAGCAAGGCCAAGCTCCTAATCTGATCGTTCCTCCATATTGTTTTTTGGCTAAATACTCTTGCTGATTGGGCATAATGTGAATTACCGGATAAGGCGTTTCTGGATCAACTTCGGTTGAATTCGCCCCTGTCAGTCCTAAAATATTTCGGCTAAATTCAATTACCGCCATCTGCATCCCAAAACAAAGGCCTAAATAGGGAATTTTATTTTCCCGGCAAAACTTAACCGCCATAATTTTTCCTTCGACTCCCCTTTTCCCCCATCCTTGCGGCACAATGACTCCGTCAAAACCCTTAAGGTCGGCTTTTTTTTGCTCCAAAGCTTCACAATCAATCCAGGAAAATTCCAATCCCACTCCCAGTTTCCATGAAGCATGTTTTAAAGCTTCAATTACCGAAACATAGGAATCAGCTAATTTATAATCACCGGTGGCAAAATATTTCCCGACGACGGCAATTTTTAAAACTTTTTTTTTCTTTGCGTCAATTGTTTTAACCAATTTTTCCCAAGGTTCCATTACCCGAATTTTTTTGGATCTAAGACCTAATAAATTTAGAGCGACTTCATCCAAACCCGGTTTAGGTTTAATTAAACACAAAGGAACTTTATAAATACTATCCAAGTCCGGTGAAGAAAAAATACGCTCAGGATTCAGGTTACAAAAAAGGGCCAATCTTTCCAGGCGACGCTGGTCAAACGGCTTTTCCGAACGGGCAACCATAATATCCGGCTGAATTCCCATCCCGTTAAGAATATGAACCGAAGTTTGCGCCGGTTTACTTTTAAGCTCGCCCAAATTAGGGAGATACGGGAGATAAGTGACATGAAGATGAATTAAATCTTTGGGGGTTCTCAGTTTCATAATTCTAGTCGCCTCAAAGAAAATTCCGTTTTGATACTCGCCCACAGTGCCGCCTAATTCTACCAGGACGATTTCTGCTTTATGAGTTTCACCGGCTAGTTTAATCCGTCGGGTGATTTCATCAGTCAGATGCGGAATTGCTTCCACATCCTCTCCGTTATATTCAAAAGCTCTTTCTTTTCGCAAAACTTCCTGATAAATCTGTCCGGTAGTAATATAGTTCTCTTTACTTAGGTTCTCGTGAAGAAATCTTTCATAATGGCCTAAATCTTCATCTGTCTCTATTCCATCATGGGTGACAAAAACTTCACCGTGTTCCTGTGGCCTAATTGTGCCGGCGTCAATATTGAGATACATATCAATTTTGACGTTGGTAACCTTAAGGCCACGGGACTTAAGCAGGAGAGCTAAAGAGGAGCTGACGATTCCTTTACCTAAACCAGAAACCACCCCGCCCGATACTATAATAAATTTCATTTTTTAAGGGATTTTTAATTTCTTGCCGATTTTTTCGTCCAAGAAAGTTAGAATTTTTTGATTGTCGCCTAACTCGTAGCGGTTAAGCCAGAAAATATAAAGTATTTCCAAAAGACCGACGGAATTAAAAATCGACATTATCACAAACCAGAAAAACTGCCTGCGGCAGGCCGCTTTCCAAAGAGCTACCCCTTTAAGAACCAGGACAATAATCATGATAGGAATGGCAAATCCAGGCTGGGAAACAAATTTTAAAAATTGATCCATATACTCTCCTTCCTAAGAGATATTACCATAATCCCGAAAAGTTTAAAATAGAAAAAATGATGGGTTGGATAGCTGGAGTTTTCGAGGGTAAATTGATATAATATCCAAAGACTGATCATTAAAAATTGAATATTTTTTCGTTCCCCTGTAGCTCAACGGTAGAGCGTCCGCCTGTGCAATTTGTCGCAGCCTTCGATGGCAACATCGGAGTGAAAATTGGGAGAATTGCGTGAAGCCTTCTTTTCAAGTCTAACTTGAGAAATGGTAACCCGCAGCCGAGTCCCGCACCATCTGGTGCAGGAAAGGTTCAGAGACTAAGTGAGTACACTTTTAAGCACCCAATGACCACGCCAACGGCGGGGCCAATAATATAGTCCAAGCCTTTGGGAAACCATAGGATTACTTGTAAGCGGAATGTTAGAGGTCCGAATCCTCTCGGGGGAGCCAAAGTTGACGATCAGCATAATTGAGGATCGTATCAAAGGGTTTTATCAAGCTGTATCGGACTTTTTTGCCTTCTAATGTTGGGTTCTGAAGTAAAAGTTTCAAAAGTTGCCGTTTTTGTTCCATTTCAGAACTTACAAATATCTCATAAGCCTGTTTTGACAGTTGTAGAAGGTAATTTGCGGTTAAATAGTAATCATCTTCGGCTTTTTGAAGATTGGCCAGTCGGTTATCAATATCGTCTATCTTTGACCTAAACTCTTGGTAATATCTGTTATATTCATCAGGAGTAATGCTCCATCTAATTCTTCAGTTACCTCGCTGAAATAGACATAGCCCGGAGTTTTAGTTAAAAGAGTAAAAAATTCA
>CAYVNK010000059.1:0-4075 GCA_964452885.1 uncultured Gammaproteobacteria bacterium
ATTTCTATGGGCATAGAAAACCACCGGTCCGGGGGCTTTTTATTTTTTATTTCCTCAATCAGCCGCGCCAGAAAAGCCAGTAATAATCCCAAAAAGGTAAGGACAAAGAAGACATCAATAATTTGTGCATGAAGATCACCTAGAATATATGAGTAAGAAGGGTACTCCGTAATTAATTTATCATTAGTTGGAGGATTAGTTCCGATATAACTGCGTGGATCAGTATAAAAATATGTTTTAATTTCTCCATGATATAAACCGACATTTTTTAAAAAAGGGAAAGCTACGGCGTAAACAAAGGTATGAAAGTTTCCACCTAAGGTAAGTAGAAATGCCGAAATTAATCCTGCCAAAATAATAAGGAATGCTTTTCGTTTGCCAGAAAGATAAACGAGATTTGCCGTAAGTGAAAAAGTCAGCGAAAAACCAAAAGTAAATAAAGTTGCCATGGCCAAATTATAAGTAATTTTTGAACTAATACCTGTTAGTTTAGTTAAAAAAGCAAATAAGTATTGTCCATAGTAATAATAATTTGCCGTTTTTCCGGCCTGCCACATGTCAATTGGAGGCATAAATTTAGTTCGTAACAAATTATTTAAAAAAGCAAAATCCATAAATTTCTCGACACCGTGGATATCGGGCATTTGCCCCCTGTAAAATGCAAAAAGAATTAATACTAAGAAAAATAGAGCCTCTTCATAGATAAAAGCATTAAGCAGTTTTTTTTCTTTCAATAATTCTTTACCCTGTCTGTGACCTTTCAACGCAAACCAGATAACTCCAATAGCCAAAACCAGTAACACGAAAATTGAGATTCGATAAAATGGTAAGATTCTCAACGAGGAGAGTATCCACAAGATAAAAGTTAAGATAACTAAGCCAATTATTTTTGAAAAAAGATATCCTTTATCAAAAAATCGAGAAAATATCTTTTCCGTGACGGGTAAAAAAATGAGACCGATTAGAAACAAGGATAACCACCAAATAATTGTTGGCAGCATATCTGCTCTAAGAAGTAGATAGGCTAATGATCCTAAAGCCGGAAACAAAAGCAAATTTAAATACATATTAGTTAACTCGATCTTTTTCTTTGGGCATATTTAAATATGTAATAGATTGAATAACCCAAAATGATTAAAGAGATACTGGCGATAAATAGGGCTAAATTATCATTTTTAGGTAGCCAGTAAAAATCCTTCTTGGCCAATTCATACATATAAGATTGGTTAACCAAAACCGCCATGCTTAAAATGAGAGTAGGAAACCAAAGCGAAGAATCCCATAATACGCAGACGACTAAAAAAATTAAGGCAGGAACTAAATAACGCTCATGCATTCTGCTGTAAAACATAAAAAATCCAAAACCAAGCAGATATGAAATATAAAATAATGAAAAGTTGTTTTTCTTTATTTTTACTAAAGCCCAAAGAGCATAACTCCATAAGCCCAACAGTAAAATTTTGCTCCAAATAGCATAAGTTAAGCCAAAGAATGGTTCACTATCTAAAGTAGTTTGTCCCCAAAAGATTGTCCACAAATTAAAACCATTGGCAGTAGCATAAGGATAATCATTAACATGCTTTAAATATAATCGCGGTACCCAAAGAAATAAATCAGTGACAGCCAAAAGTGGGTTTCCATTTGAATTGGGGCTTGGTTTGAAAAAAGGCAGGACAATTAGGCTGTAGGTAGATAATATAGCTATAGTTCCTATTAATATTTTTATCCAGTATTTCTTGTTAAAATATTTTTTAAATTCTTGCCTGGAATATTTTTCTTCAAAAAACGGAATAACTTTTTTCCATTGTAACCCTTGGAAAAAGAATAAATAAAATACTAAAGGAAATAAAAAAATACCTTGTGGTTTGGTGAGGATGGCGATTGTATAAAGAATCACGGCTAAAATACTTCTATTAATATAAAAACAGTAAACTGTGACAAGCAGTATAGTAGCAAGCAAAGAATCAAATTGCCCCCAAATAGATGAATTAATGAAAATTGCTGGGTTTAATATATAAAAGATTCCAGCCCAAAAACCCAATCTGGGTTTTCCAATTTTTTTGCCAATCAGATAGATCAAATATCCACCGATAAAATCAAATAGCACTGCCCATAGCTTAATTAAGAACTCATGAGTTAAATTACTAACTGCAAAAAAAGAAGCAATCTTGCCAGAAATTAATAACAAATACATATAAAATGGAGCATAGACTACATGTAACGATTCATAAAATCCTTGGAAACCACGCTCTGAAAGATAATGACTCCAATAATTGTAGCCACCCATATCCACCTTATGACTGGGTGATAAGGTGAGTAAGATTCTGATAATGACTACACCAAGCAATACCCAAAAAATGGTTTTTACTGATAACAAAGATTCTTTTTTAATCATTTTCATATAGTAAAGATTAAGGTAAACAATTTAATTTTAACTCATAAATTTGAAATTCGTTTTGGTAACTTTTGTAAACTGGTTGAAAATTTGACTGAAAAAATTCAAGATTAATTATTGGCAGATTTTTATCACCTTTTGTATCCTCGATAGTAAAATAATCAATTTTATTATCAGTAAGTAATCGACAAATCTCTTTTTTATCGTTATTTTTATAAATATTCCTTATAATTTTATTCCTTTGTTCAGTGTCATATCCCGCTGACCAGGCGAAATAGGGCCAGCCTAAAAAAATCTTTCGGCCGGCTAAAGAAGCAGGGTGATAAAGATAAGAAGAATTTAAGAAAATTGAATTGGTTGGGGTATTTTCCTTTATCCATAAGATATCTGGATTTTTAGGCGCATCATCAATGGCATATAAGAAATCATTTCTGATAGGGAAAAAGTCGATAACGCCTGATAAAGTCAAGAAAAAAATTAAAATTAAAGCTAATATTTTTCCCAAAATTTTCTTTTGCCAAATGATAAAAACTGCCCAGGCTACAAACATGTTCCCGATGATTAAAAAAAGATTAAAAAATTTATGGTTGCCTGCAATTTCCGGAGAAAATTGGAGAAGATTAGCAATTAAAAAAAGCGGTAAAAAAGATAAAAAGACTTTTTTGTTCAATAAGGGAGCTTTAATAAAACCGATGAGGATAAAGAAAGGAAGTAGGCCAAGATTTAAAAACCAATATTTAATGAAGTCAATAAAAGTAAGGTTATTGGCAATTAAAAAACCAGGGTTAAATTGAAAACTGCTGATTCCCCCACCAGTTTGGACCAAAAAGATTTGTGGTAACCCTAAACCTAGGGTAATCGCTAGTAAAATTAACAAATTTTTCCGATAGCCCCTTAAAAGAATCAGAAAACCTGTAAAAATAATAACACTCATGGCAAAAACAGCGCTGTGTAAAAATGGCATTAACCCTAATAACATCCCAAGAAGAATGGTTCTTCGGTAAGTAATTTTTTGTTTTGCCAAAATGGGGTTTACTAAAAGAAGGATAGCCAGAAGGGTTAAACTGAAAGCTAAAGCCAAATGTCTTTGATTAGTGTAAATATTTAAATTCCAGAAGGCTGAAACAATTTTTCCATCGTATGGCCCAAAAGAAGGGAAAGTATTGTTTTTAAAAATTTCTATCGGGGTTCTTAAAGAGAGTGGATGGTTTTTGAAAAATTCCAAAAAAGATAGACTTCCATTAAAAAGAAAAAGAATAATACTTAAAAAACCCACAAAACGTCTTTTAAAAATAGTTTTAGCCAAAAGATAGATGATTAAAAGCAAGCCAAAAAAGGATAAAGCACTGGGTAAGTTTAAGGCCCAATCTAAAGGAAGCCCAATTTTTTCCAAAAGCCCAACTAAAGCATAAAAAAGAAAATGATAATGAATAAACGGGCCTGGAAATAAAGGATATTGTGGTGGCCAATTTTGCCCCCAAGAAAAAGAGCGGATCAGGGGGATATGGGCGGCAAAATCACTCCAGACTTTGGCAGCAATATAAAAAGTATGGTTTTGATAATTGAAAGTATGCCACATTAACCAGGAGGAAAAAACAAAAGCCCCTACGAAAAAAATTGATTCCGGCCAAAATTTTCTAAGGAAAGTCAAAAGTTTTTTCATTTTTGAACCAGTTGAGC
>CAYVNK010000060.1:0-3983 GCA_964452885.1 uncultured Gammaproteobacteria bacterium
ATCATCTACCTTCATCAATTAATTTAAGTAACTCATTATATCTTAATCCTAAGTCTTCCGCTTCCCAAAAAGTACTGCCGACATTAAAAATATTGGCGCCTTTTTTTTGACAAAGTTTAATTTTTTCGTCCGTCAGTCCTCCGTCTACACCAATACCGACCAAATCGCCGACAATTTTTTTTATTTTCTCAATTTTTTCCAAAACTTTTTCGTCAAACTCCTGCCCGCTAAACCCGGCTTTTACCGAAAGAAGCAAGACCAAATCAACCATATGATAAATTTCTTCCGGAACTGATTCCACCGGAGTTTCCAAATCAAGAGCAATACCCACTTCGAAGCCTCCATTAGTGGCTCGGTTAATAAACTTTTGGGGCTCGTACATCATTTCCACCTGGCCGATTAACCGGTCCGGCAAAATCTCCAAAGCGCGATTAACCCATTCTTCCGGCTCTTTGACCATTAAATGCAAATCCATTCTTAAATCCGTCGGTTCGTTTTTTAATGACTCTAACGAAATTGTCTGGTTCCCGACAAATTTCCCGTCGATAATATCCACTTGTACCCGAGGACAGACACCCTTAAGTCCCTGCATTTTTTTAATGTATTCGGAAAAATCAGCGGTAAGAATTGTCGGAACAATTTCTGCCATTACTTTTGTGCAATGTAAATCGCTTCTTCCAGTAAACGCCGGGCATAAGCATATTCATTATCATACCAAGCCCCTACTTGAATAAAATCGTCGGCGACGACGGCGGTCATTCCTAAATCGACAATACAGGAATAAGGATTACCAATAATATCTCCGGAAACTAAAGGCTCCGTCGTGACGCTCAAAATATTTTTCATTCGGCCGCGGGTCGCCCGCATAAAAAGATCATTTATTTCATCAATGGTTGTTTTTTGGGAAATTTTAAAAGTCAGATCAGAATAAGAGCCGCAAATTACCGGAACGCGAATAGCAGTCCCGGCAAATTTTCCTTTTAAGTCCGGAAAAACCGCAATAATTGAGTCGGCCGCTCCGGTTTCCGTGGGAATAATATTTTGGGCAGCAGCGCGTGCCCGGTGTAAATCTTTATGTGAACCGTCAACCAATTCTTGATCAGCGGTATAAGCATGAATGGTCGTTAAAGCCGCCTGTTCAATGCCAAACTTTTCTAAAACGAGTTTGACAATCGGCGCGACGCAATTGGTGGTGCAAGAACCATTGGAAATGATTTTTTCGCCTTTGTATTTAGTTTCATTGACTCCCATTAAAAAAATCGGTACTCCCGGTCCTTTGGGCGGAGCAGAAATAATTACTTTTGGAGAACCGGCTTTAAGATGAGCTTCCGCTTCTTCGGCTTTGCGGAAAACTCCGGTTGATTCAATCACCACATCCGGTTTATAGGAAAACCAGGGAATTTTTAACGGCTCTTTTTCCGCTAGTAACGGATAAAGACGGCTGTCAATCAAAAGCGAGCCGATTTCCCTGGCTCCTTGGGGATCCGCCACTTTTACTTCTTTAGTGAAAATCCGGTAGGTCGTATCATATTTTAAAAGCGTTGCCCACCCCGGCGTTTCCATTGAGCCGGAAGTATTGATGGCCACTATTTCTATTTGGTCGGCAAAGTCCAAAACTGCCTGACGAAAAGCAATTCGGCCAATTCTACCAAAACCATTGATACCAATTTTTATCATTTTAAAGCTTCAATTCCCGGCAAGGTTCCTTGAGCTAAAAATTCTAACATTGCTCCGCCGCCGGTACTGACATAATCCATTTTGTCAATTAAATTGAATTTGGTCAAGGCGGCAATTGTATCTCCTCCGCCTACCACACTAAAACCCTGGTTTTCTGCAATTGCCTCGACAATTTTTCTTGTTCCGATTTCATATTTTTCTTCTTCATATTTTCCCATTGGCCCGTTCCAAACAATTGTTCCGGCAGTTTTAATAATATCCGTAAACTTCTTAATCGACTCTTCGTTAATATCAAAGCCGTCACTGGTCAAACCAGCGAATAAAATAGATTTAATCGCGTCAAACGCGACTGCGGGTTTTGAATTTTGACTTAGTGTGCCCCCAATTAAAATCCAATCCGCTTTCTTGGCAAAATCAACCACCAACGGCAACTTGGTTTCCGGTTTTGCTCCACCGATAACAAAAACAAGCGGCCTTTTAGGATTCTCCAAAACTTTGGACAAGTTTTCCACTTCTTGGGTAAAATGAAATCCGGCGGCGTGAGCTAAAAGTTTGGGAATCCCGACAATTGAAGCGTGCAGGCGATGACTGGTCGCAAAGGCTTCGTTAACGAAAAAATCTCCCAAATCCGCCAGTTCTTTGGCAAAACCCGAATCGTTTGCCTCTTCACCCGGGTCAAATCTCAGATTTTCCAATAAAATTAAATTCTCGGCAATCTGGTAACCTTCAAAATTTTTAATTTTGATCTGCCTGTCCTGAGCCTGCCGAATGGATGTTTTTGATTTTTGATCTTTGATCTTTGAATTCAAAAGCTCGTCAAGCTTTTGTGCCACCGGTTTTAGCCGCAATTCTTCAACTACTTTTCCTTCAGGCCGGCCAAGGTGGCCAATTAAAACAACTTTTGCGTCATTATCAAGAAGATATTGAATCGTTGGTAAACATTCTTTTAAACGACTGTTTTCCTCAACCTTTCCATTTTTAAGAGGGACATCAAGGTCCCCTCTTAACAAAACACTTTTCTCTTGAAAGGAAAAATCGGTAACTGACGGCAGGTCCATAATCACAAAAAAATTTATCCGCTTACTTAATTTTTTTAATCCTTCTTAAATATTTCTCTCCCCCGCAAAATTGTGTTTCCAGAAAAATATTGATAATCCCCTTGGCTTCTTCCTCGGAAATATAATCCGCCGGTAGAGACAAACAATTAATATTGTCGTCTCTTTTGGCCAGCCTGATTTGCTGTTGAGTAAAACCCAAACCGCAAAAAACGCCGGGGAATCGGTTGGCGGTAATATCCATTCCTACCCCCGACCCGCAAACCAAAATTCCGAAATCTTCTTTATTTTTAATTTTTTTGGCGACTTTTACGGCAAAATCCGGATAATCGTCTTCCGTGTCCAACCGGTCATTCCCCAAATCTTCAAACGGAAAATTCCATTCTTTAAGCCAGACTTTGATTTTTTCCTTAAGTTCAAAACCTCTATGGTCTGCTCCAAGATAGATCATAAAATTAACCTCCTTAGGCAGTTACTTAATTAAACTAATTAAATTTTCCAATTTTTCTTTTGGGTCCTCCGCCAAAACCACGGCGGAAGAAATTAAAACGCCTTTTGCTCCCAAACTTTCCGCTTTTTTTAAATCTTCGGCTTTATTAATCCCTGCTCCCACCACCAACGGTATTTCCCCGCAGATTTCCACTCCGTGTTTAATCGCTTTAGTATTAGTGTCAGTAATAGAAACTTCACCGCCGATTAATTCTGAAATTTCATAAGCAATAAAATTCGGCTTAAACTTAATCAGTCTTTCCATCTGCCCTAAAGTTTTACAGCAAACCATTGTTTCAAATCGAACTTTTGCGTTTAGCCTTTTTTTAACGGCAGAAATAATTTGTTTTACTGTCCCCGGTGGAACTTGGTTCTCACTGTGATTTATAAGTGTTCCATTGGCTCCTGTTTCAATCGCCGCTTCTAAATTTAAAGAGCCGGTAAATTTTCCCGGCGGTTCCGGATCAATCCGCTGAACCCAAACTTCGCCTCCTACCGCTTCTTTTATTACCCGAAGATCAACTGCCTGAATTATTGGAATAACCTCAACTCCCTCACTCTCCGCAATTCCCCTACAAACCTTAGCCAGCTCGACCGCTTTTTCTCCTGTTCCTTGAGGATAGGTTTTGAAGTTAATAAAGATTTTAAACATAAAATTTTCCCTTACTAGGCCATTTTACCTCAAAATTGTCATTTTTGATACAGCCCGTTTAGTGTAAAGACATCGTGGACACTTCCTAGTAGAATACAGGGTTAGGAAAG
>CAYVNK010000061.1:0-3831 GCA_964452885.1 uncultured Gammaproteobacteria bacterium
GGTTGTTTTCGAAGATCCGAAAAAAAGATTTGAAGAAAGTTGGGAAGGATAATTTTTCTGTTGGTCAATATCATCCTTTTTTACCATTAAATAAAATCTCTAAAAAAAATCTCTTTTTATCTCTTGTCAGGAAGAATTTTTCATCACTGCATTTTAACCCCGCCGTAGCGGGACGAAGGCAGGGGTTGTGTTGGATTATAGAACTTGCGAGTATATAATAAAAATAAAGTTAATTTATGAAACAGATTTTAGAAGAAAAATTAGATAGAGTTATTAAAGAAAGAGAATTTAAATGGAGTTTTCTGATTGAAGAAAATGGAATTTATGGAATTGAGATCACCGCTTCGGCCAGATCCTGGTGGCAGAATCTCTTGGAATCAAGGGCTTTTTTAAAAGATGACAATTTAACCCTAAAAATAGACAATATTTCTTTTTCCAAGAAATCTGGCAAGAGAGGTTTGTTCGATAGTGAAGTTGCTTGGAATGGAAATAATTTAAAGGGGTTAAAAAAGACAAATTTCTTCATTCTCAAACTTAATCGAGGAACCCATGTTTTAGTTTTTTTAGCCAATCAAACTCCCAAAATAGAAATAATCCAAATCTTTAAGATTGAAGAAAACGAATTATCTTACTTGCCAAAAGACAATTATCCAACCCAAGAAGGGAATCGAAGACAATGGTTAACAATAGTTCTTTACAATTTTGGTCTTAATTCTCTTAAGATCAAGGCTTCGGCCAAACAAGGAAAAACCTTCTTGTTTTTTAAAAAAGACGATTCTGATTTAAAACTGATCATTAATGGCCAAATTCAAAAAAATCAAGAACCAAAATCTCATAAAAATTGGTTTTGGTGTGGTAATACCCTAAAAGGAAAATCAAAGCTTTTTGAAAAAGAATTAAACCTCGGATCGGATATTCACTATCTTGAGTTTTGGACTGATAGAAATCCCGAGGTGGAAGAAATAACGATTGGAATTGAGGAATTAAAGAAAATCCCAACGGTGGATGATCCAAAATGGACTGGAAATTTCAAAGACGATCCCGAAGAAATACTGCTTGCCAGAACAATCTATGGAGAAATGGGCGGGGAATCGTACGAGGGAAAGGTCGCAGTCGGATGGGCAATAAGAAATAGAGTCGAAGATCCTAAACAACGATGGGGTAAAACCTATCATGATGTTGTTTTGCAACCTTTCCAATTCGAGCCATTTAATGATCCCAAAAAGACTGTTTTTAAAAAAATCACTAATCCTCCAACCGACGATTCTATCGAGGGAAAGGCCTGGCAAGAAAGCTTTCAAGCGGCAATGGGTGTAATTTTAGGAAAAGTCACTGATCCCACCAAGGGAGCAAATCATTTCCTTGCAAAAAACGCTTACCCCGGGCCCTCATGGGCTAAAGAAGATAAATTTACTGTTGAAATTGGTAATTCTAAATTTTACAAATTGTGAGAAAAGAAGAAATCATTTTTGTTCCCGCTTTACTGTTGATATTCTCTTTATGTGTGGTTTCATTTTGGAAGCTAAACTCATATTTAATACCACAAAAAACTGTGCAAAAAAACAGCCTCCCTTTAAAAACAAACCGACCTCAAGGTTCACTTCTGCATTGGGATTCAGAAATTTCTCCTAACGGTCTTTACCGAGGTGATTCTTACACTGGCGACTACGCTGATTATTTTAATTATTATCAAGTTTTTATCACTAATCTAACTACTGGAAACAAGCAAAAAATATACGCTGGAGACTCTCATACATTAGGCTGGGAATGGACGAATAATAATAAAATCAAAATTGATTACGACTGTGGATCTGGTTGTCTAGCGACAAAGATATTAGGTACAAATGAAAGTGTGTCCATTACCAACTATCAAAATGGCAAAATGAGTGAAGAAAACGGTTGGAAAGTAAAATTCACAGGAAATTTTTAGCCTCTTGATGATATGGCAAGTCAAACCAAAATCGCCCCGGTTTTCCGGAGCGACTTCTTAATTCTTAATTCTTAATTCTCTTTTAATAGTCTCCCATTCCTCCCATACCGCCCGGCATGGCTGGTGTAGGTGGAGTTTTTTCTGGTGGCTTTTCGCAAATCAAACACTCGGTTGTGAGCACCATACCAGCTACCGAAGCCGCATTTCTTAAAGCTTCAATAACGACTTTGGTCGGATCAACAATACCGGCTTTAATCATATCTTCCGGAACGGCTTTGGCTGCCGACTCCAGTTTATTGATATCAAAGCCCATGCCAAATCCGGCAGCTCTAGCTTTTTCAATTAACTCACCGGGGTCAAAACCGGAATTGCTGATTAGAGTCCTAAAGGGAATTTCCAAAGCTTGGCGGACTACTTCGTAGCCGACAATTTCGTCTTTGGACAAGCCAGTCTTTTCCAGTTTTTCGCTGTCCATTGCCTGGGCCAAATCCAAAAGAGTGGTTTCTCCGCCCGGCACAATCCCGCTTTCCATCGCCGCTTTGGTGGCTTCAACCGCATCTTTAACCCGCTCGAGCTTTTCCTTCATCTCCAGTTCAGTAGCCGCGCCGACATTGATTTGGACTACCCCGCCGGAAAGCTTCGCCAGTCTCTCTTGCAACTTTTCCTTGTCAAAATCACTAGTAGTGGTCTCAATTTCGTTTTTAATCTGCCCAATCCGGGCTTGGATTTGCTTAGCAGTGCCTTTGCCGCCGATAATCCGGCAGTTATCTTTATCCGCCCAAACTTTATCAGCTTTACCGCAGTCCTCGGCGGTGACCGAATCCAATTTTCTCCCGGTATCCTCGGAAATTAAAGTCCCGCCGGTCAAAACGGCAATATCTTCCAGCATGGCTTTTCGGCGGTCGCCAAAACCCGGGGCTTTAACGGCTAAACTGTTAAAAGTTCCCTTGAGTTTATTGACCACTAAAATGGCTAAGGCTTCACCTTCAATTTCGTCGGCAATAATGACAAAATTCTTGGTGACTTTAACAATATTCTCTAAAAAGGGCAGAATATCAGCAACGGCAGAAATCTTTTTGTCTGTAATTAAAATATAAGGAGATTCCACTTCCGCTTCCATTCTTTCCGGAATGGTGACAAAGTAAGCCGAGCTATAACCTTTATCAAATTCCATCCCTTCTTTAAATTCGGTTTCCAATTCCAAGCCCTTGCCTTCTTCCACCGTGACTACTCCGTTTTTGCCGACTTTTTCCAAGGCTTCGGCAATGGTATTACCGATAGTCTTGTCGGCCGCCGAAATTGTCGCCACTTGAGAAATTTCCGCTTTGCCTTTAATGGTTTTGGCTTTTTTCTCAATTTCGGCGATAACTTCCGTCACGGCCAGGTCAATTCCCCGCTTCATCTGCATCGGGTTGGCACCGGCGGTAATATTTTTCATTCCCACAGCAGTAATGGCATAAGCCAAAACCGTGGAAGTGGTTGTTCCGTCTCCAGCATTATCATTGGTTTTCGAGGCCGCTTCCTTAATCAAAGCCGCTCCCATGTTTTGGAAAGGATCTTCCAATTCCACTTCCTTGGCCACGGAAACGCCGTCATGAACTACTTTAGGAGAACCCCATTTTTGATCCAAGGCTACATTTCTTCCCTTAGGACCTAAGGTAGTTGCCACCGCCTCATTAACTTGGCGCATCCCTTCCAGTAATTCTTTTCTCGCATCTTCTTTGAATTTTAAAATTTTTGCCATATATTCCTTTCTTTACCCGTCTAAATTTTTTAGTTATTAATTTAAACTAACTTTTTTAATAAACATTAAAATTTAATTAAGAATCTCTTTCAACAATATTAAAAATTTTGTCGGGTTAGGCCTCTACTGCCATTATATCTTCAAATTTAATAAACAT
>CAYVNK010000062.1:0-3829 GCA_964452885.1 uncultured Gammaproteobacteria bacterium
AATTTTAAATTTCTTTAGCAATTTTTGCTTTTTTATATTTTTGGATTTAAACTGCGACTATCTTATGATTAAGGAGACACTACAAATGGGTGATCCGCGGTTGAAAGCAACTAATAAAGAAGTTGCAGATATCACCGATCCAAAAACTAAACAAATCATTGAAGATTTAGTTGACACGATGCACGCAGTTGGTCTTGTCGGTATGGCCGCGCCTCAAATTGGAGAAAATTACAAAATATTTGTAACCGAACCTCGGGAAACTCCTACCAGACCAATAGACCAAGCCGACGAACTTCGTGTTTATATTAATCCGAAAGTAACCGTTTATTCTAAAGACGAGGTAGTTATTTATGAAGGTTGCGGAAGTGTTGCCAAAGGGGGGATCCTCTTTGGTCCGGTTAAAAGACCTAGAGAAATTGTTATTCAAGCTCAGAGTAAAGACGGTACAAAGTTCGAACTAACGACAGACGGGCTTTTAAGTCGGGTTATTCAGCATGAGTACGATCATCTTTCAGGAATTGTGTTTACCGAAAGGGTTTTGGACTACAGAAAAATGGTGGATCTTGAGTTTTATAAAAGAGATATCAGGGATTCCTCAGAACAAAAACAGGCCTCAATGATAACTAAAAAAGAAGTGAAAATATTGGGTTAGTGTTATTTTTTACTTTTATGAAGAAAAAATGCATTGGCTGCGGGGTATGCTGCCAATTATTTTTAATTAACTTAAATAAAAAAGAATACGAGTCGGGGAAATACCAAACAATTTTTAAGAATTTTAAAATTACCGATACTTTTTCCAAAGCCGGAAAATACGGGGCAAATATTCTTGCTCAAAATAAAGAAGGCCGCTGCATTTATTTAAAAAATAATTCCTGCTCAATCCATCTAGAAAGACCGCAAGCTTGCAGAGAATTTTTTTGTACTTTATAATATTTATTTATGTCGGAGGAAAAAGAAATACTGACGATTATTAATAAAGAAAAATACGAAACTATTGGTGAAAGATTAAAGAAAGAATTTAGTTCTTCAAAAAGCACAAAGCGTTTGGCGATTCAATGCACCGATACTTCGAGCGACGATCTTGATACCAGAATAAGGATAAGCAATAAAAAAGTTTCCTTAATGCAAAAGGGAGGAAAATGGAAATCTAAAACCCGTGAGGAAATTGAAATTGATCTGCCAAATGAAACGGATGTTGTTTTACGGGTATTTAAAATATTAAGAAATATGTTAAAAGGGGACAAAGTTAGAACTTCTGTTATTCAAACGGACAGTTTAACTTTTGAGAATGAAGATTGTGAAATTAAGCTAACTCATCAATTTGGAAAAACCGATAGATATAACGCGGAAATAGAAGTGTTTGACACAAAACTTGAGCCGGAAGAAATCGCAGAAGAGTTTAATATTCCGATTCATTTGCCGGAACATACCGCTGAATTTTGGGACAACTGGAGTAAAGAGGTAAATTTTTCCGCGGATGAACTTTCAGAAGAAGATTTTAAAAAATTAATTAAAAAATACCTTTAGTTTTAGTTTTTATTGGTGTGTTAAAATAATCGTATGGATAATTCGGATGAGATTTTAGAGGTCCATAAAAAATTCAAAGGGAAAATTGCGACTTTAGTCACTACTCCGGTAACTTCCAAAAAAGAGCTTTCCATAATTTATACTCCCGGAGTCGCCGTTGTTTCTTCGGCCATTGCCCAGGATAAAAATTTAGTTTTTGACTATACGATTAAAGGCCATACGGTGGCCATTGTCTCCGATGGAACCGCGGTTTTGGGACTGGGAAATATCGGTCCGGAAGCGGCCATGCCGGTAATGGAGGGGAAAGCGGTTTTACTTAAAACTTTTGCCGATATTGATGCTTTTCCGATTTGTCTTAATACCCAAGACCCGCAGCAAATTATCAACACGGTAAAATATCTCGCTCCGACTTTTGGGGCAATTAATCTGGAAGACATTTCCGCCCCGCGGTGTTTTTTGGTGGAAGAATCCTTGCAGGATTTGGGTATTCCGGTGATGCATGATGATCAGCACGGGACTGCGGTTATTGTCTACGCGGGACTGATCAATGCAGCCAAAGCTGCCCAAAAAGAACTTAAAAATTTGCAAATAGTGATTAATGGGGCCGGGGCGGCCGGGAATGGAGTTACCAAAATGCTGGTCAGTGAAGTTGGCAATATTATTGTTCTTGACAGCAAAGGAATTATTTCCAAAAACCGGAAAGATCTTGATTCCTATAAAAAGGAGCTGGCAAAAATAACCAACAAGGAAAATATTGACGGCGATTTGGCAGCGGCTCTTATTGGCAGTGATGTTTTTATCGGCGTTTCCAAACCAAACTTACTTGACCCGAAAAATATTTCATCGATGAATAATAAACCGATAATTTTTGCTTTAGCCAATCCCACTCCGGAAATTATGCCGGATTTGGCAAAAAATGCGGGTGCGTTCATTGTGGCCACCGGCCGGTCTGATTTTTCCAATCAAATAAATAACAGTTTGGCTTTTCCGGGAATTTTTAAAGGGGCCCTGTCTGTAAGAGCCGGTCGGATTACCAATGAAATGTTAATTGCCGCCGCCAAGGCAATTGCCAATCTGGTTAAAGATCCTTCGCCTGATAATATTATTCCCGGACCGTTTGAAAAAGATTTGGCTATAATTGTTGCCGCTGCCGTTTCTAAGGCCTTTCATAATCCGAAGGCGGTTTAACTTCAAAAGATGAAATCGATTATTATTTTTGAGTCCGTTCATAAAGGAAATACCCGAAAAATTGCCGAAGCTTTGGCCGGAGAGTTAAACGCGAAACTGGTAAAACCTAGTGAAATTGAGGTAAATAATTTAAAAGACTTTGATTTAATTGGCTTTGGCTCAGGCATCTATTTTTGGCAACATCACCAAAGTATTTTATCTCTGGCGGAAAAGCTTCCGCCCGTCCCTGGAAGTAAAGTTTTTATTTTCTCCACCGCCGGCCTGCCACAATTTAAATTGCTCTGGCACTGGCCCTTAAGAAATATCCTTAAGAAAAAAGGCTTTAAAATTGCGGGCGAATTTACGTGTTCCGGTCATGACGAAGTCGGCCCTTTAAAAATGTTTGGGGGGATTAACAAAGGCCGGCCAAACGGAAAAGATATTGAGAAAGCCAGGGAGTTTGCCAATTCTCTACTTTAAATATTTTGAGTCTGTAGTATAATGCTCTCATGCTGAAGGAATGGCAGAGGGATTTCGGTTTTATCCCGGAACCGGATTTGATTGACCCGGAAGAAAGAATACCCCTTTCAATAAATGTTTTCGGCCGTTTGTGTCTTTTGTTGACCAAACTTTTTCCCAACGAAAAAATAAAAAACGCAATAGTGGACTTCCTGGAAAAGTTTGAGGGGAAAAGACTGCTTCTTTATTTCGATTATTCGTGTTCGGCCCAATTACGTTTGGTAAAAGGAATCGGCGGTCCCGGTATGGCCTTGCCGATCGATTTTCCCGAACAGGTCAGAACCGACTACCTCTCGGAAATGCAAAAAATCGTCCGTCTGGCCAGTTTGGCCAGGGACAATTATCTGGACCGGACTTACGACGACCGGCCGATTCTTGAATTGCGCGCCACGGCTTTGGAATCGGAATTTTTATGTACTTTTTCCAAACAGGCCCAACAGGAAAACCAGGAAATTAAATTTTCTCTGCCCCAAAAAGAAATTATGAGAAGATTTTCCAAAGGGGTGATGGATTTGCCCGTGTCCTTAAGGGGGGATTTTTTCAACCGGACCAGCTGGAATTTTTATAAAGAGAACCGGCAAAATTAAGCCCTTAAAACTATAAGATTTTTTCCCCT
>CAYVNK010000063.1:0-3825 GCA_964452885.1 uncultured Gammaproteobacteria bacterium
ATACCTTTCTCTGTGCCGGAGAGAGGACTCCCGCCTACTCCGCCAGCTGGCGGATTCGGCCGGGCAAGCGAACCCCTATCACAAGTTCGCCTTGAGTGAAACGAATGAGTGCCGAAGGAGAGATTCGAACTCTCACCCAGATTGGACACGGTCCTAAGCCGTGCGCGTCTACCATTCCGCCACTTCGGCATACTAAAAATACTAATTATTAAACAAATTCTTTCTCATCCATCTTCTTCCCGCCGCTGATTTAAAATACTTCTCTCTCATAACTGATTCTATCTCTGACAAATAAATTTCTTTATAAATTATCTTCCAAGGACAGTACCTTTTACTAAAAATTCCATATCCTGAATTATGTTCTATCAATCTTCTCTCTAAATTGTTAGTGTGCCCCACATAAGTCTTAGGATAGTTTAAACTTAAAAGAATATATACATAAAACATCTAAGAAGATTTTACCACAATTTGACCCAGCCTCGACTTCGCCTTCGGCTTGCCGAGGCGAGGCGGGCATAAAAAAAATCCCGCAGCATGGCCAGGAAAGGTCGCACACCACAGGATGTAACCTGTAATATACCACAAAGGGTCTATCTTGTCAAATAATATAGGTCTAAAATTTTAATTTTGCTTTTGGGCCAAAATAAAGATTGAAGGACCAAAAAATGCTTTAGCAAAAGATTTCTGTAAAACTTTTTCTAAAGATAAAAGAATTTTTTCCGGAATAATTTTTTTCATTATAGGATTACGAAAATTGGAAACCGATAAGACATCTTTTATTAAAAACCCAGAATCTTTTAGGTCAGTAATTACTTTTTGTGGGTGATGATTAATAAAAGAAATTGAACCCAGCTTAATGTTCGTTTCGCTTCGGCGCTCCAGAGGGTTGAGATCTTTAGCAAAAGAAAAATCGCCACGGAAGATGGCTCTTACCTTAGCTAAAAAATGAATTTTATTGGCCACTTCTAAAACCAGAAAGCCGTCTTTTTGTAAAATACGGTTAATTTCTTTAAAAGATGGGAGAAGATCGGGCAAATGGTGGCTGACTCTGATTAACAAAGCCATTGAAAAAGAAGAGTCATTTATTAAAAGCTTTGGTAATGAGCCTTGAATAAAAGAAACATTAGTAAAATTTTTTGCCTTTTCTTTTCCAATACTTAAGTTTTTTTCTGCCGGGTCAAGAACCAGACATTTTTCAAAAAGAGGAGCATAAACGTTGGTTAGCCGGCCAAACCCACCGCCGATATCAATAATTGATTTTTTAACCATAATTTCCTTGAAGAACCTTTCTAAGGCAACTTTCTCGCAATTGTCCTCGTAATCCCTACCTTGCCAATAAGAAAGATAGTCGTAAGAATCGTAAAAAGCCATTTAGTTTCCGGTTTTCATTTCTGCCAAAAACTGTTTCACCGCCAAACACCACGAGCCGTTTGATTTTGGAGTATATTTTTTCATCATCTCACAGGGGTCGTCGCAAAGCCCCTTTTCGCAATAGCCCGAGGCAATACCGGCCGTCACCACCTCAATCGCTTCTTCCCAAGAAGAAAAGCATTTGGTTCCTTTTTCATGAATCGCCCAACCCCAGGCGTTAAAGCAATTTTCCGGTGATTTTTTGCCTAAATTTGACTCCTGCTGGGCAATGGCTAAAATTAACTCCGGGCTGACTTGATGAAAAGCCGCTTCCGCCAAAATTTTGTCTTTATAGGGAAGCAGGGGAGAGTGGTAAAGACGAAGGTAATTTTCGACAATTAAAGGCAGGGAATTTTCAGTTTTTATGGAAGTTTCTATTGAGCTCACTTTCGGCAAAGTTTCAGAAGAAAAACTTTTAGTAACCGCGCCTAAAACTTTTCCTTGAGCTTGAGCGTTGCCTTCCACCAACCAAGGCAATAAGCGGGTAGAGGAATCAGTTAAATAAAAGCCCAGCCCCAGAACAAGGGGGGAAACGACAAAAAAAATTAAACAAAGCAAAAACTTTTTCAACATCCATATTATCCTGTCATTTTTGGCTACTTTTGTCAACTACGGAAGTGTGGTAAAATACTCATAATGAAACCCAATTTACCTAAGAAAAACCCGGTTAATACCAATGCGTCAAAGGAATGGTTAAGAGAAAAGCTTTTTCAACAGAAAAAGGCTTCTCAGATCAGGCCGGTTCAGTTCCGCGGAACTCAACACCGAGGATAACAACACAATTTACAATTTACCTGCCTGCCGGCAGGCGGGCAATTTACAATTTTAAAATCATCTTTGTATGGACAAAAATATAACAGCTAATCAATTTCAGTTAACTTGGCAGCCAAAAAAATCTTTTGAAATTTTGGCGACGGTTCCGTGGGAAGAAATTGAAAAAGGAAGAAAAGCCGCCTTGGACGGGGCGAGCCAAAAGATTGAAGTTAAGGGTTTTAGAAAGGGCAAGGCGCCGGAAAATTTACTCAAAGAAGAAATTGGTGAAGAAAAACTTTTGGAAATGACCTTGCAAAAAATCTTGCCTGATTACTATCAAAAAGCGGTTTCCAAGTTTGGTTTAAGACCAATTTTGACACCGAAAGTAAAATTGGTTTCCGCCAAAGAAAATGAATCTTGGCAAATAATGTTTATTTCCTGTGAAGAACCGGAAGTAAATTTGGGTAATTACAAAGAAGAATTGAAAAAAGTAAAAGCCGTCGAAAAAATTTGGGTTCCCGGTAAGGACGATGATAAAAAAGAAGAAAAGAAAGAAGAAACCAGGGAAGAGAAAATTGACCGGACGATTGAATGGTTAATCAAAAATATAAAGGTTGAAATTGCCGATCAATTAGTGGAGGAAGAAGTCAATAGAAAATTGGCTGGGCTTTTGGAACAGACGCAAAAATTAGGGATCACCATTGATCAATATCTGGCTTCAGTTAATAAAAACGTGGAACAAATTAAAGAAGAGTACCGCCATTTGGCGGAAGAAAATTTATGTTTGGAATTTATTCTGGGTAAAATTGCGGATGCAGAAAAAGTCGAAGTTAAGCCGGAAGAAATGCAAAAAATTATTGATAATGCCAAAAACGATGAAGAGAAAAAAGCGATGGAAGAGCAAAAATACTTAATGGCGTCTTTACTACGACGGCAAAAGACACTTGACTTTTTAGCCTCATTGTAGTAAGAAGAAGGCATCAAATGAAAAGTGCAAAAACCAATCAGTCTCGACCCAAAGTCCTAACCGATGACTCTTTTTTGGAGGCTTTTCGTGGTCTTGGAGGCGATTTTACTTCCACTGTTAAAAACAATCTTAAAGCCGGTTCACAGGAATTAAAAGACTTTCTTTTCCCTTTTCCTAAACCGGGTGATGATGAAGATGAAGATAATGTAAGACTTCCTTCTTTAGAAAATAAGTACCGTTCTCAAGTCCGTAGAATCGAAGTTGTTCATCATGAAGAAAAAATCCTTTTTACCCGCCAACAAAGAGAGACCCAACAGCAAGTTCAAGGGTTACAGGCGGAAATTCAAAAATTAGCTAAATCAATGTCGGATTTAGCCGGTGAAGCCAGACAGGCAGAAGTAACCGCCATGAGCGAATCACCGTTGGTGGGAACTTATCATTTAAACTTTTTTGAACAATTAAGAAAAGTACTGGCTCGTTTAAGATCACAAATTCAGGAGTCTTCAATGTGGCTTGCTTCCTGGAATAAAAAATCACAAAAGAAAAATGGTTATTGGAATCAATTTAAGAAAAAGGGTTCCAGCTTTTTACTTTCCTCCGACCGAAACGTTGCTACTCAAGCAGGCTAATCATCTTCTTCACTTCGGCTCACAATTTTGTTAAAATACCCGCATGGACTGTTAGCTCAGCTGGTT
>CAYVNK010000064.1:0-3754 GCA_964452885.1 uncultured Gammaproteobacteria bacterium
GTGGAAGAAGTAAAAAACTAAAAAAGTGTATCCCCAAATAATATTCTCCCTTAATAAAGATTTAGATAAATGGGTTGGCTGCCATTTTCTAGACCACCAAAGAGGTGGAGTTGACTTCGGTAAGTCCATAATCAAAATTCACCCAAAACTCACTCAAGCCAAAGAATTTCCCGATAATGAGAAGAAACAAACAATTATCGGGCAATATGTAGATTCCTTCTATGAAACACATCAAAATCAACTGGAGAGCATTAGAACAGAGTTCGAAAAAAGGTGGGTATTGGTAGCACGACCTTTTTTTAAAGCAGTTGATAAAATATTTGATTATCCTTGGCCAAAAGGTTTTTATTTCACCAGAAACAAACTTGTTTATATTGCTTATCTTTCTATTTTCCCTTGCCAACCAAGATTTCTTAAGAACAAAACTTTCCAAGTATTTTATCTTAACAAAGAAGATTCGTTAACTACTGCTCACGAATTACTCCACTTTCTTTTCTACAATTATTTCGAAAAAAACTTTCCTAAAATTAGCCCTGCTGAGGAAAAAGTTTGGATTCTCTCCGAAGTCTTAAACATTCTCATTTTAAACTTACCTGAGTTTTATGCTCTATTTGGGGACTCTTCTCGTCATCCTTATCCCCAACATATTAGCATCATCGAAAATCTTAAACCCGAATGGGAAAAAAGAAAGGATTTAAATAGTTTTCTAAAATCAAGCTTAGAAGTAATCGAAAAAGTAAAAAAGTAAATTTCTTTTTGACACCTTTCAAACATCACTGGTAAAATGTTTTCCATGCGAGAACTAACCTTGTCTCTTTTTATTGGCTTTTTCTTTTTCAGAAGCCTCGTTTAAAAGGGGAGGTTGGTTTTGGCGTTTTATACTCCCCAAAAGGGAGTTTTTTTATTTAAGAGAGTATTTAGTGTTAAAATTAGAGAAAGAATGCTTAAAACTCAAATTACCAATTTAAAAAACGAAGCCATTGGGGAAATCTTAGAGACTAATGAAGTAAAAATTCTCGAAGAAATCCGGGCGAAGTTCTTGGGCCGATCGGGAAAATTAAGCGAACTTACCAAAGAAATTCCTAAACTTATTCCGGAAGAAAGAAAAAATATCGGGAACCTGATTGCCGAAACCAAAAGAACCATTGAAAACGCTTTAAGGCAAGCCGGGGAAAAGATTGAGGAGAAAAGCGGGGAAAAAGAGGAATTTTTGGACGTTACCGCTCCGGCAATCCATCCAACCGAAGGTCATCTTCATTTAATGACGGAGATAATTCGGGAAATTTCCCAAATATTTGCCAATCTCGGTTTTCACCGCGTCCGGTACCCGGAAGTAGAATGGGACTGGTATTCTTTTGGCGGCTTAAACTTTCCGGAAAACCATCCCGCCCGCGACGAATGGGAAACTTTTTTTGTTGAGGACTTAGAAAACAAAAAATTTGGCAAGGGGCTTTTAACCCCCCATACTTCTTCCGGACAATTAAGAGAAATGGAACAAACAAAGCCGCCGATCAGAATGATTAACATCAGCAAATGCTATCGTAGAGAGTCTGGTATTTCCCACGCGCCCATGTTTCATCAATTTGAAAGCTTGGTTGTTGATAAGGGCATTAACATTACTCATTTAAAGGGTACCCTGGATTATTTTGCAAAAAACTTTTTTGGACCAACTCGAAAAACCCGAGTTCGGCCTTTTCATTTTCAGTTTACCGAACCCTCTTTTGAGGTCGATGTCAGTTGCGGTCTTTGCGAAGGCAAGGGTTGCCGCTTTTGCAAAGAAGGTTGGCTGGAATTGGGGGGAGCCGGCATGGTTCATCCCAATGTTTTAAAAAATGGTGGTATTGACCCGGAAATTTATTCCGGCTTTGCTTCAGGCTTTGGTGTCGAAAGAAGTTTGATGATGAAAAGTGGACTCGCAATCGACGATATCCGCTATCTTTATACCAATGATTTCCGGTTCTTAAAACAGTTTTAAAAATATGGATATAAAAATTTCTGATCACTGGCTGAGAGAACTAATTGAGACCAAAGCTACTCCGGAAAAAATTAAGGAGTATTTATCTTTGTGCGGTCAGTCGGTTAATCGATTAACCAAAGAAGGTAATGATTTTGTTTATGAAGTGGAAGTGACTACCAATCGACCGGATTGTCTTTCAGTTTACGGAATAGCAAGAGAACTTTCGGCGATTTTACCCCAGTTTGGAATTCCGGCAGTTTTAAAAAAAATCCCCACGCTTAAGATAAAAAATAAATTACCGGGATTGCCTCTTTCAATAAAAATTTCCCAAAGAACTTTATGTCCCCGTTTCACGGCTTTGGTTTTTGAAAATGTAAAAATCAAGCCCTCGCCAAAATTTGTTCAAGAGAGACTGGCGATTGCAGGGATTAGAAGCTTAAACAATGTCATTGATATTTCCAACTACTTAATGCTGGAGCTAGGACAACCGATGCACACTTTTGATTACGACAAAATTCGGCGAAGCCGAATGGTTTTGCGAGAGTCCAAAGAAGGGGAGTCGGTAATTACTTTAGACGGGCAGGAAAGAAAACTGCCGGTTGGGACAATGGTAATTGAGGATGGTGAAGCCCGCTTGATTGATCTTTGCGGAATTATGGGCGCAAAAAATTCGGAAACTGATGAAAATACCCAAAGAGTACTTTTATTTGTCCAAACTTACAATCCCACAAAAATCAGGAAAACTTGTCAGGAACTGGGCTTCCGGACGGAAGCCTCTTCACGATTTGAAAAAGGGGTTGACCCGGAAGACGTCATTCCCGCCATGGAAAGAGCCAACTTTCTTTTTAAAGAGTGGTGCGAAGCTATTGAAGGAAGCGAGCTTTTTGATGTTTATCCTCATCCTTACCAGGAAAAAACAGTATCGGTAAGCGCCAAGCAAATTAAAAAAATTACCGGTCTGGAAATCGACTTAGAAAAAGCCAAAGAAATTTTGGCAAGTTTAGGCTTTAAAACCAAAATAAATTTGGCTGATAAATTAATTTCTGCAAAAGTGCCGCATTACCGGGCAGGGGATATCAGTATTCCCGAGGACTTGGTTGAAGAAATTGCCAGAATTTATGGTTATTTTAATCTCCCCAGTATTTTACCGCCCCTGCCCGATAAAATTGAAAGTTCTTCTAACCAAACTTTTAACTTTGAATACAAAATTAAAACTGCCTTAAAATATTGGGGTTTTACCGAGGTAATGAGTTATTCTCTGGTCAGCGAAGAATTATTAAACAAAACAGATACCGACTCTAAAAAACTTTTAAAAATAGGGAACCCGCTTTCTAGTGATATGGTTTTTTTAAGGGCTTCCCTTATCCCTTCGCTTTTAGAAATCATTGCCAAGAATAATTCTGCCGGTCAGATTTTTGAAATGGCCAATGTCTATCTTCCCAAGAGCAAAGAAAATTTACCGGATGAAAGTTTTGAGTTAACCCTGGCCACGACTAATGATAATTTTTTAGAACTTAAGGGGATTATCGAATCACTTTTGCATGAGTTTTTCATTGATAATCTGGAAATGACCATTGACAACCGCTTTGAACACGTACTTTTAGAAAAAACCATTAGTCTTTATTTGGGTGATTGCAATATCGGGGTCATGGGTAAAATTAGACCAGAAATTCTCAAAAATATGGGTATTAAAAATCCGGTTTGGATTACCGACATCGAAGTAAGAAGGCTCTGGCGGTTTGTCGGCAGCGGAAAAAAATATACACCTCTGCCAAAATACCCACCGATAATCGAGGA
>CAYVNK010000065.1:0-3670 GCA_964452885.1 uncultured Gammaproteobacteria bacterium
GCTGGTTGGCGCAAGGCCCTAAATTGCCCATAGATTAAGGTTGTTAGGAAAAAGAAGGTCGTTTGCGAACTATCTTGCACACCGTAAAATCTCATTATTTTTTCTCCTCAAGCTCCTTTTAATCCCTGCCCCTTGTTTTCTTACTTCTTCTTTTTCTTTTTCGCTTAGCTTGTTAAAGACTTTGTTGAATTGGGGGTAGTGCCAAAGGTGGCCCACCCAGCGGTAGGGAGGAATTTCCCTATCCGGAAGCTTTTCGGCAATGTAACCCCTGTCGCTGATTTGTTCCGTGGACCAGATAAGTTTCCCTTTTTTGGCTAAAGCCAGCGCCAAATGATAAGCAGCTTTTCTTTTTTCTCCCTTTAAGTCTTTCATCAGATCAAGTAACTTCTCCGCTTTTTCCAAGTCGGTTTTGTTTTCTCCGACCGTTCTTTGATTTTTTAAAAGGTTCCATTTTTGGCCTAATCCAGGAATATCGATGCCGCCGTCCGAGGCTAAAACATACCAGTTGGTAAATTTGGAGATTTCGATTGCCTTTTTCTCGGCATTCTTTTTAAGAGTCGGTTGGTCTTCTTCAATTTTGATCTCTAAACCAACTTCCTCCCAGAAGTGTATATTCACCCCATGGTGATTACCCAAGAAAGAGACTAATTCCGTTGCTTTGTATTGATTTTTGGTGCCAATCAGGATGTCCATGAGAGAATCCCAGATTAATTAATGATATGATCATAACACATGGAAAATCACTTAATTCACGTCAGGTTAAGAATAATCGTTATCAAAAACGGGAAAGTCTTGGTTCAATATCGTCAAAAACTCGGTTACTATCACTACATTGGCGGGCATTTGGAATATGGCGAAACGATTATGGAAGGATGTGTCAGGGAAGTGGCCGAAGAATGTTGCGGGGCCAAATTCGAATTAAAAAAAATTCTTTATATCCGGGATTTTATTCTTCCGGAGGAAAACGAACACAGTGTGGAATTATTTGTCTGGGGCGATATTGATAAATTTGAAGAGCTGGAACATCTTCTTGATCCCCAACATCCGGACGGATCCGTTTGGTGTACCTGGTTGGATATCAACAATTTGCCGGATAATCTTTATCCCCATCCGCTTTCACCAAAACTTCTAACTGATTATAAAAATGGTTTTCCCAAGGAAGGGGAATATGTCGGGAGGATGGATAGATAAAATGTACGAAATTATTCTGGCCTCAGGGTCATATAAAAGAAAAGAGATCCTGCAAAAAGCGGGAATTAGTTTTCGGGTGGTTGTTCCCGATATTGACGAGCGGCTTTTTGATACTTTGCCGGTTAAAGAAAGAGTCCAAAAAATTGCCCGAGCAAAAGCCCGGAAAGTAGCGGAGCAATTTCCCGAGTCGGTAATTATTGCCGCCGACACAATGGATGAGAACGAAAAACAATTTGTTAATCATAAACCCAAAAACTTGGAAGAAGAATTAAAAATGGCAATGGAATATTCCGGCTCCGGCAGTATCTGTTATACCGGGGTTTGTTTGATTCACCCAAAATTTGGTGAAGTAGTTGAAGTTGCGGAAACGAAAATCAAAATGCAATCGTTCTCCAAGGAAGAATTGGAGAAGCTGGTTGACGATAAATTTTTATTGAGGGCAGGGGCTTTAGGGATTTCCGAAGAAACCGCCGGTTTTACCTTAACAGAATCTGTTTCCGGTTCTTATACCGGCCCTTTCGGTTTGCCGATGGAGATTGTCAGAAAATATCTGAAGAAGTGGAAATTAATTTAATTCTTATTGGACGTAAAAATATTATGTTGTTAACAAATTAGCTGAAATTATGTCATTCTTTTTGCGCAAATAAACTAGTACTATCCTCAGGCCTCAAAATGTAATTGCCAAAAACTAAAAGAACCTCTTTCTTTTAACTATTCCCTCATCCTGCAAACGCCAAAGTATAGGCATTTCGGAAACATTAAAAATTGCAGGCAGATCTTGGATTATTCCTGCAAGGAGTTCCGGTTCTTCATTATTTGGTATTTTCCCGACTCTTTGCTTTATTATTTCAGCCAGATGTTTAGTTGGAATAAGTACTAAACCCGCAAAAGTACTTGCCTGTCTTTCAATTTTCTGGTAAGTCTCATCATCAATTCGATCAAGGAATTCTAAATAGTTGTCAACATTCCCCGGCCCACAGCTCTCATACCACCCCCGGTGCAATATCAAGTGACCAATCTCGTGAGCAATGGAAAACCTGGTTCTGGCAGGATATTTTTTAAAGGAAAATTCATCGATAAATATTTCGCTAAATTCTCGGTTAATAAACGCGTCTACGTCTAGAAGTTGTTTTATTCCGTTGACGATATTCAGACCAATATTCATCTGTAATTCGACAATTTCTTCTATTGGGATTGGAAGGGAATTTTGAGGATGATATTTTTGAAGAAAGTCTTTAGCTTTTTCTTGAACATACCCTAATCTAATTATTGGTCCGTTTGTCACTTAGCTGTTACTGTTAAGCAGGTCTATTAGTTTGTTTAATTTTTCTTTAGTTAATTTTCCGCCTCTTGCGGTTCTGTAAAAGGCGGGTAATAAAGATATTGTTTTTTGATTATTTTTTATATCCGGCGGAAGAGTACCTTTGGCCATATGCGCCAAATCAAAAAAAGTAACCCATTCAGGTGAGTCTTTAGAAACTTTTAAAGCCATAGCATACCCTTCCAACTTTTCCTGGTCGATAGTTGGGGATAAAATGCCGCGTTCTAATTTACTGATATTTCCAGGATCAAAGTTATATTTCTCGCAAAAAGCCCTCAAAGTAAAACCTAAGCCAACTCTTTTTAACCGGAAGAATTCGCCGAAGTTTTGACTGGCCGATATTTTACTTTTTGTCATTCTGTTGTAATATTAATACAACACGATACCTATTGTCAAATGACAATTTTGAGCGAAGAATATAATATCTGTATAATTAAAATAGATGAAATCAATTGTCGTTTTTCAATCTGTTCATAAAGGAAATACCAAAAAAATTGCCGAGGCTCTTGCTGGCGAGTTGAACGCAAAACTGGTTAAACCTGACGAAATCAAAATAAGTGATTTAACCGGCTATGATTTAATCGGGCTTGGCTCGGGAATATATTTTGGGAAACATCATCAGGATATTTTGGCCTTGGCAGAAAAGATTCTGCCTGCCGCCGGACAAAAAGTTTTTATTTTCTCCACCGCCGGCCTGCCGCAATTAAAATTGATCTGGCACTGCGCTCTAAGAAATATACTTGAGGAGAAAGACTTTAAAATTATGGGGGAGTTTGCTTGTGCCGGGCATGACGAGGTCAGCTTTTTGAAAAAGATCGGGGGGATTAATAAAGGCCGGCCAAATGAGAAAGATATCAATAAGGCCAAACAGTTTGCTAATTCTCTATAGTTTTGCGCTTCAAGGGTATTAGTTTCTTAAAGTGAATTGGCCTTACGGCTCTGGAGGTAAAAATTCTTCGCCGCCGGATTCTTGTTGGGAAACATGTTTGCCGGGTTTTAACCACTCGACATAGGTGCAACCGGTGGCAATTCGTTTTTCTTTATCCCAGCCGGAAGTTGAACATTTTTTCATTTTCTTTCCGGCTGAAGTCGTAAAGAGAACAAGTTTTTGTCCGCACAGCGGACAATCCTCGTCTAGCGGTTCGGTTGTACCGTTTA
>CAYVNK010000066.1:0-3626 GCA_964452885.1 uncultured Gammaproteobacteria bacterium
ATTAAGGGAGAATATTATTTGGGGATACACTTTTTTAGTTTTTTACTTCTTCCACTATTTTTTGGAAGAAAGAGGGGTCGTCTTGAATAATTTCTGCTATTACTCTGCGATCAAGCTCAATTTTTTTGTCTTTAAGTCCCTTGATAAATTTACTGTAGTTTAATCCACTTTTAGCCAAGGCACCATTAATTCTGGTAATCCAAAGACTTCTATTTTCGCTCTTTTTTTGTTTGCGTCCGCGAAAAGCGTACGCGCCGGCATGGGATAAAGTATCTTTTGCCACCCTAATCAAACGCCTTTTCGTCATCCGGAAACCCTTGGTTCGGGTATTGATTATGCGGTGGGCTCTTCGTCTGGCAAAACCGGTTTTAACTCTCATTTTTAATTCCTAAAGCCTTTCTTACTTTATTGGTAAAAGCGTTACTAAATTCTTTTGTTCCGGAAAGCCGGCGTTTTTGCGATTGGCTCTTATTCCGGGCCAAATGGCGGTTATAATTGGAAGCATGGGTAATTTTCCCCGAACCGGAGACTTTTACCCGCCTTAAAACTGATTTGGGAATTTTCATTTTCTGTTTCATAAAATTTTTCTATTTTTTTCCGGAAAATTTTTTCGGTGAGAGTGTGAGGAAGAGATTTTTACCCATGAATTTCGGTTCACTGTCTTTTTCCGCCAGTTCTGACAAATTTTCCATAATTTTGTCAAGAACTTTATACCCGAATTCTTTCTTGGTAATTTCTCTTCCGGAAAACCTGATTACTACTCTAACCTTGTTATTTTCCTTTAAAAATTCTTTTATTCTTTTAACTCTGGTCTCCAAATCGTTTTGGGCAATAAAGGGCGAAAATCTGATTTCTTTTAGTTCTCCCCCTCTTATTCCCCTTTTTTCTTCCCTTTCCTTTTTGGCTTCTAAATACTTAAACTTTTTAAAATCAATAATTTTTGTTACCGGTGGATTTGCTTCTGACGCTACTTCAACTAGATCAAGTCCTGCCTTTTTTGCTTTTTGAATCGCCGCAAAAATTGGCAAAATACCAATTTGCTTGCCCGTTTCATCCACTACCCTGACTTCTTTTGCTTGAATGTACTGATTAATACGATAATATTTTCCCACTGGCTTTTTGAATTTTATCAAACCTGCCTCTTTTTCGCAATGTCCTCTTTGATTAAAGCCAAAAAGTGCTCAAAACTCATTGAGCCTAGGTCTTTTTCTCCTCTAACTCTGATACTGACCGCGTCTGACGCGGCCTCTTTTGGTCCAACTACGAGCATATAAGGCACTTTTTCCTTCTCTGCATCCCTGATTTTTGCCTGCATCCGCTCGCTCCGGACATCCACTTCCACCCGGATCTCTTCCGAGAATAACTTTTCCTTGATTTTTTGAGCATAATCCAGACTTTTGTCGGAAATGGGAATAATTTTTGCTTGAACCGGAGCAAGCCAAACCGGAAACGCCCCGGCATAATGCTCAATCAAAGTGCCAACGAATCTTTCCATTGAGCCCAACAATGTACGATGAAGCATCACTGGAACATGTTCTTTGCCGTCTTCGCCGACATACGTCATCCCAAATTTTGCCGGTAAATTCATATCGAGTTGGATAGTAGTTCCCTGCCATTCCCGACCAATGGCGTCTACTACTTTTAAATCAATCGACGGCCCGTAAAATTTAGCACCGCCAATGTCTTCTTTATAGGAAATTTTTCTTTTTTCCAGAATTTCTTTTAAAGTCTTTTCCGCTAGCTTCCAAACTCTTTCTTCACCGACATATTTGCCTAAATTTTCCAGGTCTCTAGTAGATAAATAAACCTTAAGATTATCAAAGCCAAAATCATGATTTAACTCTAAACCAAAATCCAAGATTTTATTGACCTCTTCTACAAATTGATCTTCACGGCAAATAATATGAGCATCATCTTGAGTAAATCCCCTAACTCGGAGCATTCCGTGTAAAACACCGGATTCTTCATAGCGATATACATTGCCCAGTTCGCACCAACGCAAAGGTAAGTCTCGGTAACTTCTTATTTTTGATTTATAAATTCTGACATGGAATGGACAATTCATTGGTTTTACGTAATAAGAAGTTTTTTCATCTTTATTTTTTATTTCCATGCCCATGGGGGGAAACATTCCTTCTTTAAAAAAATCCAAATGACCGGAAGTTCTCCAGAGATTATCCAGTCCGATATGAGGAGTATAGACATATTCATAACCGTTTTTACGGTGCATTTTTCGCCAATAAAGTTCAATTTCTTCCCTAACAACGGAAAGTTTGGGATGCCAAAGAATTAAGCCAGGACCGACATAATCATCAATGCTGAATAAATCCAGTTCCTTACCAATCGTCCGGTGGTCTCGTTTTTTTGCTTCTTCCAAAAAGTTTAAATAGTCATCCAATTCTTTTTGAGTTGAAAAACAAGTTCCGTAAATCCGAGTCAGCATTTTATTTTTCTCACTCCCCCGCCAGTAAGCACCGGCAATAGACAAAAGCTTAATTGGACCGATATCACGGCTTTTTTCTACGTGAGGTCCGGCGCAAAGGTCAGTAAAATCACCGGAAGTATACAAAGTGACTTTTTTATTGCCTTTTTTGGTTAAGTCTTTAATTAATTCCAGTTTATAAGGTTGATCTTTAAAGATTTTTTTGGCTTCGTCGACAGAAACTTCTTTTTTGGTAAAATTAAAACCATCTTTTTTGATTGCTTTCATGACTGCTTCGATTTTCGGTAAATCTGCTTCACTAATCGGTTCTTTGAAGTCAAAGTCATAGTAAAAACCCGTTTCAATTGCCGGTCCGATTGCCAGTTTGGTGTCAGGCCACAATTTTAAGACCGCCGCCGCCATCAAATGGCTAGCCGAATGCCGCATGGTTTGTAAGTCCGTACTTTCCATAGGCTTAATTATACAGCAGCCGGAAGTTGGTGTAAAATTAATCTTGACCGATGGAAGAATTTGATTTTCAGATTATTGCCAACCTTTTGGCCGGAGACGGTGAAACGGAGGAAAAACTTCTAAAACTTAAGGGGTTTTTATCAAGCCGTAACCAGACTTACCGTGTTTATGTTGTCGATAAACCTACCCAAATCAGTAAAATTCCCGCTGGGGGAGAGATAAAAATTAAAAAGGCAGTCGTTTGCCTGGGTGGAGACGGAACGATTTCCGAAACCGTCGGCTATGTTTTAAATCATGAGATTGATTCTCCAATTGCCGTTATTCCGACCGGTACCGCCAATATTGTTGCCAATACCCTCGGAATTGAAAACGAAAAAAATTTTGCTTTTCTTCTAAATAAAAAAGAAATTACGGTTGATATCGGCGTGGCCGAATACGCTCAAGAAAAAACTTTTTTTATCCTAGGATTAGGTTTGGGATTTGAGGAAAATTTTCTCAAACTTTCCAAAGAAAAATTTAAAGCCGCAATCGGGATTTTTTCTTACATTTTTGCCGCTTTAAGTGAGCTATTTTCTCTTAAAAAGATTCCTATTGAAATTATTTGTGATCAAAAAAATATTAAGACAAACGTTTGTCTCTTAACTGCTTTAAATTTAAAGCCAAGAATTTTAACGGTCTTTCCTTTATTTAAAGATGATTCTATTAAAGGACATGATCAATTGATAAATATTTT
>CAYVNK010000067.1:0-3492 GCA_964452885.1 uncultured Gammaproteobacteria bacterium
CCTGAAGAATATTTACAAAAAATTAGGGTGTCCACGATCTAGTTACCTCGTACGCAGCAATGCTTTAATATAGCTGTGAAGAAATTTTTTCCGGTTTTATTAATTTTACTTTTATTTCTTCTTTCCTCTTTTTTATTGAAGTCTTTTATCTTTACCAAAACCCTTTTTGCCCCCGAAAAAATCTCTACCAAAAATTTTCCGTCTTTATTGGCCAAACCTCAGACTAGCTTAATCGCCGTTGGAGATATTATGCTGGGACGGTTTGTAAACGTGCAAATATTAAAAGCAAAAGATTGGCGCTATCCGTTTTTAAAAACTGCCTCATTAACTTCTTCTGCCGACATTACTTTTGGCAACTTGGAAGCACCTTTTTTGGACAATTGCCCTACTACCGAAACCGGCATGATTTTTTGCGGGAGACCGGAAGCGATTGAAGGCTTAAACTTTGCCGGTTTTGATGTTCTTTCCTTGGCCAATAATCACATCTTAAATTATGACCAAAAAGGACTGGATTTTACCCAAAAACTTCTTTCTTCCTCTGATATCCTATATTCTCCTCTAACCTCCCCTAAAGATATCACTAAACTGGTAAAGAATAATCTCTCTTTTGGATTTCTTTCTTTTGATTTGGTGACTTATCCCCATTTTTCCCCAATTCCCCAAATTTCCCAAATCTCCCCAACCGTTGATATCTTAATCGTCTCCTTGCATTGGGGAACCGAGTATCAGAAAAATCCCACTAAAGAACAAGTAGAATTGGCGCATCAAATTATTGGTGCCGGCGCTAAAATAATTATTGGTCATCATCCCCATGTTACCCAACCAACGGAGGAATATAAAAATGGTCTTATTTTTTATTCTTTGGGAAATTTTGTTTTTGATCAATCTTGGAGCGAAGAAACCAAAAAAGGAAATATTGCCAAAATTGTTTTTGAAGGAAAAAATATTAAATCTTTTGAAGAAATCCCCGTCTATATTGAGGCTTCCCAACCGCGGTTAACCAATTAACCTTTGTATCAAAACCGGAATTAAAATTCCCAAAAGAGTTAAGAAAATATTAAAAACTTTACTTTTTTTGTGAATTTCTGGGATTAAATCCGAAGCGGCGACATATAAAAAACTGCCGGCGGCAATTGCCAGTAAAATCCCTAAAAAAAGAGCGGTCGATATTCCGCAGTAAAAAATAAGTTCCCAACGCTCCAATCGGAGTGGCTAAGGCTACCCAGGAAGATTGTCTGGTCGCTTCTTTAATAGTATGTCCGCCATAAAGCATTACCGACATGGAAGAAATTCCCTCGGGCAGTTCATGCAGTAAAACCGCCAAAGTCGACAAAATTCCTAAACTTTGGGAAACTTCAAAACCGGCACCAATTACCACCCCATCAATTAAAGAATGCACCAAAAGACCAACCCAGGAAACTAAAGAAAAAGTTTCGTGACTTCTGCACTCTTTCTCTTCTTCACAATGGTGAATCCCCAATAAATGCTCTAACAAATAAAAAACAAAAAAAGAACCCAAAGCCCAATAATAACTCTGATTATTTAATTCCAGCGCTTCCGGCAGTAAATGAATTAAAGAAAAGGAAAGCAAAATTCCGGCGGAAAAAGACAAAAGGTAAATTAAATTTTCTCTAACCCATTTTTCTTTTTTGACCACTAAATAAATACCTAAAAAAGTCGCCAAGCCGGCCAAAGAGCTAAAAATTAAAATATTTAAAAAAATCGTATTACTCATTAAAAAGAACCCCAAATAAATTTTCTTTACCCAAAAATTCTTTGTAATCGGCAAAGGGCTTTTCTGTCCAAGTTCCTTCGGGAATTTTTACTCCTTTGGTCCAAATAACACAAGGATGAAGTATTTCTACCAAACTAAAACCCTTATGGGCAATCGCTTTTTTAATAATTTCCGTAGTTTTTTCTATTTCTGAAGCGGCAGTTCGGGCGACAAAAGTCCCTCCGGAGACAGCGACCAAATCCACCGCGCAAAGCGCTTCAAAAGGATTGCCTTCGGGAGTAGAACTGGTCTTTAATCCCTTAGGTGTCGCCGCCGAAGCCTGACCGGTGGTTAAACCAAAAACATAATTATTATTGATAATCACAGTAATGTCGTCGTTTCTTTGCGCTGCATGAATTAGATGATTTGCCCCTTCGGTAACAATTCCTCCTTCTCCTCCTTGAGCAATTACCGTTAAACTTGGGTTAGTCATTTTGACGCCAACCGCTACCGGAATTGACCGGCCATGCAAAGTGGCAAAACCGCAAACATTAAAAAAATTAATCATGTTGGCGGCACAGCCAATATCATAAGTAACAACCACATCCTTCGGTGCCAAATTACTTTGGGCAATCGCTTTTTTCATTGCCGTCAAAAAGCCGTAAGCGCCGCAACCCGAACACCAGGTTGGTTGAACTTTGGTATTTAAATCTTTTTCATCCATGCAGTTAATTCCTCCTTAAAAAACGGCCGGCCATTATCTTTTAAAATCCGTTGACTTTTTAAGCCTGTTTCTTTTTCAATTAAATCCGCCAATTGGCCGGAAAAATTACCTTCAATGACAACTAAATTTTTGGCTTTGGTTAATATTTCTTTGGCTTTTTGAGGAAACGGCCAAAGCCGCCAAAAATGAATAAAATTAAATTCGGGAAATTCTTTTAAAGCGTCTAAAATTATTTCTTTAGTCGATCCCCAGCCAACTAAAGTCGTCCCTTTCCCCCATCCCTTATTCCCCTCAAAAATCTCAAAACCCCCAAATCCCTCTTCTAAATTTTTCAGTTTCCCCATTCTCTTTGCCATCATCTTTTCCCGGTTTTCCGCATCATCAGAAGAAAAGCCACTCTCGTCATGCTCGTAAGAATTGGTTAAGAAGGTGGTTTCTCCAGGAAAAGCCCGGGGAGAAATACCATCAGCAGTTAATTCGTATCTCCTATATCCTTTATCTCCTTTATTCCCTTTAAACAATTTCCCCTTGTCTATAATTATTTTTATTTGATCAAAATTTTCTTTCAAAGTAGAGAACCTACTTTCCGCTAAATATTTATCGGTTAATAAAATTACCGGAACTTGATATTGCTCGGCTAAATTAAAGGCTTCTGCGCCTAATCGATATGCTTCTTCTAAATCACCAGGGGCCAAAATAATCCGGGGAAATTCTCCTTGTCCGGCAGAAATGGCAAAATTTAAATCTGCTTGCGAGCTAAAAGTCGCCATGCCGGTTGAAGGTCCGGTCCGCTGGCCCAAAACAATTACCGCCGGAACTTCCGCCATACCCGCCATACCTAAAGCTTCCGTCATTAAAGCAAAGCCGCCGCCGGAAGTCGCCACCATCGCCCGTCCTCCGGCAAAAGCCGCCCCAATCGCCGCGTTAATACCGGCAATTTCATCTTCCGGCCGGAAAAGTTTAATTTTGGTTTTGGCCAGCAGTCTAAGAATTTCGTTAACCGGCGTCATTGGGTAAATTCCTACAAAATCACATTCTGCTTTTAAAATTCCTT
>CAYVNK010000068.1:0-3424 GCA_964452885.1 uncultured Gammaproteobacteria bacterium
AAAAGAGGACATTTCTATCTTGTTAAAAAGCGGACATTTTTATCTGGGGTTGACACTGCCAAGAAAAATGAACTACCACGTCCCACTTCGTGTGACGTAGTATCCTCTGGTTTCACCTTCGGCAAGTTCGATTTCGTTCGCTTCATCCACGGGCCAAAATGTCCCGTGGTATTCGCGAACAAAAATGAACAAGATAAATTATTTAGTTTTAAGATATTTGAAAGCAGAGCTCCCGGCAATTGCTCCCTGACCGCAGGCAGTAATCGTTTGCTGGAGAACTAAACTTTTAGTAGTCGCATCCCCGGCGGCAAATATCCCCGGGATATTGGTTCTCATTTCATCATCCACTTCAATATAACCTTCTTCATTGGTTTTAATTTCCAAGGGAACTAAAAAATGACTGGCGGGAATACCGCCAATTTCGACAAAAACCCCATCAACCTTCAAAACCTCACTATTGTTATATGGGTTGTCTAATTTGGCACCACTAACTTTTTGTCCATCACCCAATATTTCTACCAAATTAGTGTTATAAATCACTTCAATCTTGGGATTGGCTTTGACTTCTTCCACCCAAACCGGTTCCGCCCGCAATTCATTTTTCCGATAAATCAAGTAAATTTTATCGGCAAATTCCGCTAAATGGACCGCGCTGCTACAGGCTGCATTCGCTCCTCCTACCAAAACAATAATCTTCCCTTTAAAAAAGGGGGCATCACAATTAGCGCAATAAGAAACACCCTTGCCTAAATATTCTTTTTCTCCGGGAATATTTAGTTTTCTTCTCTCTGTACCGCTAGCGACAATTAAAGTCTTCCCGACAAATTTTTGCCCGCTTTCGGTTACTACCTCAAAGCCTTGATTATCCCCTGCTACCCGAACTCCTCCTGCATTTTCTAATAAGAATTCTCCCCCCAAAGCCTTGGCTTGCTGGGTCATTTTTTGACCCAGCTCTACGCCGGAGATATTAAAAAGTCCCGGAAAATTATCTACTTTATGGGCATAAGTAATGGTTCCACCCAGCAGTTTCCCCATGACTAAATTGGACATTCTCTCCCTAGAAGCATAAATCGAAGCCGTCAAGCCCGCCGGGCCAGCGCCAATAATAATTAAATCGTATACCATAAATTAGAAATTAGAAATTTCGCTTAGGATATCTTCTTTGCTTCTAAATCCCACTAAAGTTTTTGCCACTTCTCCATTCTTAAATAAAATTAAGGTCGGAATACTCATAATGCCGTATTTTTGTGCTGTTTGCGGATTTTCGTCTACATTCATTTTCCCTACTTTAATTTTTCCCTGCCTGCCGGCAGGCATGGCTGTCAGTTCTTTCCCGATTTCTTCAATTGTTGGCGCCATCATTTGGCAAGGACCACACCAAACGGCAAAAAAATCAACCAAAACAGGTAGCTTGTTTTTCAAAACCTCGCTGTCAAAATTCTGATCAGTAAAAATATTATCCATCTTTATTATATTAACTGAAATTTTTCTTTTTTAAAAGCAGAGAATTGGAAACCACCGAGATACTGGAAAAAGCCATTGCAAGTCCGGCTAATTCCGGCTTTAAAGTAATCCCCAAAGAACTAAAAACTCCGGCGGCAATTGGAATACCCAAAAGATTATAGAAAAACGCCCAGAAAAAATTAAATCTTACTTTGTTAAAAGTCGCCTGGGCTAATTTTATTGACCTCAAAACATCCAAAGGATCATTTTTAACTAAAATGATATCTCCTGTTTCTCTGGCAACTTCCGTCCCTCCTCCCATCGCAATTCCCAAATCGGCAATACTTAAGGCCGGCGCATCATTAATCCCATCCCCAACAAAAGCAACTTTGCCTTGATTTTTTATTGTTTCAATCTCTTTGGCTTTTTGTTCCGGCATGACGTTGGCAATTACTTTTTCTATTCCTAACTCACTGGCAATTGCTTGTGCAGTTAACTCGTCATCACCGGTTATCATTACGGTGGTAAAATTCTCTTTCTTTAAATTTTCAACCGCTCTCTTGGAATTTTCTTTTAAAGTATCGGCCACGGCAATAAATCCCAAAATTTTTCCGCCGGCCCTGACTTCCGCTACTGTTGCTCCTTTCCCTTTCCATTCCTTGACAAATTCCTCTTGGCTCTCTGTTTTCCCGATAGTTATTTTTTCCCTTGCAATTTTTCCTGTTACTCCAACTCCCCCAATTGCCCCAAATCCCTCAATTCGACTTAAGGCAAGACCTTCTTCTTTGGCTTTTTTAACAATCGCCTTGGCAATCGGGTGCTCACTTTTTTGTTCAACACTTGCCGCCAATCTTAATACCTCTTGTCCCCCTTGTACTTCTTGTACCTCTGGTTCTCCTTTTGTAAGCGTTCCGGTTTTATCAAAAACAATGGTTTTTATTCCAACCGCTTTTTGCAAAGCTTCTCCCCCTTTGATTAAAATTCCTTTTTGCGCCCCCATTCCCGTACCGACCATAATTGCTGTTGGTGTTGCCAGCCCCAAGGCACAAGGACAGGAGATTACTAAAACCGCTATTGCAAAACTTAAAGCAGAAGCAAAAGGCACACCGGCTACAATTAACCAAAAACCTAAAACCAACAAAGAAATTACAATTATTCCCGGAACAAAGACCGAAGAAATTTTATCGGCCAGTTTTTGTGTTGGTGCCTTAGCACTTTGCGCTTTTTCGACAAATTCGATAATCTGGGAAAGCAAAGTCTCCTTGCCAACTTTCTCCGCCGCAAAAATAAAGCTGCCGTATTTATTAACTGTCCCTCCGATTACTTTATCACCAACTTTTTTTTCTACTGGCATGGACTCGCCCGTCACCATGCTTTCATCAACAAAAGATTCTCCGTCAATAATTACTCCGTCCACTGCCACTTTTTCTCCTGGTTTTACCAAAATCAAATCACCAATTTTCAAATCAAAAACCGGAATTTTCTTTTCCAAATAATCGCCAATTTTGACTTTCGAATTTTGAATTAAGGTCGTGGCTTCTTTTGCCCCAATTTCGGCCAATTTTTTTATCGCTTCACTTGTCTTTGACAAAGTTCTAGCTTCCAAATATTTTCCCAAAAGCAGGAAAAAAATTAAAAGTGCTGAAGTTTCAAAAAAGATTTCTCCCGGAAATAATTTAAATAAAACCCCGACACTATAAAAATACGCTGCTGAAGTTCCCAGGGCTACCAATGTATCCATAGTCGCTCCCATACCCTTAAAAATTCCTAAACTGCCTTTGTAGAATCTGGCCCCAAGATAAAATTGAACGGGGGTAGTTAATAAAAACAAAATCCAATTCCTGAAAGGAAATTCTTTAAAAAACATGGAAAGAAGAAAAATAGGAACCGCTAAAATTCCCGCAAAGATAGTTGAATGTCTTAATTTTCTCAACTCTCCGCCTCGGCTCGACGCCGTCGGCGAGACGGGCCCCGCTTCTTC
>CAYVNK010000069.1:0-3306 GCA_964452885.1 uncultured Gammaproteobacteria bacterium
AACCAACGGAGCTTTATGAAATGGTTTATCAAAGAGTGCTGCAAATTAGAGAAGAAAGAAGAAAAACTGATCCGGATTACGAAAAAAGAATTGATTGGGAATTAAATGAAGGACGAATTAATTTTTTGGTTTTGGGAATGGACACTCGGGGAGAAGGATTAAGTGAACGATCGGATGCCATCGTTTGTCTTTCTTTGGATACAAAAAAGAATACTGCTAAAGTAATTTCCGTACCGCGTGATCTGCATACACCCGAGACCAGTGATTTGGCTGGCCGGTCGTCTATTTGTAATTGTGGTGGTTTGCCTTTTAGGATTAATGCCACTACAGTTTTTGGTTCACCGGAAGATATGCTGCGGATTATGGAAAATATAACCGGTCTTTCTCAGGATATTTGTTTGGTATTTAATTTTGGGGGAGTTAAAGAAATAATTAACGCTATCGGCGGGGTGGAGATAAATATTACTCAGACTTTTTTGGACCGCTACGGGGGAGATTTTGAGGCCGAACACGCAAGAGACAATAATGTGATGGTGCTTAAACTGGGCAAAATGGTCCTAAACGGACCAACGGCTTTTTGGTATGCCCGGGTAAGATATAGTGATGATGACTGGGCGCGGGATAGCCGGCAAAGAGAAGTGGCGATGGGGTTACTTAAAAAAGGTTGGGAAGTTGTCAGTAATGAACCCGGGAGATTTTTATCTTTAGTGTTCACCATTTCGGAATTGATTAGAAAAAAAGAACTAGGCTTGGTGGGGGAATTTGGCTATAGAGATATTTTTGATTTGGCTTGGGCTTTAAAGGATAAGCCTCAGGTTTTAAGAGCTCTAGAAGTTCCAGCCATGAAATCTTTAAATATTTGGAGCGGTTTGGTCGATAGTGGGCGTCAGGATTTACCTGAACAACTCCGATATCCGGAACAATACCAACTTTTTATGAACGATCAATCTGTTTATGATCCGCCAAATACTCAGGAGGCTTATTTGGCTTATTGGCATGAAGTAAGAAACAGAGTCAAGAGTCTGCTAACTTCAAAAGAGTAAACTACATTTCTTATGGTGTTGGACTGACCGCCGGTCCCTCATTCGGCAGATTCAAAGGCGGGTTTAAGCCTTTTTCCGGAGGCACGGGCGTTGATAAAGTTTCCGTCTTGGTGGTTTTTGGTAAAGGAGTGGGCGTGGGGATTCTTTTTTGGACTTCGGTTAACTCCTGGGTCACTTTTTGGTAATCAACACTGCCGGCTGTTACCAAAGTTTGAGTTACCTCATATTCTTTGGCCGAATCTTGAAAATTACCCGCTTCCCTTAAAGCGTTGGCCAGGTTGTAATGGGCGTTAGCATAATCATTTTTAAGATTTGCCGCCTGCAGGAAGAGATTACCGGCTTGAATCCAATTCTTTTGGCTGTAATAAAGTCCGCCTAAATCAACTCTCAACCGAGGATTTAAGGGATCTAAAGTAATGGCTTGCTGGTAGGCAGAAACCGCCCACTGGTCCGCGCCTTGGGCAAAATTAATCAGGCTGCGGTAAAGTCCGGCCAGGTTTTCCCAGGCATTAACGTTTCTGGGGTCAAGAGTGACCGCTGATTTAGCTTCTCTGATTGCCTGCTGGATTAATTGGGTAATGGCGGCCCGGTCCTGGTCGGTAGGACTTTGTTTACCGGCTAAGGCGTTAGCCAAAGCAAAATTGGTTTGGGAATAGGCAATGTGATAGTTGGACAGACTTTTATTGGTATTGATCGCCTTAATCTGCAGATTGTAGGTTTTAACACCGTCATTTTGGCTGGAGGCCTTAAGCGACCCGAGAAAGTATGAGTCGGCCAAAGCGACCTTGCCGGCAAAGAAAAACAAGAATCCCCAGGTAATGACGGGAAAGATTAGGAAAAAATAAGCGGTATTTCCGGCGGCGGAAAAATCAACGATACTTCCTTGTTCCTCGCTGTGGGCGATTCCGGCCAGAATGAAAACCAGGACGAGCAGGAAAAAACTGAACGGCATAAAGAGTTGGGCAACCAGTAAAATTACCAAAGAAAGATAAATTGCCATGCCCAGATAGGAAATTCTCGGCTGGCGGAAGGCCTTAACCGTGTCTTTAAGAATTTTGCCGGCAAAGAAAAGGTAAGCGGCCAAGCCTAACAAGCCGACTTCGGTTAAAAGCTGAAAATACCAGTTGGAAGAAACCCCGAACCTGGCATTCCAAAGAGTGCTGGCATTGAAAGAAAGCGGCTTAAAAGCGGTAAAAGCATTGGCAAACTCTCCCGGGCCAAAACCCAAGACGGCAAAACGGGCGGTTTTTAAGCCTTCAACGGCAATACTCCAAGCGGTTCCTTGAGGAAGAAAAATCGGTTTGGCAATGGTGGTGAGCAAATAAAAACCCAAACCCAAGCCGATTAAATTTAAAGTATTGGCCAGAAAAATCATTCCGGCCAAAGCCAGCTTTTGCTGTTTGAGGTACTCGTACATCAAGGCAAAGCCCAAAGGAATGACAATTAGGGCAAAAAGGGCTTGGCCGAGTAAACTGCCGTTCGGGCTCCAGGTTTTGGTTAAAGCCAGATTTAAAGAGGGGAAAACAATTGGGGAAGTGGTATTGACAAAGAAAAGAACGATTCTAACAATCGAGAGCACCAGGCTTCCGCTAACCAGGGCTAATATAACCGGTTTCCTTTTACTCAATATGGCGACTAAAAGAAAAACTATAAGCGCCAGGATAACGGCGCCGGTGCCGGTTGGACTTAAAAAAGACTGCATCTTATTGGAAGAATTAATAAAAGTCGAGGCCAGGAAAACCGCCAAAATCAGGATTGCGGGCGTCAGGTAACGGTTCTTCCGAAAAGTTAATTTTTTCTCGATAAAGACCTGGATTCCCCAAAGGGTAAAAACCAAAAATGAGGCAACTAAAAGAAAGACCTGCTTGCCAAAATCGTAAGCATCGGTAAAGAAAGGCAGAAAGACAAAAGGCAGAAGAAAAACCACCAGACTAAGGATAACCTGGGTAACCGAGAAGAGAATTTTGTTTCTCATATTATTTTTTCGGTTCGGCGATCTCGATTTTCTTAGCTTCTAATGAAGGAGATAAATCAAAACTGCTTTCCCTAGCTCCTAAGCCCCAAACTGATTTTAAGAAAAGAAACGGGCGAAAGCCGAGTTTGACTCGGGTTCGTAGATCGCCAATCCTTAAAAGGTTTACGGCAAAAATATTTTAGTAAATTGTCAAGATCTATTAAGTATTGTGATAACTTTTTTTTGTTTTGTCAAGGGGTCTATTTGAATTTGAAATTTAAAATTTAAAATTTGAATTCAATTTGAAAT
>CAYVNK010000070.1:0-3259 GCA_964452885.1 uncultured Gammaproteobacteria bacterium
AAAAGAGGACATTTCTATCTTGTTAAAAAGCGGACATTTTTATCTGGGGTTGACATCAAAAAACAGAGTCCTTGACAACGATTAGCAATCGTGATATACCATTGCCAATGGCGGAATTGGCAGAAAGACAAATCAAAATTTTAAAGTCAATTATCGACGAGTATATCGCCACCGCGCTTCCGGTGGGTTCCAATACTTTGGAAAAAAAATACAATTTGGGAATTTCCCCGGCTACTATCCGCAACGAAATGGTGCAGTTGACCAAAGACGGATATTTGAAAAAGGTTCATTCTTCTTCCGGCCGGATGCCGACTCCAAGGGCCTTAAGGTTTTACGTCAACAATTTAATGAAAGCCCAGGAGATGTCTCTGGCGGATGAAGTGGCGGTTAAGGAAAAAGTTTGGGACCATCGGCATGAACCGGACAAGCTTTTGCGGGACATGACTCGGGAACTTGCCCAAAGGACCAAAGAACTGGCGATTGCTACGACTGACCAGGGGGATATTTATTCCTGTGGAATGGCCAATATCCTGGAGTCACCGGAGTTTTTTGATATTGACCTGACCAAAGCTCTCCTTTCGCATTTGGACGAAATGGATTTTTGGCTTGAGCTGATTAACCGGCCGGCGACCGGGGGAACGATAGAATTTCTCTTGGGCACCGATTTGGGCGATAATCTTTTTGAGCCCTGCGGATTTATCTACCGGCGTTTTGAAGTTGGCCCGCGCAAAGGAGTAATCGGGGTAATCGGCCCAGCCAGGGTGAACTACAACCGGATTTTCCCGACGATAAAATATTTCGGCGAGCTTATTGATGAAATGTTTAAAGGTTGGTAAAATGATAAAGACAGCGAAAAAAACTTCGGCATTGTCGGAAGAAGTTGATTTAAAAAAACAAATTGAGGATTTAACCGGTCGTTGGAAAAGGGCCCTGGCCGATTATCAGAATTTGGAAAAAAGACAGCTGAGAGAAAAAGAAGAATTCGTCCAGTATGCCGCCGGCAGTTTGACCAAGAAGTTTCTCTCGGTTTTAGACCATTTGGAAAAAGCACAGGAACATTTGAAAGACGCTGGACTGGATTTGGCAGTTAAAGAATTTAAGAGAGTTTTAGAAGAAGAAGGAATTGCGGAAATTGAGGTTTTGGGGAAAGAATTTGATCCGATGGAGATGGAAGCGGTAGAGATGATAGAAGGTGAGGAAGACAATAAAGTGGCGGCGGTGATTACCAAGGGGTACCGGCTGAAAAACAAAGTAATCAGACCGGCCAAAGTTAAAGTCAGTAAAAAAGTTAATAATTTAATTAATGTAGGAGGTTAAAATAAAATGGGAAAAATAATCGGTATTGATTTAGGAACCACCAATTCTTGTGTCGCCGTGATGGAAGGCGGCAGTCCGAAAGTGATTTATTCAGCCGAAGGGAGGAATGTTATTCCTTCGGTAGTTGACCCGATTACACATGTGGTTGGGGACGTGGCCAAACGGCAAATGGTGGTCAAATCAAAGGAAACTGTTTATTCCATCAAAAGATTAATGGGAAGAAAGTTTGCCGAAAAATCTGTTCAATATGATATTAAATGGCTGCCTTATGGAATTAAAGAAGGCCGTGACGGTATGGCGGTGGTAGAAGTTGGCGGAAGAAATTTTACTCCGCAGGAAATTTCGGCGATGATTTTACAAAAAATCAAAGCCGACGCCGAAGCTTATTTAGGCGGCAAGGTTACCCAGGCAGTGATTACGGTGCCGGCATACTTTAACGATTCCCAAAGACAGGCAACCAAACAAGCAGGAGAAATTGCCGGTATGGAGGTCTTAAGAATTATTAATGAACCGACTGCGGCCGCTTTAGCCTATGGCTTGGATAAGAAAAACGCCCACACGATTGCGGTTTATGATTTGGGCGGCGGTACTTTTGATATTTCTGTTTTGGAATTGGGTGAAGGCGTTTATGAAGTCAAAGCCACCAATGGCGATACCCATTTGGGCGGAGACGATTTTGACCGGGTGATTATTGACTTTATTGCCAATGAATTCCAAAAAGATAACAGTATTGATTTAAGAAAAGACCCGCAAGCCTTACAAAGGTTAAGAGAAGCGGCTGAAAAAGTAAAAATCGAGCTTTCCTCTTCTATGGAAGCGGAGATTAACCAGCCGTTTATCACCCAAAGTAAGGATGGTCATCCTTTGCATTTGACGATGAAGATTTCCCGGGCCAAATTGGAAAGCCTGGTCGGCGATTTAATTCAAAAAACCATCGAACCGGTTAAACTTTGTTTGAAAGATGCCGGTAAGGACATTAAAGACATTGATGAAATTGTCATGGTGGGTGGAATGACGAGAATGCCGAAGGTTTTTGAAACAGTCAAAGCTTTTTTCAGTAAGGAACCCAACCGTTCGGTCAATCCGGACGAGGTGGTCGCGATTGGCGCGGCTATTCAAGGAGGAGTTTTGGGTGGAGAAGTCAAAGATATCCTTTTATTGGATGTCACGCCCTTAACTCTTGGCATTGAAACCTTAGGCGGAGTTTCTACCCCGCTGATTGCCAGAAATACGACTGTTCCGACTGCCAAATCGCAGGTTTTTTCGACCGCCGGAGACAATCAAACCCAGGTTGAAGTGAATGTACTTCAAGGAGAACGGCCAATGGCTACCAACAACCGTTCTTTGGGCCGGTTTATTTTAGACGGTATTCCACCGGCGCCCAGAGGCATTCCGCAGATTGAAGTTACTTTTGATATTGATGCCAACGGCATTTTAAATGTGACCGCTAAAGATAAGGCTACCGGCAGGAGTCAAAGTGTGGTCATTAAAGGTTCAACCGGTCTTTCCAAAGACGAGATTGAGAAAATGACCAAAGAAGCGGAAATGCATGCCGCGGAAGATGAGGCGAAGAAAAAAACCATTGAGGTCAAAAATCAGGCGGAAAACTTGATTTACACCAGCGAAAAAACCCTTAAAGACGCCGGTGATAAAGTTAAAGCCGAAGATAAAAAAGAAGTGGAGGAAAAAGTAGCGGCTTTAAAGGAAGCTTTAAAATCCGACCAGACGACGGAAATAGAAAGTAAAACCACTGCCCTTTCCGAAGCTTTACAAAAAGTCGGGGCGGCGATGTATCAAAGCAACCAATCCCAGCCCGGTCAAGGTGCTGCTCCCGGGGAGGAAGCTAAAACCGAAGAGCCCTCCTCCGCTGAAGCTTCGGCGGGCAGGCCGAAAAAAGAGGAAAAAGTCGAAGAAGGAGAGGTTGTTAGTTAAAATTTCTAAT
>CAYVNK010000071.1:0-3033 GCA_964452885.1 uncultured Gammaproteobacteria bacterium
ATTAGAAGTTTTAAGAATTCTCTATGGAATAAATTTCTCTTTTCAAACTGTCAATCATATCCCTTAAAACCATTACTTCCGAGTGCTTAAGTTCCGAAAGGGCATTTTCATGAATCACGCCGCGGTAAGTTTTCATTTTATATGCCAGTCTTTCTTCATATTTTTTCAATTGGTCTTTAAGTTTTTTAATTTTTTCTTGTTTTTCCATAAGGTAATTCTATCATAGTAAGACAATTTGCTTTTTGTGATAAAATGATATCTAGAATGAGAAATATAATTATTCTTTTTGCTCTTTTGTTGGTTGTTCTTTTTGTTGGCGCCAAAGTTTCTTTAGTTAATCAGCTTTTAAAACCCGACGCTTCTCCTACGTCTACAACTGAACCTTCTGCGATTGGATCTGTCGCTTGTACCCAAGAAGCTAAAGCTTGCCCAGACGGCTCGTATGTCGGTAAAAGCGGACCAAAATGCGAATTTACAAAATGCCCGGAGACTGTTTCGGCTAAAAAATTAGGTTGGAAGACTTATAAAAATTATTCATATGGATTTGAATTTTCTTATCCTAGCAAATATAAAGAAGTTTCTGATAAATACGGTTGGCCAAACTCCATAGTGCTTTTGTATAGCGGCGGCCAGTCTTACGACTTAGCGGTTGAGGGCTGGAGCAATGAAACTGAATACAAAAATAAATATACCAACCAAAAAGACTTAAAAGTTTTTCCGGTTAAAGATAAATTTATAACTTTTTTAAATATGAATTCTGACCCTGCGGTGGAAGAAGTAATCGCTACTTTTGGGATTTTTTAATATCCAAAAGCATTTCTTTTTTTGTTTTGGAAGCTTTTTCTGAAATTTCCTTTTCAATATCAATGGTGACTTTTTCTTTGATAAAAGCAAGTAAATGAGGATTATAGGGGTTTTCACTAAACATCTTTAAAAAGTTTTCGTGAAATTCTTTGGGCAGATGATCTAAAATTACTTCCAGAGTTTGCTGGTGGAGAGTTTGATCAATTAAACCAATAAGTTCTTCCTTTTCCACTTTATCAAGGCAGTCACCCTCTAAAGTCAAAGTGATTTCCTCGGTATTAATCAGGTGTTCGTAAAATATTTGTTTCTTGTTTGTCATTTACTGGCTAAATTTTTAGCATTTCCTTCTAAATTATAATCGCTTTACTGATTGTCATCAACGGCAAGGCGGTTTCAAGCTTCCCTGGAAACTAATGGCAAAGCGGTTGAAAGCTTGCCAGAAAAAGTCCCTGGGCTTTCAGCTCAGGGAAGCTTATACTCCAACGGGCCCAGGGGCACTTTGTTTTCCGGGTCGTCCACAAAATATAAAATAACCGGACCTTTTTGCCTGCCGACATTCAGTTTTAGATAAGCCATCACTTCGGGAGAGCCGCCAAAATGCTTGCCTGTCCATTTGGTCGGACCGGCATCGGCAATAACAGCAATAATCGTTTTGCCGTTAACGGGGTTGATAACCACTACCTTTCGGTATTTGTACCATGGCGCCAAAAATTTAAGTCTTTTCTGCCAATCCGGTAGATAAAGCGTTTGTACGGCCACATAATATTTTTCTTTTAATACCAATTCCTCAGTCATCTGGTTTTTGGAAGGAGCAAAATAGCCCCATCCGCCCAGTCCCGGAGCAATCCCCGCATTTTGATATTCATCGTGTTGGGAAATTGTGTCACCGGGAAATCGGAGCAAATGCTGTTCGGCGCCAATTAATCCGTAAACATCATTTAAACGGGTGCTAGCCAGTTGAGGAACCGCATTAATACTGAAAAGGTCGTAAAGGATATGGCTGATTTGAGATTCCGCCTCCGAAGTCAAAGGCCCGACCTCCCGGGGTAACCAGGAAGAAACCTTAATGATTAAGTTTTGTTGCAAGGAAAGCTGGGGTTGGCTAATGGTGATGTCGTGAGCAGAAGGAACGCTTATTAATGGCGCGGCCAGAAGCAGACTGCCGGCTAAAGCGCCGGAAGTCAAAAGCTTACTCGCGTGCTCCCTGATTTTCCCCGGCCCCAAAAGCCCTTTTTCTTTTAAAAATTTCGCCGCCTCGGGATGTTTTTCGCTTAAGGCCCGCTCGGAAAGTAAATTTTTGAGCTTTAATTTTGAATAAAGAAGCGGGATATCGATAAAACTCTTATTGCTTGCCATCAACCTATTATATCTACATAAAATCCCTCTTGACCAGTGGCAGGCTTTTTTGTATCCTTAATTCTATGGATGAAACTAATCAGGTGGCAATTGACCGGACTAACGGCTCCACTGCCCTTCTGGAACTCGAAGGATTGATAAAACAATACCTTTCTTCCCTTGAAAATCTCAAAAAAGAATTAAAAAGCAAAAAGGAGATGATTGACGATTCTTTTTCCAACGATGCGGTTTATAAAGAGCAGGACGAAAAAGCCAAAGCTGACGCTTTAATTAAAAATTCCACCAAAATGCAGATTTTAAAGACCCCCAGCCTAGTCGAGGTCAAGGAAAAAGTTGACGAGTTGAGAGCGCAAATAAAAGAAGCGGAAGAAAATTTGTCGGATTATTTGCTGCAATACCAAAAATTAACCGGATTTAACGAAATTGAAGTTAATGGTGGGGAAACCATGATTATCGTCAGCCGGGCCAAACTGGTCAAGGGTTCTTCTCAAAAATAAATGTTTAAAAAAATTTTGTTATCAGTATTATTTTTATGCCCTTTTTTGTTATTAACCGGATGTTCGTTTGAAAAAAATGTGCCAATTTCTCAAATTCCTTCGCCTACCAGTGAGCCAACACCCAAACCAACTTTAGTTTCTTCACCGATAATGATTATAGATATTAAAAAAGAGTATCAAGCAGTTTTAAAAACAGATGTTGGCGATATTAAAATTCAGCTTAATGCGAAAGAAACGCCGATTACTGTTAATAATTTTGTGTATCTAGCCAAAAACAATTTTTACAACAACACAATTTTTCACCGGGTAATGAAAGGCTTTATGATTCAAGGGGGAGATCCCAAAGGCGACGGCACGGGAGGCCCGGGTTATCAGT
>CAYVNK010000072.1:0-2978 GCA_964452885.1 uncultured Gammaproteobacteria bacterium
AATCTGACGGCATTAATTATATATAAGATTCCGAAATGTATCGCGACCTAGACAGGAAAAGTTTAAGTAAAATCCATAAATCTTTTTACTATTTTAGAAAGATATTTTGGAGTATTTTTTATGGTTTTTGGCAAGATTTTAGGTAAATGATAAAGGCCGTAAAATCCCGCTCCCAAAGAAGTAAAAATAACCGCTAGAAAAAGAAAAAGATCGGTAGAAAATCTTTTTTTGTTAGATTTTAAAGAATCTTTTTCTTCAAAATCAAAAAATCTTTCCAGTTTTTCCAAAAAGTCTTTTTTATCTCTTTTAGCCTTCCCCTTTTCCTGACGGGCACTTTCCTCAAGAATTTTATAAGCCTCGAGGGTTTGCGGAACAATATCTTCCCAATCAAGACGACTAACTCTTTTTCTTGCCAATCGGCACATTTTTTCATAATCGTTTTTTGACTGACTGCAAATATTTTCAATTTTTTTGGCAAAATCGGAAGGTGAAGTTTTTATGGAAAAATTATATCCAACTGAATCATCAATAAATTCGTCAATCGTTTCATTTGAAAAGCCCACAATTGGCTTCCCGGCCGCTAATGCTTCAATAACCGCCAAGCTTTGTACTTCCATGGTGGAAGCTGAAACAAAAACATGACTTTCCGCCAGATATTGAGAGATTTTTTCGTAAGGAACCTTGCCGGTAAATTTAACCTTGTTAAGATGGTATCTTTGAACATATTTTTCTAATTTTTTTAAATATTTCCGGCTCAAATAATCTCCAACCAAAGTTAACGAATAATTTTTGGGTAGTTTACGCATAACTTCCAAAAGAAAGTGTTGGTTTTTCCGTTCGCTAATAAAGCCGACAAAAATCAATTTTTTTTCTTTTTGCAAGATATCAGGGAGAGGTTTTTGGTCATAAAGACTTAAATTCCGGCCATTAGGAATAAGAAAGATTTTACCGGAATAGCCAAAATCTTTTAAATCCTCTTCCGCTATTTTATTCAAAGCAATTACTCCCTCGCAATTTTGATAAAAACTAAAAAGAAACTTTTTAAGAATTCCTGTATCCCAAAGTGATCCCAAGGACCTAACTGCTTCCTTGCCGCCAAAATCAATTAATTTGGACGGCAACAAGTGTGAAGTAAGAATAACCGGTACATGATTTTCCATCGCCCATGACTGCAGTAAAAAAGAAATCGGTCCAGGATCATGTAAATGAATAATTTCCGGGGAAAAACGCTCTAAGTTTTTAAGAACAAAGCGCATACTAACCAGGTTTAGTTGAGGAATTAAAATATCTTTTTCGCCAAAAGACTTAACCTGCAATGAGGAAAAATTGTTATCTGTAAATCTAAAACGAGTTGAGCGGCCGGGAATAATGAATAAAACCCGATGGCCTTCTTTAGCAAAAACATGACTGATTTCATGGGCCACCTGGCCTACCCCGCCGCCCATCGATTCTTGGAAAGATGAACCAAAAACAACTCTCATTTTCTTACATAGTATAATACAGACATGACCAATCCGCATGTCTCGGTAATAATTCCCGCTTACAACGAAGAAAAATATATCGAAAAATGCTTAAGCTCGTTGATTAAGCTTGATTTTCCCAAAGAACAACTGGAAATTATTCTGGTTAACAACAATTCTAAAGATAAAACCAGAGAAATCGTCAAAAAAAATTTCCCGACCGTGAGAATTATAGATGAAGAGAGGCAGGGAGTTGTTTTCGCCAGAATTGCCGGGGTGAATGCCGCTAAAGGAAAAATTATTGCTTTCACCGATGCCGATACTGTTGTTCCTCCAGATTGGCTTACTAAAATTATGAAAGAGTATGACAATTTTAAGGTGGTGGCAGTAGGCGGGCCAAGACTGCTTTCTCCTTACAATTTCAGGGCCAAAATCGATAATCTTTTGGTCAACCCCTTCTTTTTTATTTTTAAAATCTTCCCGGGACACAACATGTCTTTCCGAAAAGAAGCATATTTAGCTGGTGGTGGTTTTTCTACCCAAAGTAATCTTGCAGAAGATTTTTATATTAACCACCAGCTGAAAAAAGTAGGCAAAGTGATAATTATAAATAACCCGGTCAGTACTTCCTCCCGCCGACCCTTAAGCGACATGTTTTTCTTTGAAATAAAATACTTGATCAATATTCTGCTAATTACTCTTTTTAACCGCTCGCTTTTCCAGAAGTTTAAAGCCTTTAGAGACTAAATATAAAAATTTCTCTGGAAATGGTTTGGCCTGGTCTAAAAAAGATCACCGAATCCCGGGAAGAAAGATTAAGTCGTAAAAGTTCCGTGCCTTTGGGATTTTCTTGAAGATAATCTTTCTTTTTAAATCCCAGTTTTTTAATTTGTTCTAATATTTCCAGGTAAAAAAATTTGTTATTAAAACGGAAAACCGGAAAAATAATGACTACTACTCCATTATCTTTAAGGACCTTTCTAAATTCATCAAAAGCCGCCAAATAAAGTTCTTCCAGTTTTTTTATTTCTTTTCTGATTCCTTCTTCGTTAAAATAACTTGCCTTAGGCGATCCTAAATAAGGCTCGGTTACAATAGCAGAAGCAGTTTTAAAGGAAACTTGTGAAGAAAGCTTCCTCACATCGGCATTAACTATTTTTATTGCAAAATCATTTTTTTTAATTGGATATTTCTCAAACAACCAATTTAAATTAGTAGTACTGTCCGTAACCGACTTTTCGCTGGAATCGGTTCCGACCATATTTTTATAACCCAAAAGCACCAGCTCTTGTAAAATAGTACCGCTCCCGCAAAAAGGATCCAAAAATAAATCTGTTTTTTCTTTTCCTGCCAGATTAATCATCATCTTGGCCAGTTTTGGCGGAATCATTCCCGAAAAAGCGTCTCTTGCCGGCCGGCCGTAATCTCTAAAACTATAGCTTTCATAATCCTGAATAGTTAAAGTTTTTCCAACATAAATTCCTTTACTGCCATTGCAAATTACCAATTCAAAGCCAT
>CAYVNK010000073.1:0-2834 GCA_964452885.1 uncultured Gammaproteobacteria bacterium
TTAAGCCTCTAACTCTTCTTTTTTCTATTGTTTCGTCCAGAATTTTTTTTCTGATTCTAATGTTTTTCGGTGTGACCTCAACCAGTTCATCACCAGAAATATATTCCAGACTGTCTTCCAGACTCATAATTCTCGGCTCGTCAAAGTGCTCAGCCACACCGTGGCCCTTGGTTCTTTCGTGATTGGAGGCAATTTTCGACCGGCAGACATTAACCCGCATGTCATTGGGTCGGGAACATTGGCCGACCACTTGGCCCTTATAGACCGGCACGGATGGGTGAACAAATAATTCCCCTCTTTCTTGAATAGTTAAAAGGCTGTAAAGCATGGTAGTTCCGGTTTCAAAAGCGACGAGCGAACCTCTTTCGCGTTCAGTCCAATTACCCCGGTCGGGTGCAAATTCGTAAAAACTGGTGTTAATAATGCCCAAGCCTTTAGTATCGGTCAAAAATTGACTTCTGAAGCCAAAAAGACCGCGGGTAGGAATAATAAATTCCAGATAAACAAGGTGGTCGATCTTGTCCATTTGCCGCATTTCCCCAAAACGGTTCCCTAATTTTTGAATGACCAGGCCGGAATATTCTTCGGGTACTTCGATAAAAACCTGTTCGTAAGGAACGAGGATTTTGCCGTCGACTTCTTTTTTAATCACTTCCGGCCGGCTGATTTCCAATTCATATCCTTCACGGCGCAATCTTTCGATTAAAATGGCCAGATGCAATTCTCCGCGGCCGGAAACCTTAAATCCACCATTAGGATCGTCGTCAACTCTCAGGGCGACATCCGTTTCCAGCTCTTTAAACAGTCTTTCTCTTATTTGTCTCGAGGTGATAAATTGGCCCTCTCTACCGCCGACCGGCGAAGTATTGACGTTAAAGTTCATGATGATGGTCGGCTCTTCAATGGAAAGAAGGGGCAAAGCCTGGGGATAGTCAATGTCGGCGATAGTTTCGCCGATGGTAATTTCCGGAATACCGGTAATAGCCACAATTTCACCCGCTTCTGCTTCATTGGTCTCAACTCTACCTAATCCTTCAAAAGTCATCACTGACGTTAAGGATTTAATCTCCATTTGACCCCGGCGGTTAATGTACATAACCGGCGAATTTTTTCTTAATCGGCCATTATAAATTCTTCCCGTCGCCATTCTGCCTTTATAGTTGTCGCTGGAAATGGTAGTGACCAGCATTTGCAAGGGTTTTTCCGGATCTCCCGAGGGAGCGGGAATATATTTAATAATTGCTTCGAAAATAGGAGTGATATTGGACATTTTATCCAAATCCGGCTCTGTACCCGCTTTTCCAAACTTGGAAGAGCAATAAATAATGGGGAAATTACAAGTTTCTTCATTTGCGCCAAGATCGATAAATAAATCAAAGGTTTTATTTAACACTTCATTAATCCGGCAGTCTTTTTGGTCAATTTTATTAATAACGACAATAATTTTTAGATTTAAAGCAAGAGCTTTTTTTAAAACAAATCTGGTTTGGGGCATTGGTCCTTCTTTGGCGTCAATTAAAAGTAAACAGCCGTCAGCCATGCACAAGACTCGTTCGACTTCCCCGCCGAAATCCGCGTGTCCGGGCGTGTCAATGATGTTAATTTTAGTAGCTTGTCCTGAGCTTGCCGAAGGATTTTTCCAAACAACGGAAGCATTTTTTGAAAAAATGGTAATCCCCCGTTCCTTTTCCAAATCATTGGAATCCATAATACATGTTTCATCGGCGACTTCTTTATTAAGAAAAGTTTTGGACTGCCGCAACAAAGCATCGACCAAAGTTGTTTTTCCGTGGTCGACATGAGCAATAATAGCGACATTGCGAATATCTTTCATAATGGAATTTCCTCAATGAAATTTGAAAACTGTGGCTAAATTATATCACTCTGATGTCCAAATTGCCAGATTTTTGGCTTTTTTGGTAAAGTGGGTTAAAATCCAAAATAGAAAAATACCTTTAATTCATGGTATAATAACAATCACTATAAGATTAATATATAATTTTTAATTATGACTGTGGTAGAAAAAGAAGAAAGAGTACCGATTCCTTATCTTTTGGCCGACATTAAGGTTGCTGAGGTTATGGACTCTTTTATCAAAAAAAAAGAGTTAATTGATTCCGACAAAAGCCGTCTTTTAGGGAAAATTTGGCAGATTTTAAATATACTTTGTCCCGATGTCGGCAGTCCCTCTTTGTCCGTATCGGTTCCAAGTGAGACCCTAATCAGACTTGGTCTGGTTTTGGAAACTACGGTCGCGGAAATTACGTCCAGAAGGAAAAGAAAAAATCAAACCGACGAGCCCCAGAATAGAATTAGTTTTAGGAGAACCAAAGCAAACGAAATCACGATTTCGAAAACTTACGTTTCCGAGGAATTGAGGGAATCTTCTTTAAGGCTAGATAAACTAATGACGGAAGAAATCGTGTTAAACAAGGAGGACAAAATGTATAAAATGGCCATGAACTTAAAAATTGACAATTTACACCTTCATTATAAAGATAAAACCTGGGTGCCCAAGCCAGGCCAGAATGGGGAAAATTATAATTGGAAGAGAGTTCAGCCGGCTCCACGAGACCTAAACCGGACATTGGCCTTGATTGCCGAGGGTCTTAAGCCGAGTTGCCTGGGAAACCAAAAACTTTTTTAAACTTCTTAGTTTTATGCTTCAAGAAGCTCCCCTCTTAATCTAATTTGTGACCCCGATTTTCGTCTAGCAGTTCAAATACCTTAGCACAATTAAAAAAATTTTAAGAAAATTTACTAAGCAGATTTTGGTGCTCTGTTTAGGTTCAGATAGATCCCGTACACATATGAATGCATGAAAGGTATAATCG
>CAYVNK010000074.1:0-2699 GCA_964452885.1 uncultured Gammaproteobacteria bacterium
TCATATGCTCAAACCTACAAACCGGAAGTGTTACCGATGACCCCAGCCAGGACAGTTAGTTGCCCCTTGTGTTACAATATTTCTTAGAAGCCCAAGAGCACTTATCTAAGTTTCACCGTCTCTGGTATCCCTAGAGCACTTGGAAAACTAGAGGCTCTCAGGGATTCCCAGATGGGAGGTGAAATAATTAAATGGCATATCAAGATCAAACATTAAAGTGCAAAGATTGCGGTAATGATTTCGTTTGGACAGCTTCTGAGCAGGACTTTTACGCTCAAAAAGGTTTCCAAAATTCCCCGCAAAGATGCCCTGCCTGCCGCCAAGCAAAAAAACAACAGTTGCGTGGTGACAGACAGATGTATACGGCAACCTGCGCGGCTTGCGGAAAGGAATGTCAAGTTCCTTTTGCGCCGAAAGGAGACCGTCCAGTCTATTGCAATGACTGTTATCAGAAACAAAGAACTGCCTAAAAACAGTTTTAGTTGAAGACCAAAAACCCCGGGTTTATCCCGGGGTTTTTGGTGACCAAAGAGAAAAATTTAAGAAACAAAATCCTGCAATCCTCTGGCCAGACAAGGCGTTCTTATTTTTTCTAAAGCTTCTTCATATATCTGCCGTACTCTTTCTCTAGTTAACGGTTTTCCTGATTTATTGGAGTGATTTCCTCCTTTTAAATCAGCTTCGTTGCCTATTTCTTCAAAAGAATATCCGCGAAGGTATCCAATTCCCAAACGCATTCTGATAATTTTTTGTTCTCTGGAAGTAAGTTTCAGCAAAACTTTGTTGACTGCCTCTTTCCGATCCTTGTTGATAACCGGCTCTTCCGGATTAACCGCCCCGTTGTCGGAAACATAATCACCCAGTTCAGGCCCGTTTTCTATCTCATCAGAACAGGGGTTATTCAAAGAAACCGTAACAGTAGCGGCGGCATAATTTGTCAGCACAACCAGCTTTTTAAGAGACATTTTAAGCTTTCCTGCCAACTCTTCATCCGTCGGCTTTCTTCCTAAACTTTCTCTCATTTTCTCCTCAATCATCTTGATGCGGCGGATTTTCTCCGATTGATATACCGGCAAAGGAATGTCCTGACCTTGGAAATTAATAAAACGACGAATTTTTTGTCTGATCCAAGGTACTGCATAAGCAGAAAAGCGACCCTTTTCATAATCAAAAGTTTGGGCCGCTCTGATGAAGCCTAAATTGCCTTCCTGAACTAAATCTAAAAAGGGAATTTTGGAATATAAATATCTCTTGGCGACACTAACCACTAAACGCAAATTACATTTAACCATCTCCTCTCGCGCTCTCTTACCCCAAAGGCTTTGTTCAGTTAGAAAAGCTGCTTTTTCTTTTAATCCGCCTTTACTAAGCTTTTCTTCGGCTGATCGGCCATCTTTGATTAGTTTGCCTAATTCAATTTCTCTCTCCCGTGTTAAAAGAGGATATTTTCCTACCTCCTTCCAGTAAAGGAGCCGAAGATCAGTCTCCGTATCTTCTTGACGATCAACAATTGCTTCCGATGTCATATAAGTGCCTATCTTAAAGTCGTGCTTAATTTAGCAGATCGAAGCTAAAGAGTCAAATTTAAGATGTTTTTACAATCCTAAAACATCCGCTATTTGCTTGATCAAGGAAAGAGTCACTGCTTGAGGCATTAAACTATGAGAAAGAGTTCCCTGGTCATCATTAACTGTCCAGGGCTTTTGCGAAACAAGTACCTTATCATTTTTGTATTCCAAAACAAATTCCGGCGTCAGTTCGTAATCATCGACCATCTTTTTCGCTTCTGAAACCGGCACCTCATTGCGCAGTAAAACTTTAGGAACACCATATAAAGAAAACGCCTTCTCAATCAATTGCCCGTCGGCAGTTAATCTTTCGCGAATATTTTCAATTCCTAGCTCATCCCCTTCTTTAGCAACCATGCGAGCGTTCCCGCATTCAGGATTGTCGCACATTAAGTAAAACTTCCCTGTCTTTTTATCGTAACCAACTTTGCTGGTGACCAAAAGCTTTAAGTTGCGCGGTGTATGACATTTCGGACAAACAACTCTATATTTCAGTCTTTCGTCAATCACTTTTTCCGGAATTTGAATTAAAACAAATATATCCGGATCGTCACGATAACCAATCAGTTCCCGGAAAAACAGGGAATAGGAAATCTGGTCCAGAGTCCGAGGGAGGCCGTCAATAAACAAAGCTTTCTTGCCTACTCTGTCGATTTCTCTTTTGAGCAAGGCTAAAATATATTCCGTCGGCAGTAATGGTTTACCGGTTCCTCTTTCTTCCTGGGATTTAATAATCGCCTCCAAAGAGTGATAACCACGGTAACTTTTCTTTAAAAACTCAATTAATTCTCTTTTCTTTTGCGGATCGGCCATTTCTTCATCAACTGACCGGACCACATCCCCAACGGAAATATGAGCGACTTTGTCCGCTCCAAAAATAGAGATAAATTGTTTGGTATAAGTCCCCTTGCCGGCATTTTTCTTGCCTAAAAGATAGGCCACGAAGGTGTTGTGCTCCAAAAACTCTTTTATTTTGGCAATTTCCCGGCCGGCTTTGTACTCATAGTATTTCTTTACCTCAGCAGGATTGTTCAAATTAAATTTTTGTGACTTTCCGGCAATTTTGGTTTTAAAAACGGGAAATTGAGTCATAAAGGATTCTAACATTAAAATTAAAACGAGGCAAGCATG
>CAYVNK010000075.1:0-2657 GCA_964452885.1 uncultured Gammaproteobacteria bacterium
TGTGAGAGTATTTTTAATCACCGGAGTGGAAAATTTAAAAGATCCGGAGGGGTTACCAATTGTCCCGTCGTAATCACCGGTTTCAGCAGAAATTTCGTTAGTAGTAGTGGTACTGCCGCAAAGATCAGTACCGGTGTCGCTGGTGTATGTCCAACCAGTGGAACTACCGGTAAAATCCCAGTTATTAACCTTGTTTAACGCTTGCCCCTCTTTGATCTTTGAGGGAATTCTGGGGTTTAGCCAGATCGGGGGCCAACCGGAAAAAAGCCAGGAAATAACCAGAAAAAGAACAAAAAAAATTTTTATCGGCTTTTTTCTACGAAGCTTACTGACCATTGCTTTTTATTTTATCACGAAAAGATTATCGGTTTAATCTTTTAAATTTTCAATAATTTTATAAAGTACAATTCCTAAAGAAACCATGACATTAAGGCTAATATTAACTCCAAACATTGGTAGCTCGACAATCGCATCACACATTTCCAAAACTTCTTTTGAAACCCCGTTGGTTTCATTCCCCACCACTACTGCCACCGGAAATTCCCATTTCATCTGGTTGTAAGGAACACTTTTTTCGTTCTGCTCCACCGCAACAATTTTGATATTTGGTATTTGATCTTTGATCTTTGCGATTGCTTCGACGGTGGTCGAAACGTAGCGCCACTTTACCCATTCAGTGGTATTTATCGAAGCTCTTTTAATTCTAGTATTTGGGGGAATTTCCGACTGCCCGCAAATTATCACTTCCTCTGCCGCCACTGCATCAGCTAACCTAAAAATCGACCCAATATTATAGGTATCCAAAACATTATCCAAAATTATGTAAATCGGATTTTTAGGTAGCTTTTTATATTCTTTTGAACTAGCCTTCGTGGTCCGAAGCGCCTTAGCATTAAGCTTAATCATGAGGCGATTTTATCACAAAAAAGTTTATTGAAGTTTGCTTTTTATTAAAGCGCAGACCGAAGCAGGTTTATCATTGGTTAATTTGCACAAAATCGTGGTTAGGGCTTCTTCTTCCAGTTTCTTTGATTCGGTTTCTCTTTGCGCAGAATCAGTCGCCTGGCTTAAACTTTCCCCTGCTCCAACCCGAACATATTTACAACCCAAAATTAAAAATGGCACGTAGCGGGGATTAATATCTTGATATTTCAAAAAAACGTCGGTGTCTTTTTGTGAATCAAAATTTTCGTGGTAAGCAATTTCATTTTTAAATTGGTTAAAAACTTTTTGGGCAATTGGTTTTTCCCAAACACAATGGGGACAGGACGAAGAACCGAAAAAATAAACCAAGGACTTGCCGTTTTCTAAACAAACTTCTTTATCGGTTACCAAAAAATCGCCGATTATAGTCTGATAGGAAGGAGTAGGACTGGCGGTTGGGGTTTGGGTTGGTGAAAAAGTTGTCTTTTCGCTTTTTGGGGGATTATTTAAGTTATTTTTCGTCCACCTAAAACCTAAATACCCGGCCAGTAAAACTAAAATTAAAATAAGAACATCTTTGGCGTATTTCATTTTAAGGACTACGAAGCCGGAGCACAGCCCCCGCTGGTAGTGGTGCTTTCCGCTCCTAGGGTTTGGCTGCACTCTGCCGGCGGATTTTCAAAAGAAGCGCAAATGGCTTTTTTATAATCTTCGGGCGAACGACCCCCGTTGTATAAGGTTTCATTAATATAAACTGTTGGAGAGCCTTGGGCTTGATATTTAGTTGATTCTGTATTTTCTTTTACTAAAAGCGCTGTTTTTTGACTATTTTCGCAAGTAGAAATTTTATTCGTATCCAAACCAGCACTTTTAGCTTGCTCCGCCCAGCAAGTATCGGCATTACTGGCGGTACAATTAGTATTAACTGCCGTAATAAATTTCCACCAATTCGCAATGTTTCCTAAATTGTATGCACAAATTTCCCGAACATCCTGGTGCAACTCTTGAACACCGTGTAAAGATTCCCAGGAATTAACTTTCAAAGTACTGCAGGTTTTGGCAATACATTCATCGGCAGTTTTATAAGGAAAGTAAGTTTTTACGCAAGTGTCCGCGTCCATATTTTTAACCTGTCCGGCGGTAATGGCATCTTGACATTGTTTTTTGGCCGCCTCATTCCCTACCTTACCGGCACAACTTGTTTTGCATTGATCAATCGACGTTTGAGTAATTTGGGAAACAATATATCTCGGTTGCCAAGATACTTTATCTTTTAATAATTGGTAAACCGGTTCTATTCCGGTTTCTGCCTGATTGCCATAAGGACAAAAACTCATCACAAAAAATTTAACTTCAGGTTTGGCGCTTTTTTGTTTGGGAACAAATGGAGCTTGAGTCGGCTGAGGAGCAGAAGTTGCTTGAGCGGTACTATTAGTGTTTGTCTTTGTAGATTTACTACCTCCCCCTTTGGCAAAAGCCATTCCTCCCAAAAAAGCAGCGATTAAAAGAAGAAAAATAATGACAAACGAAACTTTTTTGTTCATTTTGAAATTGTGATCGCCTGAACCGGACAGGATTCGATCGCTTCCATTACCTTAGCATTACCGTCCTTTTTCTGGTCACCTTCACAGGTTGCTTCCGCTTTTCCGTTGTCATTAAGCTTAAAGCAATCCCCGGCGATACTGACACAAAGCCCGCAACCAATACATTTTCCCGAATCAACCTTCAATTTT
>CAYVNK010000076.1:0-2556 GCA_964452885.1 uncultured Gammaproteobacteria bacterium
CTGACAACGTATCGTAGTCAAACAATTAAATGGTTAAAGTTGTTTTGTATTCTTCTTGTAATATCTTCTCAACTGTCTCTTTTAATTTCGGCAGATCTTGCTCAATTGTTTTCCATACCTCTTTCGTATCCACCCAGTCATAATCGTGAACCAATACGTTTCTCATTGCCACAGCCTCCTTACCAGGCAGTTCGGGATGATTTTCAATGAAGTTTTTATCAAGCTTGCCCATGGCTTCTCCAATTATTGCAATTTGTCTGATAACTGCATCTTGTGTCTTTTTGTCCTTGTCAAATTTTTTGGAGTTAATGCCAGAAACATAATCTTCAAGTATTATCCTTATTGCTTGAACGATATCTTCAAGATAAATTTTGTTACTTTTCTCCATATAATGTGATTAGCTGTTTATTTATGAAAGGCTTAAGAGATGGCTTTATATTTTTTCTGGAAACTAAATCGACCTCTCTTTTAAACAGATCTTGCAGCTCAACGAGTATTCTCCCTTTTTCGAGCAAAGATTTAGTATTGTTAAAATCAACCAATAAATCGATGTCGCTATCTTTACGTTGTTTACCAATAGCATATGAACCAAAAAGCCCAAGATAGGAAATATCATTAGCTTCACAGATATTTTGTAATTTCTTGGTGTTAAAGTTTGTTTTCATATTCTGATTATATACTCAATTAATTAGAATTTGAATATATTAATTGAGTATGAACCCAACATTGTAATTTTTAGCATACAAATTGGAATATGTTGGGTATAGCATTTTTACCAAGGATTCTTCCCAACCAAAGCATGTCTGTATCCCCACTTTTTTAGCGGAGGGTGGGATTTGCTTGCCCGGCCGAAGTCCCGCCAAAGGCGGGACGTAGGCGGGAGTCCTCTCTCCGGCACCTACAAAATGATATAATATCTTCATGTATAACTGGTCCACGGATGAAAAAAAATTAAAGAAAGATTATCCGGAGGATTATCAAAAATGGCGTCTTTTGCAACTCATCAATTATGGGCTTGATGGAGAAAGAATTAAACTAAAATTGCTGAAAAAATTATGGCCGGAAATTAAAAATGATGTTTTAGATCCGAAAGTTAAGGAATTTCTGGAAAACTTTGTCATTCTTCAATGAAATCAATTCTTTCGCCATTTCAGAAAATAATTCTAGACGAACTATGCAAAGAAAAGTTTATAACTAAAAACTTCCGCCTTGCCGGAGGAACAGCTTTGTCAGAATTCTATTTGAAACACCGGTATTCGGAAGACCTTGATTTTTTTACTGACGAAAAACAGGCAATTGATGAAGTTAAAATCAAATTAACCCCTATTTTTAATAGAATTAGTATTAAAACGGTTGAATACCGGGAAATTTCTTCTTCCAAAATTTTTTTTCTGAAAAAAGGACAAAAAGAAACAGTAAAAACGGATTTTAATTATTTTCCTTTTAAAAGATTTGTTCAAGGAAAGACTTACAGGGGGCTCGAGATTGAAAGCTTATTAGATATTGCTATTAGTAAATTGAACACGATTATTACCAGAAAAAATGCCAGGGATTTTGTTGATTTCTACTTTGTCCAAAAGGAATATCCATTTGATTTATCAATGCTTTTGCAGAAACTGGAAGAAAAAATGGAAGTTAAAATAGATCCTATTTTTTTAGGCAGCTGTTTTTTGAGAGTTAGCGAGATTCATGATTATCCCCTGATGATTAAGGCCTTTTCCAAAGAAGAAATGATAAAGTATTTTCATTCTTTAGCCCATTCTTTAAAAGAAAAAATTATCTCCTGACTTAGGACACTTCATATGGGCTAGTCTCAATTTAAGGTTTTTTGGGACACTAAGGGTTATGGGTTGTGCGTATATAATTAGAGGATGAGGACAAGAGTAGTCCCAACAGCTTCCGGCAAGAAAGCTATTCAGGTGGTATCTAAAAGATATGGCAAGGTAACTATCCATAAACACATTGGTACCTATGCTACTCATGAAGAGAAAATACAACTTTTAAGAAAAGCTGAAAAATTTATTGTTGAAACTACCGGTCAAACCAGTCTGCTGGATATTTTATCCACATTTAAACCATCTGACATTGCTGTTTTCCAAAACCGCCCTCTTTTTGTCTATGAGCTTTTATCCGGGGTTTATGACAAGCTGGGATTATCCCTCTATCCTGACAAAGTAATTAAAGACTTAATCATAACCAGGATCTATCAGCCTGCTTCCAAACGGGAAATAACTGAGGTTTTATCTGATAGCTTTGGCAGGGATTATGCCTTAAAAACCCTTTACCAGCATTTAAAGGCAGCTCTAGGAAAAGGGATTAAGGATCAGTTTCAAAAAGCTTTGATAGGCTTTACCAGGAATGAGTCAGGAGACAGTTTAAAGTTAGTTTTCTATGATGTGACTACCCTTTACTTTGAATCTGCTGTTAAAGATGGCCTCAAGGGCAGTCTTAAAGATTTTGGTTTCTCCAAAGACCACAGGCCAATGGATACTCAAATTGTGGTAGGTCTGGTAGTCAACCTTGAGGGTTTTCCTTTGTATTTTGATATCTTCCAGG
>CAYVNK010000077.1:0-1071 GCA_964452885.1 uncultured Gammaproteobacteria bacterium
TTCGTTTTTAGTGGTAATTATTACCGAAACAATAATGTTCATTTGATATTAGATATTAGATATTTGATATTGGATATTGATGTATTTCCAATATCTAATTTCTATTTTCCATTACCTACGTGCTTTAAATCCTTGGACTGATAATTAGATTTAATAAACGCATTCAAAGACAAATTTAAATCTTCCAAGAGAATTGTAACAAAATCATAGTCATTTTTTGTAATTAAATCGCGATTTTTAAGCAATTCCAGCCAGTGCAGTGACTCTAAAAGAGATCCTCTGGAATTATAATAAAATTTAATTCGATCAAGATAATGAAATCTTCCGTATCCTTCTGCAATGTTCGCCCCTATTGAATCAATAGCAGTTATAAATTGGTCACCAATTGTTTTTTTTATTTGCCAGGTGAAATTTTTGTATATATCCCATGATTTATTACTTATAATCAATGCTTTTTGATAAATTATCAAATCTTTTAGTAAAATGTGTATCATTTTTAATATCTAATATCTAATATCCGTATCCCCCTTGGCTTTATTCAAATCAAAACGATTAAAAATTCTGTATATTAAAAAATATTGAAGTAATGGTAATTTTTTAAATGAACAATAGACAATAGTATCAATTAAATAGTGAAGCATTGCCGGTAAAACAATTGCTACGGCTAAAGGTAAAAAATTAAAAATTTTACCAAAAATCATAATTAGCACTAACAGTTCCCATGAATGAAGTAAAATTGTAATTTTACCGGTTTTTCTCCAATAAATATGAGGATATGTAGTAAAAATCCAGCCAATTTTAAAATGATTGTAAACCAGTCCTTCAAGGTAATGATCGGCGTCAATAAATAAGCTTACCAAAAAAGCAATTATCCCTAAAATTGGCTTTCCAAAAAATGAATTAATCAAAAAAAACATTGCAATTCCGGATGAAAAATGAAGAGTTTCATGAACAAAAAGATTATCGGCAAAAATTTTTAATTTATTCATTAATTAATCTGTTAATCCGTTAATAAATAATTCGTTAATTCGTTAATAGTTATTTGAATTCCAGCAGTTTCCCTAAATATTT
>CAYVNK010000077.1:1171-2505 GCA_964452885.1 uncultured Gammaproteobacteria bacterium
TAAAAGTCTTGTTCCAAATTGAACTGCTGTTGACTTTACTTATTTGTTAGCCTTCTTATCTCATCTTCAATGAACATAGTTGTTTCCGATAGCAGATTATTTTTAACCATTTTCATCTTTTCCGACGGAAGAAGAGTTCCAAGGTCTTGCACCAATAATTCTGTATTTATATTTTTCTTAATAAATGCAAGTAATGTCTTTAAATATGACAAAACACTTTCGTTAGTTCTTTCTTTAATTAATTCTGGAATGTACCTAAAACCATTCAGGAAAAAATAATGAATATCGTAAATATCCCGTCCGGCAATGGAACCATGTTTGGCAAATCTTTCGGTAATAGCTACCAATTTGTGAGAAAACATTGTTTCTTTAGTTTGACAAATCAAAACTCTGTTTATTTCCGGAAGCAGTTTCGGTTCATATTTGTTTCCTTGGTAATTTAAACCAACAACATCAATCCTCAACGAGTTTCTTTCATTTTTCGGCGCTTCATAGCGAAGAAGAAATTCCAAAACTTTTGGGCTTTCGTCCTTGATTTCTAAATTAAGATTTTTAAAAATATTTTTAAATTGATCCCGTATCTCCCGTGTCTTTTTTTCTTCTTTAAGATCAAAATCCAAGTCAACGGAAAAACGATCTAAATAACCAAGCATTTGAGCGCAGGTTCCCCCTTTAAAATACAATTCCTGGGCGAGAACAGAATCATCGGCTATTTCGGCCAATAACCTAAACATCTGCGATTTATGATAGGCGTCCTGGGGGCGGATTATCGTCATTTATACCCCACTTTCTTCTTGATTTCTTCGACCTTTGTCCAATTAATTAGATTCGGACTGTCAAAATAAAATTTCGGGTTAAAATATAAAATATCGGCAACCGCTCTTTCCAAGGTAGCAACAAAACAACCATTTTCTTCAAAGACTCCGTCGTTCCGCATTAAATATTCGGTTTTAAGTTTCCTAAACATAAACTGATTTCCGGCCCAGTAACATTTTTTTGACATTTCACCAACAAAAGTCAAAAATTGGACGCGCCGGTTAATAACGCCGTATCTTTCTAAAACTGTTTCTGTCGTTAAATAACAGTATCTGTGGTTTAAGGCGACCGCAACTTCCAAAGGAGAAAGTTTTTCCGGCGGTACAAGTGCATAAAGTCCTCTTTGAATAGAAAAAAGAAGACCGTTTTTTACATACCGGTAAAGACGCATATTCAAATTTTTCCGGTTGCTTATCCGCCAAATAACCGCCATATCGGCGATATGGAAAAGTCTTTTTTCCGTTTTTATAAGTTCTTCTATACTATACATAAATGTAGATTATAAAGCATCGCTATCT
>CAYVNK010000078.1:0-2341 GCA_964452885.1 uncultured Gammaproteobacteria bacterium
AAAAAACAGATTATGACAAAACAGAGTAAAATATTACTAAATATTCAACAGTCTCGAATACTAAATACAAAACTAATTTGTTTTATTGTTTTATATTTTAAGTATTATGGTTTTTGTTCAAGAGAGTTTTGATTTGGGGCTGTAGCTCAGTGGTAGAGCAGCTGCCTTTTAAGCAGTTGGTCGTGCGTTCGATCCGCACCGGCCTCACCACGTAAAATCCGGCTTTGCCGGATCACGTGGTAAACCCAAAAATGTATCACGTATATCTGCTTTAAAGTTTGCAAGATTAATCTTGGTACATAGGTTTTACACCAAATAGTCCTTTTAAAAGACTTGACGTTCATAATTCTGGTACTGAATATTACACTTAAAAAATTATTTATGCTTGTTGCATGAGAGCGAAGCGATTATACGCGGCCCTATCGTCTAGCGGTTAGGACACGAGGTTTTCAGCCTCGGTACCACGGTTCGAATCCGTGTGGGGTCACCATTTGGGGAATTGAAGAAGGGTTGGGAGCGGCGCGAGCGGCGCCCCCGCTTTCAGCAAGCGCAGAAAAGGCAAAATTCAGGTCGGCAGAAAGAAAACGATCCAATAAAGAATAGTTCGAGCCGACTTTTTTCGTCATGAGCGTTAGCTCATCCTTATTATTTTTTGCGGCCGCGATTTTTTTCGCTCCTAAGGCGCAATTTACGAATTCTCTTACTGGTTCGAGCCAAAATGTTCCTTTCTTTTCTGTCTGAGCTATTTTCTCCTGAAGTTTTAGTTTTTCTTCAAAGAGTTCATTTTTCTTTTGCTTGTAAATATTAGGTTCAATTACCTGATCCAGATAAGCGTCAAGAAGCCGGTTTAGCTTTGTTTCCAGCTCTTGTTCTTTTTCTCTTAATACTTTTAACTCTGTTTCTATATTTTCCCTGCTTTTTATCTCGTCTGCCTCTATCCACTCATCAAAATACTTATTCCAGCCCTGATGAAGCCCGCAACTACCAAGAATTATTCTAAGTTGCTTTTCAAATTCGATTTCTGAAACATACTTTTGAGAGCAAGGTTTTAATTTCTTAGTACAGCGATAGTAAATATAATTTACTTTGCCTCTGGTTCTGGGATAATTTTTAGTATGTATTTCAGCGGTAATCGCAGCACCGCACTCGCCGCAAGTGGCAATTCCTCTAAAAACAAAGTTTCGGCCTCCCTTTCTTGGTTTTTCCAGCCTTTCTATTTGTTTTTGGACTTGATTAAATAAAGACTTGGAGATAAAGATCTCGTGAGAACCTTGATAATACTCTCCTTTATGTTTAAGGATACCGATATAAAACCTGTTGGACAAAATTCCCTTAATCCGATCTCCTTTTAAAGGCTTCCCGTTTCCTTTTTTAATCCCAAATCTAAATAAATAATCTGAGATTTGAGTAAAAGATACTTTGCCCTCAGCAAAAACCTCAAATGTTTTTTTAATAATTTTAGAAACTTCGAGCTCAACTTGAACAGATTTTGTCCTCGAGTCATTTATGTACCCAAGAGGAGCTTTTCCGGGCCACTCTCCCCGTCTGAGTTTTTGACGGTTGCCTCTTTTAACATTTTCGGAAAGATTATCGACATAATATTTCGACTGCCCAAAAGCAATGTTTAACATAAATTTTCCTTGAGGCGTATTTTCAAACCAGAAAGAAGGAAACTTTAAGTCAAGTAATTTTCCGGTATCAAGAAGATAGATAATCTTTCCGCCATCAATAGAGTTTCTGGCCAGTCTGTCTGGATGCCAACTAATAATTCCTTGAACCTCGTCTTTTTCAATCCTTTTTAAGACTTCATTGAATTGTTCACGACCTGGGCATTTTGCCGTTTTAGCTTCTATTACAAAATCAACAACTGAAAAGTTTTCCCTTTTGGCAAATTCTTTTAATTCAGCAATCTGCGCTTCAATAGATAAAACTTGTTTGTCTTTTTCATCTGTTGATTTCCGGCAGTAAGCGATATATTTAATCATGGGTAGTGCTTTCAATTTTCTTTGATTCTTTCTTACGGTTAAAGAAAGAGTATTTTTGCGTTTTTTCTTTTTATTCTTTTTCTGATCGGCGACTCAGTCCGGACTTAAAATTTCCTTTTTTTAGCCTCGCCGAGTTTTCGAACTCGGCTCGTGCTGCTCCCAATCATTCTTCATTTTCCCAAATGGTGAGCGTTTACAAAAAAATTCGTACCTTTTTTAAAAATTAATTACGCATTGCGTCAGCTCCTCGCTCGCCTTCGGCTCGCTTCGTCGCTATTCGCATTCGGCGCGGCGCCCCTCACCTCGCTGACGCTTTGGCGAAGCGGGCCACCCGCCGCGCCTCCGAAAACTGTCGG
>CAYVNK010000079.1:0-2317 GCA_964452885.1 uncultured Gammaproteobacteria bacterium
AACATCAGGAAAACTCAGTGGTACTTTTACCGTCAGAAACTTCCAATTGGCCAATCAGGTACTATGATCCGGAAAGTAAAATAAAGCTGGTTTATAGGGCGAAAGGAATTGCTCCGATTAACGGATTATCAATTAACGGATTAACGGATTATGGGCCAAGACAAGAAAAAATTTATTACATTCGTTATTTGTCTTCTTTATTTGACCCGAATGAATTAATTTTGGCAGAACTGAAGGAAGCAGGTTATACTAAAGTTAAAGAAGTTAATTTTAACCAAATACCTCTTTGGGAGTATAGATTATTAACGGATTATCAATTAACGGATTAACGGATTGCACATTAACGGATTATGAAGATACAGAAGTTTGAAGATTTACCGATATGGAAAGAATCAATTTTTTTAACAAAAGAAATATATATTTTGACATCTAAGGGTAAATTCTCAAAAGATTTTGGTTTAAGAGATCAAATTAGAAGAGCAGTTGTATCAATAAGTTCAAACATAGTAGAAGGATTCGAAAAATCAAACAATAATGAACTTATTCGATTTTTAAGAATTTCTAAGGGATCAACGGGAGAAGTAAGAAATCAGCTATATATTGCTTTAGAGATAGAATATCTTTCAAAAGACGAATTTGACGAAATGAATAGCAAGTTTGATTCTCTTGGAAAACAAATTGGAAGTTTTGTTTGTTATTTAGAAAAACAACGGAAAGATGGAAATTTTGTTAATAAATAATCCGTTAATTCGTTAATAATTAATAGAAATTCATGAAAATTGGAATTGATATCAGTCAAATAGTTTTTGGAACCGGTGTTTCTACTTACACCAGGCTATTGGCAACCAGTTTATGCCAAGAAGCAAAAGATGACGAATTTGTGCTTTTCGGTTCTTCATTCAGAAACCAAAAACCGTTAAAAGATTTTTATGAAAATATTAAGACAGAAAATGTTAAAAAGAAATTTTTTCCTTTTCCTCCTAAAGCTCTGGAATTATTATGGAACGGCATTCATGTTTTTCCAATAGAAAATCTAATAGGAGAGATTGATGTTTTTCATTCTTCTGACTGGCTGGAGCCGCCAACAATTAAAGCCAAAAGAGTAACCACCATTCATGATTTAACTGTTTTTAAATATCCAGAGACTTTTGTGGCTCGGGGAGGTCATGATATCGTTGAAAATCAAAAAAGAAAATTATTTTTTGTCAAACAATATGGCGATAAAATAATTGCCGTTTCCGAAACAACCAAACAGGATATTATTGACATTTTAAAGATTCCGGAAAAAAAGATTAAAGTTGTCTATGAAGCAGCCGATCCTGACTTTTCTCCCCGGCCAGTTTCTCAAATACAGAAAGTCAAAGAAAAGTTTTTAATTAATAATGGCCGATATTTACTTTGTGTTGGTGCCAGAGAGCCCCGTAAGAACCTAAACCGGCTAATTGCGGCCTTTGTTGAAATCGCCGGCGCCAATCCCGATCTTTCTTTAGTGATCGTAGGAAAGTATGGTTGGGGAGATGACATCAACCAAAATACCAAAAACCAAATACCAAAAATCAAATTGCTTGGGTTTGTGGAAAAAGAGGATTTGGCTGCTCTTTACAGCGGTGCGGAAGGGTTTATTTATCCCTCGCTTTATGAAGGATTTGGTTTGCCAATTTTAGAGGCAATGGCTTGCGGGTGTCCGGTAATAACCTCTAATTTAGGTTCAATGAAAGAAATTGCGGGCGAATCGGCTCTTTTAATAGAACCGGAAAACGTAGAAAGTATCGCCGGAGCGATTTCTAAAATTTGCCGGAATAAAAAAGTTTCTGAAGAACTTAAAATTAAAGGTTTTAAAAGGGCAGGTGAATTTAATTGGCAAAAGACAGCCTCACAAACTCTCGAAGTCTATAGAGCTCTGTTTTAGGAGAAGTTTATTTTAAATGAAATCCTTTTTAAAAAAATATTATCCGTTTGTAATTATTTTTTGTTCTTTGCTGATTTTTTCTCCCGCTCTCTTTAATTTTTTTTCCAGCGATGATTGGTTTCACTTGCGGATTTCCCAAATTGGTAATTTACATGAATTTTTTGACTTTTTTTCTTTTTTACCGAATCAGCATTCGGCTACTTTTTATCGTCCGCTTTCCACTCAGGTTTTTTTCTTTATTTTTCAAAAACTGTTTGGTTTAAATGCAGGTCCTTATTATCTTTTTGTATTTTTGGTTTTTGGTTTCAGTCTTTGGTTGGTTTATCGTTTAGCCAGAATTGTTTTTAAAAACAAAAAACAATCTCTTTTAGCTTTAGTTTTTTATGCCTTTTCCGTGACTCATTTTAC
>CAYVNK010000080.1:0-2285 GCA_964452885.1 uncultured Gammaproteobacteria bacterium
ATTTTTTTCTTTCATTTATATTTTGTTTCGGGTTTTATTTGGATAGACTAATCTTACCTAACAAAAACTTTTTCGTCAAGAATTATTTTAATGGTATAAGCAGAGCTTTCAACACTTCGTGTTATAATTCTATCATATGAGACAGCCTCTAGCTGAAGTTTTGGTTAAAAAAATTCCCAAAGAAGTCTTTGAGATTTTTAAAAAATTTAAAGCATCGGGTTTTGAAATTTATTTGGTCGGCGGTCCGGTCAGGGACCTTATGCTCGGAAAAGAAATTGTTAACCCTGATTTTACGACCAATGCTACTCCCGAAGAAATGCAAAAAATTTTACCGGAAAGTTTCTACAACAATATTTTCGGCACAGTCGCCTTAATGGTTAAAACCAAAAACGGTGATGAAAAATATGAAATCACGACTTATCGTGGAGAAAGAAATTATAACGATAAAAGGCGACCGGAGCAAATTTGGTGGGAAACTTCTTTAGATAAGGATTTAGAAAGAAGAGAATCAACCATCAACGCGATGGCGATCGGGCCAACCAAAGAGGGAAAGCTGGAATTAATTGATCTTTTTGAAGGTGAAAAGGATTTAAAAAATAAAATTATCCGCGCGGTCGGTAATCCGGATAAACGCTTTTCCGAAGACGCCCTAAGGATGCTGCGCGCCATTCGTTTTGCCAGCCAACTCGGTTTTGTTATCGAGTCTCTTACTTTTTCCGCTATCCAAAAAAACGCTTCTTCTATAAAAGTTATTTCCGGAGAAAGAATTAGAGACGAACTTTTCAAAATTTTGAGCAGTAGTTATCCCGCCGAAGGAATTACCTTACTTTTAACTTCCGGACTTTTGGAATATATCCTTCCGGAGCTATCGGCCGGTTACAAGGTATCTCAAGCCAAACATCATAAAGAAGATGTTTGGACCCATTCGATACTTTCTTTAAAAAATGTTCCCAGCCAAGACCCATTAGTTAAACTGGCAACCTTAATCCATGATATTGGCAAGCCGGTAACGGCCAAGGGTGAGGGTGAAGAGAGAACTTTTTACAATCACGAAGTGGTCGGCGCTAAAATGGCAGAAAAAATTGCCCAAAGGTTTCATCTTTCTAATAAAGAATCCGACCGGTTAGTCAGACTGGTCCGTTGGCATTTATTCAGCGTTGACGAGCGGCAAACAGACTCGGCCATCAGAAGATTCATCCGCAATGTCGGCACGGAAAATTTGGAAGACATGCTGGCTTTAAGAACCGGGGACAGGTTAGGCGGCGGCGCTAAAGAAACCTCCTGGAGATTGGAAAAATTTAAAGAAAGATTAATTGAAGTGCAAAAGCAACCCTTCTCCGTCACCGATTTAAAAATTAATGGCAAAGATGTGATGGAAATTTTGGGAATTAACCCGGGACCAAAAGTGGGAGAAGTCTTAAATAAAATTTTTGAAGAAGTGGTAGAAAAGAAAATTGAAAATGAAAGAGAAAAATTATTGAAAAGAATTGACAAAATCAAAAATCTCTCCCGCCCAAATTAAGGCTTGGTCTGCAAGTTCCTTTTTATCAAAAACATCTACATCACCAATGTCCGGATAGCGAGTGCTTAAATAGTAAGCGCTTAAGGTAGAAGTCGCTTGGATAAATTTTTCAAAACTCTTATCATATTTTATCGTCAAACTTAAAAGATTATCCAAATCGTGAACCTTCCTTTGTTCCTCTCCTTTCAAGTATAAAAAAGCCTTTAGTGATTTCTCTACTACTTGCTGAGAAAGGAAACATACTCCTGCATATTCTTTTAATTTTAAACTTCCCTCTGCCCACCTAAGATCATGCTTGGCTGCTTTTAGCCAAAGATCAAATAATTCCTTTTGTCTTGTTTCAGTCATATAAAACTAAACCCCCGCTAACTTCTGAAATAAAAGGATCCTTTTTTAAAAGTAAGGAATTATAGATATTTTCCGAAAAAACATGAAGGTCAATTGGTCTGTCCCAATTATATTTGTTTTTCCATAAACCTAAACGAAAATTTTTCTGAAACTTTAGAGGATTTTCATCCTGGTTAATCAAGATACAAATATCAAGGTCACTATCCTTTGTCGATTTCCCTTTGGCCAATGAGCCAAAAATAATCATTTTTTTTCCACCAAGTGATCGTGCAACTCTCGCCATTTTCTTTAGATTATTGTCTTTCAGTAAGTCGTTTGTCATGGTTCCATTGTACCCCTGACACAAACTATCGTCAATATTGCGAATTAAATCATCAAAAATGTAACGGAAAGTGATTCATTGAATCATTAGCAA
>CAYVNK010000081.1:0-2217 GCA_964452885.1 uncultured Gammaproteobacteria bacterium
CTCAAGCTTCCCCAACTCCCACAGCAACCCCCAACAATTATCGGGAGCCGTCTATGACATCCTCCCCGCTCTAAAGAGCGGGGTATCCCTCCAAACAAGGATGACATATAAGCGAAGCTTGGCACTGCTACCGCATTGTCAGCGTTCAATTCATCTCCGCAGTAAACTGCGGAGTGTTCTTGAATGCTGTTATAAAATGACCACAGACGGTAAAACCTTACGAATTTCACAAATGATGATGGATACAAATGAAGGTCAAAAACCCGTGATCAAAGCAATTTTTAACCAAATCCTCTCTACGTTCAAGTTCACAGAATAGTGGACAAATTGTAAATGGTATTGACAATTTGTCCAAATGTGCTATTATTTACCCGTGATTAAACGGGAGCTTGCAGCCAAGCTCAAATCTGCTGTCAAAAAATTCCCGATTGTAGGCATCGTCGGACCGAGGCAGTCGGGAAAAACTACTTTGGCTAAGAGTGTTTTTCCCGAATACAGATACGTCAACTTGGAGGAGCCGGATGTCCGCCAGTTTGCTCAAGATGATCCTCGTGGATTTCTGGAAATCTATTCTGCCCGTACCATTATTGATGAAGTTCAAAGAGTTCCCGACCTTTTCTCGTATCTCCAAGCACACGTAGACCGAAATAAGGAATCCGGTCAATATATCTTAACCGGATCCCAAAATTTTTCTTTAATGGAAAAAATTTCTCAATCATTGGCCGGAAGAATCTCGCTTTTTAATCTTCCTCCCTTATCCTATACCGAACTCATCAAGGCCAAGATAAAGTTTTCAGATTATTCAGAATACATTATAAAGGGAGGGTATCCCCGGGTTTTTTCCAAAAAAATAAAGCCTTCCGACTGGTACCCAAATTATATTCAAACATACATCGAACGGGATTTAAGAAACATGCAAAATCTGACTGATTTAGGGACATTCCAAATCTTTGTCAAATTGTGCGCGGGAAGGGTCGGCCAAACCGTTAATCTCTCCTCTTTGGGACAAGATGCCGGAATAAGTCATAACACCGTAAAGCAATGGCTGTCTCTACTTCAAGCCGGATTTATTATTTTCTTTCTGCCTCCATATTTCAAGAACTTTAACAAGAGATTAGTTAAAGCCCCAAAATTATATTTCCTTGACACCGGCCTGGCAACTTGGCTTTTGGGTATAGAAAACAACAACCAGCTTAAACAACACTTCGCCTTGGGCAACTTATTTGAAAACTGGATCATCTTAGAGTATCTCAAAAACAGATTTAATAGCGGCAAATCAACTAATACTTACTTCTGGCGGGATAAAACCGGCCACGAAGTTGATTTATTAACAGTTTCCGAGGGAAAACTATCAGCCGTCGAAATCAAATCCGGCAAAACCTTTAACCGCAATTACATCGACAATATTAATTATTTAAATAAGGTTTCAAAAGAGAAAATAGACAAAAATTTCATCATCTACGGCGGAGAAACAGATCAAATAAGAAATAATCTTCTTATATACGGCTGGAAATCCCTACCAAAATTATTGGCGCAATGATATACTAAAAAAATGGTTCCAACGCAATCTGCCCAAACAATCCAGTCGCCAACGTCAACCCTTCCGGTTCAGGTTAAATCTTCGTCTTCCGTCAAAAGCTCACTTTTGGTAATCATGGCAATTTGTTTGTTAATCGCCACCTGCCTGGCTGGCCTCTTCTACTTCCAAATCCAGAAACTTTCAAAGGAACTTTCCCAGTACCAAATCCAACCTTCCCCCACCCCAACTGCAACCCCTGACCCAACTGCTGATTGGAAAACATATACAAACACTGTCTACAGATACTCCCTAAAGCACCCACAAAATTGGAAAACTGAGGCTCTTGCGGCAGGTAGCCAAGGCAAAGAAGCATTAGAAAATTCAACAGGATTAAATATAATCGAGGCCGACTCGGTTAAAGATTATCCAGATACTACAATTCAAGTATTTGATTTAGAGCCAACATATTTAGAGGAAGGAACAAAAACAACAATGGTAGTTAATGGCATAGAAATGATAAAAAGAGAAACTAAGCAAGAAACAAACCTTTATACTCAAGTCTACACAATGAAAGTACTTAATGGTAAATTTTTGGAAATTTTGTTCAGATACAATCCTACAGCACAAACCTTAGGAGTTTTTGACCAAATCCTCTCTACTTTTAAGTTCCTGGAGTAAGATTTTCTAACACTTCTTCT
>CAYVNK010000082.1:0-2210 GCA_964452885.1 uncultured Gammaproteobacteria bacterium
TTCATGATTTAATGAATATGAGTTCCGTTACATAATTTCATGATTTAATACGTTAGATGACTGCTTTTCAAGCATTTTTTTTAGCCATTGTTCAAGGAATTACTGAATTTTTACCGATTTCTTCTTCCGGGCATTTGGCGCTTTTCCAAAAACTTTTCCAATTGAAAGGACAATTGGTAATTTTTGATGTCTTACTCCATTTAGGAACTTTACTGGCCATATTGTTTTTTTTCCGTAAAGAAATAATTTCTCTTGTTAAAGATTGGCAGAAGCAAAAAAATCTTTGGGTTTTACTTATTATCGGTTCCGTCCCGGCGGCCGTCTTCGGATTTTTCTTAAATTCAAAAATTGAGGAAATTTTCAATTCAATCAAACTAATAGGAATTATGTGGGTCACTTTTGGTTTGCTTTTGGTATTTTCCCGCTGGCTTGACCGCCAAGGAACAAAACAAATAAAAGAAATGAAATGGTTTGACGCGTTAATTATTGGACTTTTTCAGGCAGTGGCTTTGTTTCCGGGCATTTCCCGTTCCGGTTCAACTATTATTGGTGGAAAGATTAGAAAACTTTCCGGAATTGACGCTTTTACTTTTTCTTTTCTCTTGGCTATTCCCGCCATATTGGGGGCAGTCATATTAAAAGTAAAGGACGGATTGGAAACGATTAATCCCTTTATCGGAATAACGGCGATTTTGATTTCCGGGGCAGTGGGCTATTTTTCCCTAAAATTGCTGCAAGGATTTCTCAAATCAAATAAATTTTATTTATTTGGTTATTATTGTCTTTTTTTGGGATTTCTAACCGCATTTTTTCTATGAGTAAAACACCCAGCAACGAAAATTTGCTCGATCAGTTTTTTTTGGTCGACGAAGCCGTCGTTAATGATTTGGTCAAGGCAGCCGCAATCGAAGAAAACGATAAAGTTTTGGAAATTGGGTCGGGGAAAGGGGTCGTTACCGAAGCTTTGGCGGAAAAAGCGGGAAAGGTTATTGCCGTCGAAATTGACGAAAGCTTTAAGGACGAACTTGACAAACTTCCTGGTAATGTTGAGGTTGTTTATACCGATGCCCTTTGCTTTTTACAAAAGAAAACAAAATTTGACAAAATTGTCGGTAGCCTGCCCTCTTCTCTGGTGGAGCCGCTGACAAACCGTTTGCGCCATTTTGATTTTAAAATCGCCCTTTTTTTGGTTCCGCTGAAGTTTGTGGACAATTTACTGACGGAAGCTGTTTACACCGCCTATTTGGAAACGGAATTAATCCGCAAAGTTGGGAAAGAAGCTTTTTCCCCTCGGCCAAAGACAAATTGGGCGCTCGTAAAAATTATTAAAAAGAAAAACCCGCTTTTGGTTTCCGATTTTGAGAGATTCCTTTGGCAATATTTGTTAAATCACCCGGAGGCAAAATTAAAAAACGCTTTAGTGGAAGCGCTGGTCAGAATTTGGCAGTCTCAGGAAAAAAATTTAACCAAGAATCAAGCCAGGAAAATTATCTGTCAGGCAAAAATTTCTTCGGAGGTTTTGAAAAAGCCAGCGGGAGCAAAGGAAATAAAAAATGTTCTTCCGCTTCTTTTACCTCTTCTTAAAATCTGAAACCTAAAACCCTCCAACTTTTTTTAGTCTGGAGGGTTTTATCTTTCCAAAACTAATTGGCTAATCATTTATGCGGCGCCGATTTTAAACATTTGTGTGCCGCAAGTTGGACATTTAGCCTTCATTGCTGGCTTACCATTCTTCATGATAACTTTCTCTGGATTAGCAACTTCTTTCTTTGCACGGCACTTAACACAATACATGGTTGTCATAGTTTTATTTCACCTCCCTTCTTAAAATTTTATTTTGAAGGGCAGACCGAGATGCCTCTCGAGAACAAAAAACAAGGCTATTTCCAGGCTAATGGCCAGTATGGACAAGAGAAGTGTTTTTGTCAAGTCTTTTTTAATTAACTGTATGGGATAGATATAGAATGAAGTATTTTGAGAGGGCGGCGGTGTTGCCCCTGCTTTCTCTTTTTCTGGTAATTCGGTCTTGTTACTGGCTGTCGGGGAATTTATTTGGACCGATAAAATTTTTCTTCTGAGCTCGGAGATAATTTTTTGTTTTCTGGTTTTCTTGGCCATCGCCGTTAATATACCACCAAAAAAAATTTTTGTCCATGATGTCTAGGTCGCGATACATTTCGGAATCTTATATATAATTAATGCCGTCAGAT
>CAYVNK010000083.1:0-2209 GCA_964452885.1 uncultured Gammaproteobacteria bacterium
TAGGTGATGCGATTTTCCTTGTCGAAAGTAGTGGTATTCATGCAAACGGATTAACCCTGGCCAGAACGATAGCCTCTCGACTTAAAAAAGGATACGCTAGTCATTTATCTGACGGAAAAACCTACGGTGAATCACTGCTTGCTCCAACTCATATTTACGCCGGTTTGACAAGGAACTATTTTAAAGAGGGAATTGATATTCACTATATGGTAAATATTACAGGACATGGGTGGCGGAAACTCATGAGAGCCAAAAGGGATTTTTCCTATATTATCGAAAAAGTTCCGGAGCCTCAACCAGTATTTAAGTTTATTCAAGAACAGTCAAGAAATGATGACCAAGAAATGTATGGAAACTTCAATATGGGTGCAGGATTTGCGGTTTTTATACCGGAAAAAGATGTTAAGTTGGCTCAAAGAATTGCTAAAGAAAAATACGGGTGGCAAAGCGGAAAAGCGGGATATGTAGACCGAGGCCCCAGGCAAGTTATTATTCGGCCCAAGAACCTTACATTTCGGGGGGAAACCTTAAAAGTCCGTTAATTTTTATTTGAAAAATTAGTCTGATTTTGGTTTTGTTGGCAAAAAAGAGGTTTATTATGTTATCATAATTTTAATGATTCCCTGGATAAAGAAAAACCTTCTGACCATAATTCTTACTTTAGTCGTGGTTTTTTTATTGGTCCGAAATTTTAGAGTTCAACCCTTGCTCCAAACAGTTTCTTTCTCCAGTTTAGATTCCTCTGTGGCTTTAAAATCTGCAGTCGGTCGGGGAGGAGCGGAAATAATGCCAATTAATGAAGTGCCGCCGACTACTAATCCAAGTCGCATGGTTGTTCTTGAATCAAATATGTCTTTGGTGGTTAAGAACGTCAAGGGTTCAGTAGACAAATTAATCGAAAAGGCCAAAGCAGTCGGCGGCTATATGATTTCTTCTTCACTTTCTCAGCCGGAAGAAGCGCCCTTTGCCACGGTTTCCTTAAGAATTCCGGCTAAGGATTTAAAAACGACTTTAGACTATTTCCGTTCACTTTCAATTAAGGTTTTTTCCGAAAATTTAACCGGTTATGATGTCACCGATCGATATACTGACATTGAAGCGCGATTGGCAACCCTGAATCAAACCAAAGCCAAATTTGAAGAGATTTTAAGAAGTGCCGTTAAGATTCAGGATATTTTGGAAGTCCAGCGGCAAATAATCAGCCTGCAAGATCAAATTGATTCTTTAAAAGGTCAACAATTATATCTGGAGAAGACGGCCGAACTTTCTCGGGTAACGGTTTATCTTTCGACCGATGAGTTTGCCTTGCCTTACGCGCCCGCCACTCCGTTTAAGCCGGCAACAATCTTTAAACTGGCGGTGCGTGCCTTAGTCAGCGTTTTACGCTTTTTTGTCAAAGCCTTGATTTGGGTTGTTGTTTTTAGTGTTCTTTGGCTGCCAATTCTTTTAGTAATTTACTTCGTCAGAAAAGCCAGATCTAAAAAAAGAAAATAATCTTCCATGAGAAAGTGGCTGGGAATATTTCTTATTTTAATTGCCTTAGGAGGATTTTTCTGGTATTTTTTTCGTAATGAAGGTGAAATTGTTTCGCCTTTGGTTTCTTCTTTAATGAGTAAGTCTTCGGTAATTAACCAATATTCTCAATATACTTTTGAAGCTTTAAATAAAAAGGAATTTAAGCCGGGAATAATTAAGCTTACCAGTGTTACTAAGTACGAAAAGGCTTTCACCACCTGGGTTTTTACCTATCAAAGCGACGGCAAAACAATTTCCGGAATGGCCAATATCCCAATTGGGGAAGGTAAGTTTCCGGTGATTATTCTTCTCCGTGGCTACGCTGACCAGAAAAACTACCACATTGGACTGGGGACAGAAAGAAGTGCTAATAATTTAGCCGAACACGGTTTTTTGACCCTGGCTCCGGATTTTTTGGGTTATGGTTATTCCGATTGGGAAGATAAAGATATTTTATTGGCGCGATTTTACCGCCCCGTGGAAGTGTTAAGCTTGCTGTCAGCGATAAGCAGTCTGCCGTCAGCTGACAACAGTCGTATTGGTCTTTGGGGCCATTCCAACGGCGGCCAGATCGCCCTTTCGATTTTGGAAATTACCCGGAAATCTTATCCCACCAGTCTTTGGGCGCCGGTTTCCTTAGGTTTTCCGGAAAACGTTTTAACTTATGTGGGCAGCCAGGAAGAGGTTGGCAGTA
>CAYVNK010000084.1:0-2207 GCA_964452885.1 uncultured Gammaproteobacteria bacterium
TAAAATTCACGCTTGTTTGACCTGATGTGATTATTTTAAATTCAATCTTTCTCTGCTCGAGTTCTCTAATCACAGGGAAGAGTTTTATAAGCTCTGCAGTGGTCCCGATAAAAAAATAGGTTTTTTTTGTCATCTTTTGTTAAGAATCAAGATAAAGCCTCTCGGAATTCCGAATTTCGGTAGATAGTTATCAAGAATTAGCAATGGATAAAAAACAGGAAAAAAAATGCTTGCAAGGATGGGGAATGTTTTTCTGAAAATAAAATCGCAGGCAACAACGCTTTTGCCCAAAATGCTTTTTCCAAAAGAAAATTCGTCCGTAATTATAAGTTTCGTACCTGAAAGCAACTTTTTAATATCATTCGGTGTATATCCAACCTTATGGTGGCTTAGGGATTTTTGGGCTATGCGGGAAAGAAGTGTTCCCGATGGGAAAGATAAGATTAATCGGCCGCCTTTTTTTAACAGTTTACTTAAATTGAAAATAAGAATCTTATCGTTAACGACGTGCTCCATAACCTCAAAGCAAATAATTACATCAAACTTCTCATTAATAAAACCATTTGCTAACAAATCAGCCCTTTTAAAATTAACATTTTTTAAATGGTTCTCCTCTGCAAGAATTTTTGCCTCTTTTATCTTTAGAGGATCTATGTCCACACCATATACTTCACAGAACCTATTTGACAAATAAATACTGGCAAGTCCAACTCCGCAACCGGCGTCAAGAAGCTTATGATCTAAATGATCTTCCTTTTCTAAAATGCCTTTCAATATTTTATTTCTGATACGAGCACCTAGATGAAAAACCCCTAGATATTCCACAGCCAAATTTTGTAAACTATTCTCTCGAAATTGAACACCCCAGCCATAGGCGTTCATGACTTTATTATTAGATCTGGCAAGAGCTGATCCAAAGTAACGGCCTTTTAATTTTTTAAGCACAAAATATGTTACCATAACAAAGGAATGAACACACTAAGAATTTGGGACCAAATCGGTGACTTGTTGGGCCAAACCCCTTTTCATCCCCAATACTTTATTCTTAAGGCAGAGGCTCTGGCCGCCAGTATAACTTACGGCCAAATAAGAGGCAATGTGCTTGATATAGGCTGTGGCCGCCAAAAACTTAAAAACACCATAGAGAAAAAGGGGTTGTCGTATACAAGCCTTGATCACCCCACCATTTATAAAAGGCAAAGGTCGACAATTTTACCCGATATTTTAGCAGACATTGAATCAACTCCACTTCCTGATAACTCCTTTGATTCTGTTCTTCTTTTGATGGTCTTGGCCCATCTTCCTGACCCTGAGAAAGGTTTAAAAGAAATTTATCGAATACTTAAAAAGGGAGGTAAAGTTTTTATTTCGACTGTCGAAAATTATCCGGCTCACGATCTGCCAGATGATTATTTCAGATACAGGTTATTGGGAATTATCTCTCTTTGTAAAAAAGCCGGCTTTAAGGTTTCAGATTCTAACTCATGGGGAAATATCTGGCAAGTAACTGCCGTAAACTTTAATACTTTTGTCTTTCAGACAATAAAAATAGCCTGGGAAAATACCAAATTTTTACCCATTCTTATCCTTCTTTTAATATTTCTTTACCCACTTACTGTTATCTCAAACTTTTTAGCTGTGATTCTCACTCCGCTTGATTTAATAAAAACATCAAAACTGATAAATTTTGTAATCGCAAAAAAATAATGGAAAAAATATTTAAATTTGTACTCGTAATTTTCCTTCCTTTAATTTCTCTAATAATCGCCATTTTTACTCTAAGCGATTATGGAATAAATTGGGATGAACCCTACCACTACAGACGCGGCCAGGCTTTTCTGCATTATTATTTGACGGGTGAAAAAGAATATAAGGGCATGTCAAAGTACCCGCCTCTTAAGGGGACTTCTGATAGTGGAGACTTCAGAAATTCCGATAAACTCTTTGAAGAAGTCCAAAAGAATCCTTCGCTTTCCGACCCCTTGTTTAGAAGAAGTTATTACCAAGATGACGCTTGGAACGGGGAATATTTTATAGACGTCGAAAATTCCTACGGACATCCGGCACTAAACGGAATCTTGGCCTCATTAACGAATAATATTTTTTATCAAAAACTGGGGATTCTAGGAGATCTGGAAGCATACCACCTCTTTATTATTTTAACGGTCTCGTTAGTAACATTCTTTACAGCAATTTTTATGTGGAAA
>CAYVNK010000085.1:0-2072 GCA_964452885.1 uncultured Gammaproteobacteria bacterium
AAGATGATAAGGAAAACGGTCAAAAAAAACCGAAAGCGGTGAAATGGCATAGAATAAAGCGGACCAAAGACCGGCTTTTTCGTAAAAAATCTTTTTACCTAAAAAATAAACTAAAAAAGTGGTCAGAACCCCCAAGGCAGCAGTAAAAATAACGGGAGCAACCGGATTTCCTTTAGAAAGTCCCAAAATAATTATCAAAAGATAGGTAAAAAAAGCGCCTTGATGAAGCCAGGGAACACTGGAGGAAATTCCGATTAATGGCCATAGGCCACCCTTCAGAAAGCTCTCTGCTGACAGATAATCCCAAGCAACATCGCCATTGAAAGGAAAAAGAGAAGAAATTTTGTAAAACCGCAAAAATAAAGACAAAAGAAGAATTAACGCCAAAACCGCAAATTTTTTAGGAAAGATTTTCTTTGACATGGAAAAGAGAAATTTTTGATAATTTAATCGCCCGGAGAATTCCCTTGACGGTGCCGGCCATGATGGCAAAATCGGCAAGAAAACGGATTAAAGGCAAAAGATACAAAGCTCTTATCTCTTTTACCTCGTTAAAGTGCTTAACCATCGAACAAAACACATAAAAAAGAAAACCAAGAATTAAAATTTTTCCAAAGACCGGGTGTCTAAAAGCCAAAACAAGAAAATCGAGCGCCAGAAAGTAACGGAAATAAATCAAGGAAATTTTTAAGGAATGGGTCTGGTAAGGAGAAAAAAACGCCTGGCCGTCGCCGGTTGCATAATTAAAAAATTGTTTATAAATACTTTTAAATGTTTTTCTTTGCGGCCAATAAACAACCGCTTTCGAAGCAAAGTAAAAATTAAAGCCGGATGACTTAATTTTCTGGTCAAAGACCAAATCTTCGCAGTAATTCAAATCTTCAGGATAGCCGCCGACTTTGCTCCAAACACTTTTTTTAAAGGCGAAAGACCGGCTGGAAGGTAAAAACTCAAAATTTTTCTTCCGGGCAAGCTTTTTTATTTCGCTTTCCGTAATACAAAAAAACGGGGCAACGCATTTTTGCAGGGCTGTCTCCGCTTTGGCCAAATAATATCCGGCCACCGCATTTACTTTCTCATCAGCAAATGGCTTGGTAATTTCGAGAAACCAATTTTTATCTAAGATACAACCGCAATCGGTAACGGCAATAATTTCGTTTTTTGCCATTTGTATACCACGATTTCTTCCTTGCGAGCGGTTGGAGCCGGCATAAACCAAAACCTTAAGATTCATTTCCGGCTTTATCAGCTTATTAATGGTCCAATCGGTAGAACCCCCGTCAACAATGACTACTTCATCGGGCTTGAGAGTCTGTTTTTCAATTGAATCCAGAAAAGCTTCAATTGTCTTGGCTTCATTTAAGACGGTAACCACTAAAGAAACTTTCATTTCAAAGCCTCATTGTATATCTCAATAGTTTTATCAATTGTTTTCTCCCAAGTGAATTTTTTGGCCTGTTCCAAACCCTCTTTCATCAGTCTTTCGCGCAAATCCCTGTCAATTAAAACCTTTTCCATGGCCAGAACGATTTCTTCTACCTTCAATGGATTTACCAATAAAACCGCGTCGCCGGCAATTTCGGGAATACTGGAAGTATTACTGGCCACTACCGGGACTCCGACCGTCATACCCGCCAGAACCGGAAAACCAAAGCCTTCCATCTCCGTGGGCAAACATAAACAAGAGGCATTTCTGATTAAGGTCCACAAAGATTCCTCGTCAAGATAACCTGGGAAAACCACTAAATCATCAATATTTAATCTTTTGGCGGCTTCTTCAAGTTTTGGTCTTAAATCTTTGTTCTCGCCCGTAATTACTAATTTTAGGAAGGGGAGCCGAGGCGAGATTTTGGCGAAGGCCTCAATCAGCCTAAAAAGGTTTTTTCTGATATCAATCCCCCCATTGTTTAAAATATATTTACCTTTCTTGATGCCTTCCGGCAGTTTACCACTCCCCTTTTTGGTTTCAATTCCCAGGGGAACTACGGTAATTTTTTCTGAACTGACTTTGAATTTCTTAATCAAACAATCTTTGGTAAATTGAGAATCGGCCATAATTTTTTTGGCAAACC
>CAYVNK010000086.1:0-1950 GCA_964452885.1 uncultured Gammaproteobacteria bacterium
AAGGTGTACGGGATCTATCGTGTCCTAGACATGCTGTCGCTTTTCAAACAATATAAAAGTTGTCTATTCTCTCCAAGTCCGCCACCTGTTCGGAAATACTGGCAAAGCAAAGTTGCGTCAGTTCTATCCTATCGGTAATGCCGAAAATCGGTCTGCCGATGGAAACCATTATTTCCAGTCTGGGTCTGGCAGAAATAATTTTTTTTCTTTCTTCCAAAAAGCTAAAGCCCGGCTGGTCTATCTGGGCCATCATTTCTTCCGACCCGATAATCGCCACCGGAACGACCGGTACTCCGGATTGTACGGCGATAAAACCCATTCCCTCCTTAAATTCATTGAGTTTTGTCAGTTCGTTTCCGCCCCTGGTTCCCTCCGGCAATATTCCCACTACCCAGCCGTCGGTCAAATATCTGATGGCGGTATTTAAAGCTTTTCTGTCCGGCTCTCCCCGTTTTACGGGAATCATCCCCACTTTGTCCCACCACGGTTCAAGAACCGTTCCGCTCTTAACCATAAAGTAAATCCAGGTCTCGCCCAAACCGAAAACATGCCAAAGTACTCCCGGTTCCACTACACCCCGATGATTGGCCGCCACAATATACGGAGGAGAAACGGGGATATTTTCTTTTCCTTTAATAAACTTTGGCCGGGCAGAAAATCCGCCGATATTGGCCACTTTTTCAAAAGCCATCAAGGTCGCCTATTGCAACAAAAGCGACGGGTTTTTTATGGGGAAAGTCTCTCTTTCAACCCCCGGTCTGATTCTTTCTACTTCTGCCATGGCAACAATTATAATATTTCTGTCAAAAAAAGAACGAAAAATTATTTATTCAGAAAGGCAGATCTTCACCGCCGGCATTGGCGATTACTCCCAGTTTTGCTTCTTGGGGCGTTTCTTTGAGTAAAATATAAATTTCCTGTTTCCGATTGACCGGATCCATACTCACCAGTTTGCCTTTCCCTTTGGCCACCGCCAGCATATCCCGGCAGGCCCAGCAGGATTCCGCCCCCGACTGGCAGCGGTAGGACTGGGTTTGACGAACCATCTTTATAATCTCACCTTTATTTTTTAAATAATCGGTCGTTACTTTTAAATCAGGCAGGGTGAAAGGCACAATTTCCTCGGTTTTGTCCAAATACCAATAGCTGGCTTTAATTTTGTCGGTTTTAAACAAATCAGCAATTAAAACCGCATAAATCGGCAGCTGCTGGGAATCTTCCTTTTCTTCGTTTTTGCCGGTCTTAAAATCAATTAAATGGTAATATTCTCCCTCTTTTTCCAGCCAATCCAGCTTTCCGGTTAAAATTAAATTTTTCGCCAAATCGGCTTTAGGAAATCCGGGAATTTTGACCATTTCCGTAGTTTTAAAATGGTCATTAGCCCAAAAACGTTTAAGCATTTGCAGGGCTCTTTCCTTATAAACATTTTCTTCTTCAGCCAAAGTAAAACCGCCTTTTTCCCCGGTTAAATTTTCCCAGGCAAAAGCAAACTTTTCCAAAAGGGAATTTTCACTGCGCTCCGGTAGGGGCAGCTTCAAAAATATTTCCAAAGTATCATGAATCGCCTCACCTAAAGCCAAGGCGGGATTAATAATTTGAATTTTTAAGCCTCTGGGAGAACGGTAAACATTACGGTAATAATAAAGCTGGGGACATTTTTCAAAATCCGCCAAACTTGAGGGTGAGATAAAAACGGCGTTAGGATTAAAGGCCATATTTTTTAATTGTTTAATTTTCTCACGGACAATGGCAATAGTCCAGAGAAATTAAAGGAACAAATCTGCTAAGGAAAAAGTTACTAGTGAAAAGGAAGAAGATACTAAAAGAAAAAAATCAAATAAATTGCTCTTTTTATCTTGTCCGATCAAAATGGCTTTTCTTAAGCAGATTCATTCCTTCAATCTGCAACAAAAACGATTATAAGCTTACCTGAGCTGAAAGTCAAGGGGA
>CAYVNK010000087.1:0-1927 GCA_964452885.1 uncultured Gammaproteobacteria bacterium
AGGGGATTAAACCTGGGGATTTTTTTCAAGGAAATCAACAACTACAATGGCAAACTCTTTTAAGTCGGTTAGATTGTATTTGTAATTTTGAAAAACTAAATTGTAATTGATGGTTAAATATTCGTGGACTAAAATATTTCTGAGACCGCAGGCTTTTGATAGTTTTTCTGAGAGTTTCCGGTCCAGAATCTTTTCTTCAGCCAGTAATTTAAACACCTCACCGGCAGTGTCTTGTCCCGGAAGATTTAAACCCGAGGCTAAATGAGCTGCCATATCTATGCAACACTCAATTGCTACCTGCAGTCGTCGATCCACCAAGTCCTGGACATCTATATTTTCATTTAGTTCTTCGGGAGAAAATTCCATCCTTTCGAGTTTAGAAAGCGTCTTTTGTAATTTATTAAGCAAGTTTTCTAAAATTTGTCGGTCTACCGCCATAACCCCCCTCCTTTAAAGATTTTTTGAGGTAATAAAAATTTAAATTTCGTAAATGCTGTGTGTCAAAAAATGTTTTCATTGCTCTTGTTTCAAAATTAGTTCTTGTTTTTTCGTCTTTAGCGAAAAGAAGAAGTCTGTCTTTTAATACAGATCGTAAGAAAACAGGTTCTGTTTTTTCATTTATAACTCTTAAATCAATTTCTTTGCCGGGAATATGAATAAAAATATCAGCAGGAAAACCAAAAACCATTTTTTCATCCGTATTTTCAAGAACTACCGCAATATCGATATCGCTTTTATCGTTTTCTTGGCCACGGGCATACGAGCCGTATAAATAGGCCAGTTTAATTGGTTGTTTTGCCAGCGCATTTTTAAGCTGAATTATTAAATTTTCTCTGGCTTGTTTGTTCATGCTTAAATAGTATCACGGTTTGGAAATGGGTTCAAGTAAACCCCACACCAAATTGTGATTAAATCAAAAGTCAAATGAATCTTTCAATACCCAAAATATTTTGCTTTTTGTTTTGAAAGATGAAAAGTTTTCTCAAAATCTCCGGGAGTAAAAATAAGGAGCCTCATTTTGAGCAGTTCTTCTCTTATAGATAATGGTTTCAGTGAAGTATACATATTTACTCTTTTCTGAAATCATTATAGAAAATATTATTCCGGTTGTCGGGAGGTTGTTTAATTCAAACATCTTAACAGAAATGGTAAAATTGTATAGAATGCTTAAATTCAAAATTTCAAAATTATCTTTTTTACTTTTGATTTGCATTTTTGCCTTTTGCCTTTTGCCTTTTGCCTTAGTTATTCATGCCCAAGGTTGTCCCGCTACCGATTATACTTGCCAAATTGAGGAGCTTCAAAAAGAGGCCGATGCTCGTAAGGATGCTCACGAAAAAAACAAAAGCGATTTAGCGGCTTATCAAAAAGAACTCGCTTCTTTACAGAAAAAATTAGCAGATTTGGACAAAAGACTGAAGGATACCGAGAAACAGATCCGGGAGCGGGAAATTTCTTTGGGGATTCAGGAAGAACTTTTATCGGCCCGTTTGCGCGAGATGTATAAACGGGGGAGGGAGTTTTCCTTTTTCACTTTGCTTTTTTCCTCCCGGTCCATTTCCGACTTAAGCCAGGGGCTCGCTTTGCGCCGGACCACTGCCCAGCAGGATTGGCAAATTATTACTTCTACTTCCGAAAAAATTCTTTCTTTAAAAAAAGACAAAGAAACTTTGAAGAAAAATCAGGCTTCACTTTCCGGTTTAAAAGCCCAAGTTGATAAGCAAGCAACCTTTTTGGCGGGAGAAGTGGCAAAAACCGAAACTTTTTTTAGCCAGATTAAAGCCAAACAAAGTGAACTTTTAGCTTTAAAAGCAGGTGGTTTCTCGACTTCAGTGGGAGACGTTCCGCCAGCAGACGATCCGGCCTCGAGACCAGATTATAACCCCGGATTTTCACCGGCTTACGGGGTTTTTTCTTTTGGTGCGCC
>CAYVNK010000088.1:0-1814 GCA_964452885.1 uncultured Gammaproteobacteria bacterium
TTTCCCGGATACCAAAACCCATCAAGGGTATTGCTAAACAGCGGGTCAGCAAAACCGCTTTTACTGCATACTGTTGGTGACGCCGGACAATCAATATTCAAATCCGCCGCCAAGACTGGTTTTACTGCCAGTAAAAAGAAAAATAATACCAGAAGCAAATTCTTTTTCATCAGTAGTCAATCCCTTTTTCCAAAACCGTTTCTACACTGCCGGAAAATAAAGTTGCTTTCAAATGAAGTTTGGTAATTCCTTCGTCGTAAACACAAACTTTACCTTCTATTTCCGAACAAGTTCCCAAAAGCAGATTGCTTCGACTGAAAGTATTTTCTCCGTTTAAATCAGCAGATCCGGCGATTCCTTTATCTTCACCAATCGAATCATAAACAATTTCATAACTAATTTTTTCAAACGCATTGACATTTGAAACCGTAAATGACACTGCTTTTTTATCACCTCTTAAAGAAAATTCCAAACTCGGAGTCGGTGTTGGCAATGGCTGAACCTCGAGAACATTCGGTCTACCGGGAGACGGAATCGGGTCAAACCAATTATTATCGGTTCCATCAGGATAACGAGCAATGGATTTGTTTTCTAAAACCTCATCCCCAAAGGCAACCGAATAAGAATGTTGATCAACTAATATATTGGTTGAAGAATAAAGATTAACTTCGTCCCCCCAAAAACTATTATTTAATTCAAAATTCGAATTTCCATTTCGATAAACAACCATGAACTCACCCGGAGCAATATCAAAACCGGTTGTGGACGAATTCGAAGAAGTAATATTCCCCAAAGTTAAATTAAGTCTGCTGCCCTCAAAATCTGTAAGATACCAGCTTTGCAGATTGTGAGTCGATGAACCGCGATTATAAAGTTCAATCCACTCGCCACCCGGCATCAAAGCCGTATCATTTCCGATCGGATTGGGTAAAAACTCGTTAATGACAATATCATCTAACCAATCAACCCCTGCTCTTAAATCGCTAGTATTAAAACTATAAGAAGCAGTCGCCGAATTGCCGGCGCTGTCAGCGCTTTCAACCTCAACATAATAAGTTGCTTCCGGCAAAAGCCCGTCAATATCACGAGAGTGATGTGTTTGGTCGGCAATCGTATCCACCGTCAAAGCCGTCCAAGGATCGGCCGGATCTGTCCGCCATTTTAAATTAGAAGTCGCCGGCTCATTAGTTTCCCAGCTGACGGTTGCTTTTTTTTGATTCGGCGAGCCGGGCGTACCGATAAAATGACTGACATTGCTAATCACTGGTAGAACGGATTCAAAAGAAGCGGCCGTGCTTAGAGTGACACCGGTAATCGCCGCTTGCCCCGAAGTAAAAGAAGCATAGGTTACAAAACTAATTCTGGCGGCCAGGAAAGAAAAAGCAAGAAGTATCGCTACCAATACCTTTGGGACGGGAGGAACATTCCGCTTTTTCCACATTTGTAGTACATCTCTGGCCTGCCGAACAATAAATATTAATAACGGCAAAGCAACTAATAATATGAAGCCCACCGGGGTCTTAAAGAATTCGATCAGATAACCAATGAGAGGAATTATCAATATCACTTTACCTTCGGTGCCGGCTTGAGTCACCAAACCAAAATCGGAGGCCGGGTTAGCGTCTCCCTTAGTTTCAAACCGCCAAAGTAAACCGGTTTTATCAATCTTCACGATACGGTGAGTGATATAGATAATTTTTTTATCTGAAGGGTGCTGATAGGTGATGACGTCGCCAATTTTAAGCTTTTTCTGGTCCAGCCATTGGTTAATCACCACCGAGCCTTTGGAAATTTTTGGTTCCATTGATCCGGTT
>CAYVNK010000089.1:0-1786 GCA_964452885.1 uncultured Gammaproteobacteria bacterium
CTATGTTGGGATTGGAAAGCAGCCGCCGGGTGGCCGAATGGTATGCGGAAAAGGAACTGATGGAAAACCAGATCGAAACGCCGGCGGAACTGTTAAAAAATATCGAAAAGGTGACCCTCGCCGATGTCAACCGGGTAGCCAAGCGCATTTTCAAGCCGGAAAAAGCCAATCTGGCCGTTATCGGCCCTTTTGAGGATAAAGAAAAATTGTTAAACATTATTTCCGGCAAATGAATTTAAAATTTGAAAAGAAATTCGGTTTTGAAGTTTGGGGTAAAACCAAAATTGAGAAAGTATTTGCTTTTGCCGAAAGCTACCGGCAGTTTCTTTCCGAATGCAAAACCGAACGCGAAGTCGTTTCCTGGGCAACTAAACAGGCTAAAAACGAGGGGTTCGAGGAATTAAAAGGTTTTGGTGATCTTTCAGTAAAAACTTCCTTAAACAAAAGAAGGCTCTACGGTGTTAACCGCGACCAAGCCATGGTTCTGGCGGTTTTCGGTAAAAAACCGGTTAAGTCCGGGGTCAGAATGATTATGGCGCATATTGATTCACCGAGACTTGATTTGAAATCTCAACCTTTATATGAAGAAGAAAAAATTGCCTGGTTGAAAACACAATATTACGGCGGCATTAAAAAATACCAATGGCCGGCTTTACCTTTAGCAATTCATGGGGTTATAGTGCTGGCAAATGGCAAGAAGGTATTGCTTAATATGGGCGAAAATGAGGCTGAACCGGTCTTAACTATCTCCGATTTACTCCCCCATCTTGCCCAAAAACAAATGGAAAAGAAGCTGGAAGAAGCGGTATTGGCGGAGGATTTAAACCTGATTGTCGGTAGTCAATCAAGTCTAAAAAGCAAAGAAGGCATTGGTAAAGACAAAGACCGGGTGAAACTGGGAGTTTTGGAACTTTTAAATAAGAAATATGGCATTACCGAAGAAGATTTGGTGAGCGCGGATTTGGAAATTGTCCCAGCGGGTTCCGCTAGAAACTTGGGTTTTGACGGGTCCATGATTTTGGGCTACGGCCAGGACGACCGGGTTTGCGCTTATACTGCCTTAGAGGCGTTTTTGACTATTAAAGATCCGGTTTATAGCACTCTGCTCGTGTTAACCGACAAGGAAGAAACCGGCAGTGAGGGTAATACCAGCGCTATATCAAACTTTATCCCGGACTTTATTTCCGAGATGATTTTTAAAGAGGAAGGGAAACACGACGAAAATACTTTGCGCGATTGCCTGGCCCAATCGAAAGCCGTCTCGGCCGACGTGACGGTTGCCTATGATCCGGATTATCCCGACGCCTTTGACCCAAAAAATACCGCCCGCTTGGGGGCGGGGATTACCATGGAAAAATACACCGGCCGGCGAGGTAAGTCCGATACCAGTGAGGCCTCGGCAGAATACTTGGCGGAAATAAGACAAATATTTAGTCAAAATAATATTCTTTGGCAGACCGGCGGCATGGGTAAGGTGGATTTGGGGGGCGGGGGAACGATTGCCATGTTTTTGGCCCGCTATAACATGGATGTAGTTGATGCCGGTCCGGCCATTTTATCAATGCATTCACCATTTGAAGTCAGTTCCAAAATAGATATCTATGCCTCTTTTGAAGCCTATAAAGCTTTCTACGGAAAGCTTTGAAGCTTGCAAGGTCTTACCTTCAAGGCTAAATCATTCTATTGATTCTCAACATCGATTATTACTATACCCAACATACTCTAATTAGCATATTAATAATAACTATGTTGGGTTCAAACTCAATTTAAAATAATTGCAAATTCC
>CAYVNK010000090.1:0-1768 GCA_964452885.1 uncultured Gammaproteobacteria bacterium
AACCCTCTTTAATCAACAGTGCTGCGGCTACGCCTGAATCAACCCCCCCAGACATAGCGATGGCGACTTTAATTTTATTCACTTGATTCTCTCCAATTTCTGGGCAAAATTTTTGACCAGCTCCTTTAAAAACAAATCTCTCTTTTTCATCTCCCAGAGGGGGAAACCAATCTGGTCGTTGATTTCAAAAAGCCAAGGTCTGCCATTTTTATCAAAACCAAAATCTAAACTAAAGAAAGGGTTATCATATTTTCGATAAAATTTTGGGGCAATTTCTAAAACAATTTTCTTCGTTAAGTCAGGCACCAATTCGTAGTCAACTTCCTTAAGTATTCCTCCTCCCGCCGTATGGGCACTAAAACTTCCCTGAGGTGGAATTATTATACGACTCCAAACCGGTTTCCCGTTTAACAGTGCAATCCGTAAATCATGTAGGCCTGTAGTAATTTTCGGTATTCCTCCCGAAGTGTCAATAAATTCTTGGGCAATGTATTTTTTAAATTTTCCCGGAAATTTAAAGCTCATCGCCTCTTTTTTGGGGCCAATAAAAACCCCTAACCCCCTTAGGCCATTGTAGGGTTTTAAAACCACCCAATCAGTTTTAATTTGTGGTAAAATCGAAACCAAATTATCTTTCTCCCCAACCCAAAAAGTCTTGGGCATATATTTACCGACAACCTTAAAAGCCAACCATTTATCCCAACAAAGCAATTTAAAATCTCTACTATCGACCACTTTCATTTTGGTCTCTTCTTTTGGCGGAAATTTAACCCCTCCTGTCCGGTCATAAACCAAATCAATCTTGATTGTCTTTTTAAGAAATTTAAATCTATTTTTGTCAAACAACCAGGCTCCGGCAAAAACTCCATTCCTTTGATAAGTTTTACGAGTCAAAACATAAACTTCCCAGCCCTCCTTTTGGCAAAATTCTAAAAAACGAAGATAAACCGGCAGCTTAATCCCTACATGCCCAAGAGGATTTTGCTCCTCAAATTTTTTGGAAAAACAAATTCCAATTTTACCTCTCATCGGTTTTTTTCAATTCTTGGTTAAAAAAAGAAGCTAAGCTATCCAGTTCCGGTGAAATCTGAGGATCATAAGTTAAACCCGGGCCGCGATTGACTTCCAAAAGCCACATCTTTCCCTTTTCATCGACCAGGATATCAACACCAGCAATTTGAATATCTAAGACCTTGGCGGCTTTGATGGCTATTTGTTTCATTTTTTCGGGAATTTTGCTGATATCTATAAATTCTTCTTTACTGCCCAAACCAACATTGTGACGAAATTCCTTGGCGCTGATCTCCAACTTTTTTTCAAAAGAACCGATTGCTTCACCTAAAACCAGCAGGCGGTATTCGTCCTTGCCTGGATAGAATTTTTGGAAGAGAAATTCACCTTCCGGAAAATCTTTATTTAGTAATTTAAAATCATTAGTCTTTTTAATTAAAAAGACTCCTTTCCCCCTTTGTAGAGAAAGTTGTTTTGCCACCAACGGTAGGTCTAATTTATCAATGATCTCTTGCTTTTTTTCTTCAATTTTAGTATGCCAACAAAAATAGGCCGGAATGGTAGGTAAACCTGCCAAAGAAAGTTTGACATAAGAGGTTAATTTATCCCCCGCCGGACCAATATCCCTAAAGGTGGTATCAAAAAATCTAATTCCCAACTTCTTAAGACAAACTGCCAATGTCCCCGCCGAAGAGAGAAAAGTGCCACCGGCGCGGCGAAAATAAACCAAGTCAAAATCTTGAATCTTATAATCTGT
>CAYVNK010000091.1:0-1758 GCA_964452885.1 uncultured Gammaproteobacteria bacterium
TTTTAATAGTGACGGTAGCGATTGCCGGTCTTTTCTACTTCCAAATCCAAAAACTTTCAAAAGAACTTTCCAAATACCAAATCCAAATCTCTCCGGCGCCCACCGCGACCCCCGCGGCAGGGGATAAAATTACAGCAATACAAACTACTATTTGTTGTTCCTGTCCAACCAAAATTTCTCGTTCTTTAATCGGCACTGACGGTTGGGTAATCTACAAAAAAGGCAAGGACTATGCCGAATACTTGCCGAAAGATTGCGGTTTGGTCGTTTGTCAACCGTGCCCCCCTATTGAGGAAGAAAATCAAAGCAAAACCGATTGTAAAAACCCGAGGCCCGAAGTTTGCACCATGGAATGTATTGAACCTCCTCCTTATATCTGCGGCTCAGACGGCAAAAGTTACTGCACAGTTTGTCAGGCCTGTTCAAATAAGGACGTTGCCTGGTATGAAATGAAAAATTCTCCCTGTAAGAAAGAATAATTTTGTGGATTTAGAACTTACGACGGGAACCTTAAAAGACCTGTTATGTTATGACATCCTCCCCGCTCTAAAGAGCGGGGTTTCCCGCCTAAGCGAGGATGACATATCAGTTTCAATTCATCCCCGCAATAAATTGCGGGGTGTTCTTGAAATCTGTTATAATGGGATTATTATGGGAATAACAACAATATTGGCAACTGTTAAAAATATACAGCACCCGGAAAAAGAAATTAAGGCAAAGTTTTTCGTTGACACCGGAGCCGCATATACGGTTTTACCTGCCGCTTTTGTCGAAAAATTGGGTCTCAAGTTCACGAAAGTTCAGGAATTCAGTTTAGCCGATGGTACCGTAGTTACCAGAAAACTAGGCCATGCCATGGTTGAAATTGGCGGCGAAAATTCTCCTTCAACGGTGGTTTTGGGGGAAAAAGACGACTCACCTCTTATCGGCGTCATCACTTTAGAAAACATGGGCCTAATGGTAGATCCATTTAAAAGAAAGTTAATTCCCATGAAGCTAATGTTAGGTTAAACATCTTAAATCTTCTTTGAGTGTTTTTTGAACCAATCTGCTAAATCTTGTAAATTTATTCTTTTTGATTCCAATTTTAATGACAAATGCTTTAGTTCTTCCTGTTTGCTAGATATTTTGAAGCCATTAATTTCAAAAAATGTAAGCGCAGATACGGTTCCTGTTCTTTTGTTTCCATCAATAAATGGGTGATTCATAACCAATGAGTGCATTAAAACAGCAGCTTTTTCAAATAAGGTCGGATAGAGATCTCTTCCCGCAAAAGTTGTTTGCGGACGCATGACGGCAGATTCAAGAAGAGAAAGCTCTCTTATACCATGAGTCCCCCCATAAAGCTCTATTTGATTATCGTGAATGGCTAAAACTTGTTCGAAGGTCAAAAAAACCGTGTTAACCATTTATTTACTGGCAAGTTCGGAAAGTGCCTTGCTGTATCTTTTATTAATGCCATCAAGAATGTTAATAAATTCTGGGGTAATAGAAGAAACATCCACATCCCCATCCACCTTACTTATAAAGGCGGTTCCATTACTTAAACCTTTATTGACAGCTACTTTATCACCAAATTTAAAACCCAAGTCTTTTGGAAGCGATACCACATCACTATTTCCTGCCTTGAATACTGTCTGTATTTGCATGTAATAACGATGTTATTACACAATCTATTTCTTGTCAAGGGTCGTCGTGATATAATATTTCTATGGACCCAATTAATCCTGTAGCAGGTAACCCAGAAGCATTAAACCA
>CAYVNK010000092.1:0-1699 GCA_964452885.1 uncultured Gammaproteobacteria bacterium
TTTACAAAGCTTTGTATGATTCGCCCGAATTTGGTAAGAATCAGGTTTGGGTTCGAGTAAAAGAAGATTTTTTGGCGAAAATTACCAAAGACGGAAAAAAATTTCTCCGGTTCGAAGAAGTTTAAAAAGTAATACAATTACTTTTGTGTGCGGAATAATCGGTCTTTATTTCAATAAACCCCAAAAAGCGTTTCCTTTGGCGCTTTGCGCCGCCGGAGGAGTCCAGCATCGCGGACAACAGGGAGCGGGTGTTGCCATAAAAACCAAAAAAGATTTGATCGTAACGAGAAGCGACGGATTACTGCGGCAGATATTTCCTTCGGCGGTTACTTCTTCTTTTGATGTTGAATCAAAATGGATTTTGGTTCATTGCCGGTATGGAACTTTCGGGGATTATGACGAAAGAAATTTACAGCCCTGTATCGTTAAAAATAAATCTTCTTTGGCGGCAATTGTCCACAACGGCGAGTTTACTTCGGTTAATGATTTGAAGAAAAAACTGCCGGTTAGTTTGGCGGAAGGGATTAGCGACACTTATGTTTTTAGCAAGTTTTTGGAAAATCAAAAAGGTAAAAACTGGGAGGAGAAATTAATAAAATCTCTTGAAAAAGCGAAAGGTGCTTATTCGCTGATTATGGGAGCGGAAGAAGAAATGTTTATCGCCAGAGATAATTTTGGAATCAGGCCGTTGATTATCGGTGAAATTGAAAACGGCTGGATTATTGCTTCGGAAACTCATGCTTTGGCTAAAATTCACGCAAATATAAAAAAAGAAGTTGCCCCGGGTGAAATTATCAAAATTTCCAAAGAAGGTTTAATCAGCCTCAAAAAAGGGGTGAAAAAAGCCGGTAATTTTTGCGATTTCGAATGGGCGTATTTTTCCCGGCCGGATTCGCTTGCCAATACCAATGAAGTCCAATCATTGGGAAACAAACCGGACTTGTGGTTGTCCTTTTCCAATTTCCGGAACAGATGCGGTAAAATTTTGGCCAAAGAATTTCCTATTAAAGCGGATTATGTTATCGGAATTCCGGATTCCGGTTTACCGGTGGCGACCGGTTACGCCAAGGCTTTAAGACTTCCTTACCAGCAGTATATTATCCGCGACCATTTTGACGAAAACGGATTGTTTAGGCTTTTTATGAGGGATGAACAAAAAAAGCAAATTCCCCAAAAAGTTTTGGGAAAATTGTCTTTAATTCCCGATTCGAAAATATGGAAAAATAAAATTGTGGTTTTGGCGGACGATTCAATTGTCAGAGGAAATGTTTCGGCGGAAATTACTAAGGCGGTTTTTCAAGCAGGCGCCCGCGAAGTTCATTGGATAATCGGTTTTCCGCCGGTGGCTTTTCCCTGTCATCTTGGGGTTAGCATCAGGACAAAAGAAGAATTGATTGCCGAAATTTCTCAAGACCCCAAAGAAATCGCTTTAAAAATCGGCGCCACTTCGGTGAACTACATCAGTAACGGCGGATTTATTAAAGCGCGGAAATTGTTTTCAAGATTGAAAAGACCAACCCAAAAAGAGAGAATCTTTTTGGAAAATGACGGCTGCGGCGGTTGCGTCACCGGAATTTATCCGATAGAAAAATGAATGATTTGAAGAATTTAAAAAATGACTTGAGAAGTTTTCAAAGGCTGGAGAAAGCGAAGATTTTGATGCGGTTTTTCAAGACCGGGAAAGGAGAATACGGGGAAG
>CAYVNK010000093.1:0-1651 GCA_964452885.1 uncultured Gammaproteobacteria bacterium
AAAGTATCCATGACAGAGGTGGGGTAGAAGTACTTAAAATCTTCAGAAGATTCACTGGGATTTTCAACATTGAATCCTAAAGTATTTAATGGCCATTGGCCGGACAAGAACCAGGTGTCAAAAGTATCTGTTTCTTGTAAAAAGTGATTACCCTGACAATCAGGGCAATTTTCAGTTTCTTCGACTACAAATTTAGCTTCTACGGGGGCTGTCAAAGATTGAAGACCATTCTTAATTTCCTCAAAATTATATTTGTCTTTAATTTCACTATAGAATCCGGAAACAAGATTTTTGTCTTTGTCAAGAAAGTTAATTTTGATTTTTAGGTTGCAATCAAGACAGTACCAAGCAGGAATTCTCGGCCCCCAAACAATTTGCCGACTGATATTCCAATCTCTAATATTTTTCATCCATTCCAAGAATGATTTTTTGAAACGAAGCGGGAAGAATTTTACTTTTCCTTCCTCGGCAGCAGAAATTGCCGGTTTGGCGAGAGGTTCAATTTTAACGAACCATTGGGGCATTAAAAATGGCTCAATGACATTTTTACAGCGATAGCAAAAACCGACAGTATGATGAAGCGGCTCTGTCTTTATTAGTTTGGTGGCTTGCTTTAAAAGTTCGATAGTTTTTTCTCTGGCCACTTTTGGAGATAGGCCTTGAATCTCTTCCGGAACATTAATCATTTTGCCACTAGAATTAATACAAGAGATTGCTTGCAAGCCGTGCTTTTGACCGATTTCGAAATCAGTGGCATCGTGAGCTGGAGTGATTTTTAAAGCACCCGTGCCAAACTCAACATCTACTAATTCGTCAGCAATAATTGGCACCTCTTTATTTATTAGAGGAACAGTTGCTTTTTGCCCAATCAGCTTAGTGAATTTCTTGTCTTTAGGGTTTACTGCCACTGCTACGTCAGCAAAGATTGTCTCCGGCCGAGTAGTGGCAATTGATATTGGTCCATAGTCCAGAAAGTAAAGGAACTCGTCCTTTTCAAGATGGTCTACTTCTAGTTCGGAAAAAGCAGTCCCGCAGTAAGTGCAATAATTGACGATTTTTTCTTTACGGTAGATTAAACCATCATGATAAAGTTTACGGAAAGTAGCAAAAACATTTTCGAGGATTTTTGGTTCTAAACTATAATGGTATCTGGTCCAATCCAGAGAAAGACCAAGTTTCTCCATCTGATGGATGTTGATTTCGCGGTTTTCTTCCACAAAATCCCAGATCATTTTGTGGAGTGTTTGTCTGTCAAAATCAAACCGGCTTTTACCTTCTTTTTTTAATTTCTTTTCAAAAACAAATTGAGTTTCGATTCCGGCATGATCGGATCCGGGAAGCCATAAAACCGGTTCACCCAACATACGGTGATAACGGCACATAATATCTTCGATGGTAAATACTGCATGTCCCATATGCATCGGATCGCTGGCATTAGGAAGGGGGAGGATAATGGAAAAAGGTTTTTTGGTTTTGGGAGCTTGTCTCGAGGGAACCCGAGAGGCTTGCCCCGAGGGAATCCGAGGGGTAAAATATCCACCCTTTTCCCAAAAGGAATAGATTTCTTCCTCGACCAACGAAGGATTGTATGTTTTCTCCATTTGGAGATAATTTTACCATCGAAAGCTCATTTATGCTACAAACCGAAGAA
>CAYVNK010000094.1:0-1546 GCA_964452885.1 uncultured Gammaproteobacteria bacterium
GAAAAAAGGAAAAGGACCAGAATAAAAATTGCGATTTTCTTGATCGGAACTTTAAAGATTATGAAGGCGGCAGTAATTACCAAAAAGGTAATCAGCATTTTGCCTAGATAAAGATTGATATAAGGAAGATAAGAAAAAATTATCAGTAAGGCCGAAAAAACAATTAAAGTAAAAACGGCGTATTTTTTCTGCCCTAACCACTCAAAAAACCTCTTTTCCAAATTATACCAATTCATTGCCTTTTTTTCTTTAAATAAGCCGCCAGGACAATTGCGAAAATTAACCCAGTCGCGCTAACTACAGCGCCGAAAAAGAAATATTTTTGCAAACGATATTCCAGCGCCAAATCAAAACTGCCCTTCTTATCCACGAGCCAAGCATTGGCGTACCCGTTGATCATAAAATGCTCAAAATCTTCTCCTTTTATTTTCCAAAAAGGATTATAGGTTTCATTAAACATTAGGATAAACGGTTCTTTCGCTTCCTCAACGGAAATTTTGTATGAGATATTGTCAATTTTTTCGAATTTAATATTGGGTTTGCCTAAATTCTTAGAGGAAATAGTTTTAAGGGAAACTATATTGGGTGAAAAAATTTCATAGATTTTAAAATCATCGATTACCGGCGGGTTTAAGTTGTTGTTACACAAATATAGCACCGACTCTTTTGACCCCGTCGAAGGATAATACAAATAACTATATGGCTGATAAGAAAATGCCTGAACAACATCTGTTTCATCCTGACCAAAAAGATAGTCGCTTTTCCCTTTTCTTTTACCCTCCATGTCTTTAATGTACATCCGTAAAAATTGATCACCTTGAGAAACCTTAATTTCAAATCGATATTTTTTGGTCGGCGTGTAGCCGTTAATTTTTCCAACCAGACAATTTATCTTTCCTGATACAGATTCTTCGACACTTGATTTTTGTGTTTCCAGTAAATTGACCGGCTCTGAAAACTTTAAGGTGATCTCCCCTTCCTTAATATCTGTCGGCAAGTTTAATTTCAGAAAATTTTGGAAACCATCCTCGAGGGAAAGATGAAATTCCCCTTCTTTGGTTTTGTATAAAATATCATCCGGAAGAATAAACTTCCCATTCAGGTCTCTGGGCAAAGAGGTTGTGTCCAAAAAAACTTGATAATCTCCTTCGTCAAGAAATCTTAAATAATAAACCTTATTTGTCTCCAGAGTGTGCCGATCGAAAATAACAGGAAATAAGTTTTTAAGTTCCTTAATATTCCAGAGCGCGTCCAACATTTCCTGACTAAAATCCTGGTCTCTCTTCCCAAACCCGGCACTTGCCACCTCATTATTAAAACTACTTTGAATAACGTTTATATTATCCAATAATCTCCTGGCCCTAAATAAATACCGATCGGAGGTTACCGGAACCTGAAGAAGTTTAGATAACTCTCCCAAGTGTTGATTCATAATTTTTAGAGCCTCGGTGCTGTACCTATCCTTTAAGCCAAGAGTCAGCATTGTTTTGATTTCAGCGGCTCTGATAACGGAAAACCCCAAATAAGAATCTATTTTCAATTGATC
>CAYVNK010000095.1:0-1513 GCA_964452885.1 uncultured Gammaproteobacteria bacterium
AATACATAATCAATTTCTTCTTCTGTCGTCTTTCTTCCCAACGAAAACCTAATCGATCCGTGCGCTTCTTCCTCCGGAATTCCCATAGCCAATAAAACATGCGAAGGCTTTAAGTCTCCGGAAGTGCAGGCTGAACCGGAAGAAACCGCAATTCCTTCAGCATCTAGTCTTAATAAAATCGCTTCTCCTTCCACTCCTTTAAAAACAAAGCTCGCAATATCCGGCAGTCTTTTTTGCGGATGTCCGGTTAAAATTGTTTCTGGAACTTTTTCCAAAACTCCTTTAATCAATTTATCCCGTAATTTCGTCACAATGCTTTGAGTCTTGAGTCTTGAGTCTTGAATTATTTCCAGTGCTTTAGCCATTCCTACAATTAAAGGAGTCGCTTCCGTTCCCGGCCAAAGTCCTTGTTCGTGATGACCGCCAAAAGTAATCGGGAAAATTTTTATCCCTTTTTTAATATATAAAATTCCGACGCCTTTTGGCCCGCCGAATTTATGCGCCCCCAAAGTCATTAAATCCACTCCCAGCTTTTTGACATCCAAGGGAAGATATTCTGCGGTGGCGGCGGCATCAGTGTGAAAAATAATTTTCTTCCCAAGTTTGGCCCTAATTTGTTCAATCGGTTCTATCGTTCCCACTTCATTATTGGCAGACATAATGGAAACCAACACGGTTTCCGGCCTGATCGCTTCTTTCAGTTCTCCTAAATTAATCAGCCCATATTTATCTACCGGTAAATAAGTCACCTCAAATCCTCTTTTCTCTAAGTTTTTAAAAGTATCCAAAACCCCATGGTGTTCAATTTGGGAAGTGATCAAATGGGGATAGCTTGTAGCTTGTAGCTTGTAGCTTGTAGCAACGCCTAAAATAGCCAGATTATCACTGGTCGTTGTCGTCCCGGTGAAAATAATTTCTTCGGGAGAGCAATTCAAAATTTGGGCAATTTTCTCCCGCGATTCTTCAACTGCCATTCGGCCTTCCCTGCCCCAAGAATGCAAACTCGAAGCGTTGCCGAATTTCTCTGACCAATATGGCTTCATCACCTCAACCACTTCCGGCAAAACCGGAGTTGTCGCCGCATAATCTAAATAAACTTTCATCATTTCAAATTCCTGCCTGCCGGCAGGCAGGGTCAAATTGAAAATTATTTATCCTCCAAAACACGCCCCACCCTCCAGACAGCCCATTTTAACCGAATAATAAACCTTTCTTCCTTCTTTTCTGCTTGTCAAAAGTCCTCCTTTCTCCATCTGTCTCAAATGGTAGGAAACCGTTGGCTGTTTCAACCTCACGACAGCCGTCAATTCGGAAACGGTTTTCTCCCCCGCCATTGATAAAAACTCATAAATCTTTCTCCGGGAAGGGTCAGCCATTTGCGGCATGGCCAAAGGACAGCAAAAACTATCGCTCATATCCATAGATGATAATCGATACTTAATAGTTTTGTCAAGGAAATGTACTGGTCGCATACATTTCGGAATCAGCTCTCCATTTTCAAATTATTAATAAA